>NZ_CP061368.1:3519772-3844697 GCF_014725735.1 Wenzhouxiangella sp. AB-CW3
ATCCGTTCCCACAGCGCCAGAAAGTTGGGATCGGCCTGGTAGCCCTTGCGCAGCCGCACGGTGACTTTCTCACGCTCGTTCTTGACCAGGTCGGCGCGGAACTCCACGCCGTCGGCGGCCATCTCGGTCTGGAGCTGGTTGGCGAAGTCGACGTAGGTTTCGTTGGCGATCACCGTCAGGCGGTTGATATGCCGGTCCATCACCCGCCGGCCCTCCTGGTTCACACATAACCGAAGACCCCGGCCGATTTCCTGGCGCTTGCGCATCTCCGAGCGGGTCTCGGCCAGGGTGCAGATCTGGAACACGTTGGGGTTGTCCCAGCCCTCGCGCAGCGCCGAGTGGCTGAAAATGAAGCGCAGTGGCTCGTCCACATCCAGCAGCCGCTCCTTGTCGCGCATGATCAACTCGAACGCCCCGCCCTCGGCCCCGGACTTGGTCTTGAAGCTGGTTTCCGAATAAGGAGAAACGGCCTGCTTGTCGCGGGCGAAATAGCCATTGTGGACCTGCTCGGGCTCAAGCTCGTAAATCCCGGCAAACTCGGGCAGTTCAGCATAGCGGGCATAGATTTCCTCGAACCACTGGCCAAACGGCCCCAGCGTGGTCGAGCCGTCTTCGTGATAGACGCGATAACTGGACACCCGGTCGATAAAGAACACGCTCAGGACCTTGATGCCCAGCGGCTCGAGTTTTCTCGCCTTCTCGAAATGCCGGCGGATGGTGGCCTCGATCTGCATGCGCATGACCTGCTCGCCGGCCGCGCCGTGCGGCACGCCCACGCGCACCGTCACATCGTTGGCAAAACGCACGAACCCCGACTCGGCATCGATCTCGTTGACCACGAAACCATTGCGATAGATCTCGCGCTGCTTCGAGAGCTTGTATAGATCGCTGCCGTTTTTCAGCGTGACGCGCCGCTTCTTCGGCCCCCTGGCCTGGTTGACCCAGATGGTGGCCTTGGCCGAGATGCTACGACTGGTCGAAGAAAAACTTTCCAGTTCCACGTAGGCCTGGTTCTCGGTACTGCCATCGACCACCGAATCCACGCTGATCTGCTTGACCAGCCCCAGTTCATAAGCGCGCACCGGGTCCAGGCTGTAGACCCGGTTGTAGGTCTCGCGATGGGTAGCCGAATAGCGCAAAGCACACATCGGATTGAGGCGAGCGATGGCGCGCTTGCGCTTGTCGGTTTCCAGGTTCTGCGGCTCATCGAGGATGACGATGGGATGGGTCTGCTGGATAAACTCGATCGGCCGAATGCCGGTCTCGCGCAACTGGTTGATCACGTTGCCCTTCGCACGCGTCGCATTCGGATCGGCATCCTTGGCAAAGGCATCGATATTGATCACCAGCACCTGCAAGGCATCCGACAGGGCGAAATTGCGCAACTGATGCAAGCGGGCCGACTCGTAGACGGCAAATTCGGTGCGCCGGGCATCGTACAGGCGACGAAAATGATTTGCCGTGACCTGCAGCGACTTGAGCACCCCTTCGCGAATCGCCACCGACGGCACCACGATCACGAACTTGGAAAACCCATGGCGCTTGTGCAGTTCGTGAATGGTTCGCAGGTAAACATACGTCTTGCCGGTGCCGGTTTCCATCTCCACGGTGAAATTGGGAAAGTTACCGACCTGCTCGCCATCGCTGTCAACCAGCGGCTCCAGCCGCTCGCAAGCCTCCAACCCATTGGCCCCTTGCACCACCCGCAGATTGTCCAGCCACTGCTCGGGGGTGAGCACACAGCGATTGGCAATACCAACCTCGGTCAGTTGCAGGCTGGTGGCGGCATCCTGCCTGAATTGCGCAATCCCGGCCTCCGGTCCCGGTTGGCCTTTGAACAGATCGGTGACCGCCGAGATGGCTTCGAGCTGGTAGTCCTGGTTGGCGTCAAATCTTAGTTTCATGATTGAAAAGCTTTTCACCACAGAGGGCACAGAGATCACAGAGAATAGAAAAGACCAAGGACCGTCCTGAATTTCTGTTGGTCGACATGCCGGCTCACAAACAGGTGAAGCGAATGCCGGCATCGCGGCATTGCAGGGAGAGGTTGCTCTTGAGCTGGTCGGAATCCTGGAAGACCGAATCCAGGGTGACGATCTGTTCTGGCTTGCGCTCGATCAGCGGGTCGATCATGGCTTCAGTGAAACCTTCCAGCACGAACAGCACCTTGCCCTGGTCGATGGCCTGGACCGGGTGACCGGCGATCTCCAGGAATTCAATGGGCGTGGTCAGTTCGTAGCCAAGCTTGAGCAGCAACTCGTGGAGCACGGCCTCGGCCTCGGCGCCGTCCTTTTCGGATTGGGTGAACAACTTGACCTGCTCGGCCAGTTCCTCGCCGGTTTCGATATCCTCGCCGCGCCATTGGCGAAAGTTGGACGGGGCGAGTGAATAGGCCTGAAAGCCCTCGCCTTCCGGCAGCTTGTTGACCAGGTCTTCGGATTGCCTGAGGTCGTCGAGCACGGCGCGGATGCGGGTGCGGGCAACCTGGGCGATGTCCGAAAACTCGCTGTTGTCCTTGTCCAGTGGCTCGGGGAGCTGGACCAGAATGCACTGGCGATGGCCGTCGTCTTCGGCGTTCTGGCGGAGAACGGCTTCCAGGGTGGTACCCGATCCCGCGAAAAAGTCCATTACGATTTCTGGCTCATCAGCAGTCGTTGCCAGTTGCAGCATCCGCCTGATGAGCTGTGTCGGCTTGGGGGTATCAAACACCAAGTCGGAATTTGGGAATTCAACCAGGCTGATCAGTTCTTTCTTTGCTTTTTGAGTATGCCCGACCTCCTTATAGGCCCACAGTGTTTGCGGCACCTTTCCTTGCTTTACCTCGGAAAGAAATCGCTTGATTGCAGGCGTATTATTTCCATCCACACCCCACCATATACGCCCATCTGCATCCAGCTCCTCAAACTTCTTCTTCGACACACGCCAATACATTCCAGGCGGTGGACCGTCAATGACACGTCCAGAAGGGCACTTTATTGAATAGGTGCCTTGGCTATAGAAATTTCGTGCGGAAAGATCACTAGCCTTCCACGGCCCTCTAGAGTCATTATCCTCATTCCCGTATCTAGCCTGCATTTCGTCAGACCGGGGCAACAGCTCTGGAGTCCACAGGTCAGCGTTTCGGGCGTAGACCAGGATAAAGTCATGATCCTCGGAAAAATGACGCGCCGTATTTTTTGGGGAATAGACTTTCTGCCAGATCACCGTGGCCACAAAATTCTCGGCCCCGAAAATCTCGTCCATCAGGCAGCGCAAATTGTGCACTTCATGATCATCGCAGGAAACAAAGATCACCCCCTGTTCGTGCAACAGGTTCCGCGCGATATACAAGCGGGGTAGCATCATGCTCAGCCAATTGGAATGGTAGTGGCCGGATTCGCGGCTGTTCTTGCGGAAAAAGCCTTCGCGCATCAGGCTGCCGTCGTCGTCGAGCTCATTGATGCGCTTGAGGTAGTCTTCCTTGCTTTCCTGGAATCGGTCCGGGTAGACGAAGTGGTCGTTGCCAGTGTTGTAGGGTGGGTCGATGTAGATCAGCTTGACCTTGCCGAAATAGGCCTTTTGCAGCACTTTCAGCGTTTCCAGGTTCTCGCCTTCGATGAATACATGGCTGGCGGTGTCGAAATTGACCGACTGGCCCCGGCGCGGCCGCAAAGTGGCCGTGGTCGGGGCCTGCAGCACCTTATAGGCCTCGGACTTGCCCACCCAGTCCAGTCGGTAACGCTCGCCGCCTTCGACGACAGATTCCTCGCCCAGCGCGCGCTTGAGGGCGGCGACATCGATGCGGCCTTCGGTGAAGGCTTCGGGCAGGAGATCCTTCAACGCCTGGCGCTTGAGATCGGCCGGGTTCGGGCTGGTGGCGATGTCGTGATCGTTTTCTTTCTTTGGCATGGCTGCTGCTTTGTCAATTGTCAGGGTTTGGCCCGCCGGCCATGCAAGGCCGGCCTACGATGAATCAATTTGGCGCCATTTGGCGCCGCGGCCGCGGCCGATGACTTCGATCAGGCCTTCTTCGCGCATCTGGCGCAGCACATGGCGGACCATGTCGCGGCTGACATCGGCGCATTCAGCCTCAATCTCGGAGATGGCAAAGGGCTGCGCGCGACGGGATACGGCCAGCCGTACCTGCTCGGTCTTGGCACCGGGTACGGTGCGCACGCGGTGCACGCGCTCCTCGAACTCACGATAAGCGCGAATCAGCGTCCCCCAGAAGTACTCCAGCCAGGGCATCGCGTCATGCCGGCCCTCGTGCCAGCCGGCTGAGCTCTTTTCCAGCGTCTCGTAGTAGCTTTCCTTGCTCTGCTCAATGATGCGCTCCAGGCTAATGTAGCGGCCGACTTCATAGTCGGCCTGGTAGAGCAGCATCAGGCTCAGCAACCGCGCCACCCGGCCGTTTCCGTCGGTGAACGGGTGAATGCAAAGAAAATCCAGGATGGCCAGTGGCACCAGCACCAACGAGTCCTGGTGATGGGCATCCACCGCGCGGGCATAGCCTTCGGCAAGCTGGTCCATCTGGATCGGCGTGAGATGCGGCGAGGTCGGCACGAAACGCACCCGGGTGCTGCCATCGGCCTGGGTCTCGGTGATTTCGTTCGGGCTACTCTTCCAGCGTCCGCCGCGCTGCGGCATGTAGCGATAGAGCATGCCGTGAAGTTGGAGCACGATGTTTGCGGAAAACTCCATCTCGCGCGCCGATTCGTGGATCAGGCCAAGCGCATCCCGATAGCCGGCCACTTCCTGCTCAGAACGATTGCGCGGATCGGTGCGCTTGAGCACCAGCGGCTCCAGCCGCCCCGGCGCCACCGTCACCCCCTCGATCCGACTCGACGACTCGGTCGACTCCACCACCGCCACCTGCCGAAGCGTCTTCAGCGTCTCCGGCGCCTGGTGAAAATACAGACTCTGCTTGCCCCGAAACTCACCCAACGCCCGCAGCGCCGCCAGGTGATCGGCGGTGAAGCTGAGCTCTTGCAAGTAGCCGGAACTGAGGGAACGCATGACTCACGCCTGACAACAATAGGGCAACCTTAGGCGATTAATGAGGTAATTGCAATATGATTACCTTGTTTATGTCAAATGAGCCATTAGAACGGGCTTGACACCAAATGTATCGGTAAAACATGCTACGGAGCAAAAGTAGGGAAATTTCGGAGCATGAGTCTGCCCGAAGGCGCAAATGTTGACAACGGAGTCTGGAGTTTCATAGGCACTTTCCTGAACGAGCACGGTCTACTGGGGCTCGTGCTCCTGTTCTTCATTTTCCTTTTTTGGAGAATGATCTGGGTTGTGTGGTCCAAGGCAATGGAGTCGAAAGATCAGGAAATCGAACGCCTGGTCGAGGAGAAGCGCAGGCTGCAGGACTTCCTGATGCACCGCGTCAGGCTTTCAGCCAAGCCTGACGAAATGGAGGACGAAGAGCCATGACAACCATCATTCTGGTGTTGGCCGCAACCGCGATCATGCTGGCCGGCGCCCTGGTGCTGGCGCTATGCCTGAGCGTGCTTTATGGCGATACATCGGCGTCCTATCGACTTTTTGCCGTCCGGGACAAGCTCGTCCGTCTTGATATTGCCGGGGACATTGATCCCGACGACCCTTGGTTCAACCACACCTACGAACAGGTGAACTCGCTACTGCAATGCAGCTACATGCTTAGCAAGACGCGCGGCTGGATTGTCGCCGACCAGGCTGGAAAGCGGTTTGCAGAGCGTCGTTTCAGGGTTCGCGCCAAGGCTGCCCAGGCCGATGATCATCGCGCCAAAGCACCAACTTCCAGGCCCCCAGAACCCTTGGTTCCCATTCTCCAGGAACTGGATCTGGCGTTAGACCAGCTTCTCAATACGCACATGGGTTGGATCATCCTGTTGAACTCGGCCACCAGGCAGTACAGAAAGCTTTACAAGCAAAAGGCCAAAGAGCTGGATGACGACATTCACCGCGGCCTGCAAATGGCTCATTAACACCCCGGCCAGCTATAAGGTCAGACGGCAATCGGCGCCTTGATCGGCGGATGGGACTGGTAACCGACCAGCTCGAAGTCCTCGTAGACAAAATCTTCGAGTCGACGGCGCTCGGAATTCAGGCGCATCGTCGGCGGCGGCAGGGGATCGCGGGAGAGTTGCTCGTCGACCTGATCGAGATGATTGAGATAGAGGTGGGCGTCGCCGAAGGTGTGGATGAATTCGCCGGGTTTCAGATCGGTGATCTGGGCGACCATCAAGGTCAGCAAGGCATAGGATGCCATGTTGAATGGCACACCGAGGAAACAGTCGGCCGAGCGCTGATAGAGCTGGCAACTCAGGCGCCCGTCGGCGACGTGGAACTGGAACAGGCAGTGGCACGGCGCCAGCGCCATGCGCCCGGCACGGGCATTGTCCTGCGGAGACATGGATTCATCCGGCAGGTCGGCCGGGTTCCAGGCGGATACCACGTGACGGCGTGAGTCGGAGCGTGAGCGGATCTGCTCGACGACCTGGGTGAGCTGGTCGATCGAGCGCCCCTCCGGTGTCGGCCAGGAGCGCCACTGCGCGCCGTAGATCGGACCCAGGCTGCCATTTTCGTCGGCCCACTCGTCCCAGATGGTCACGCCATTGCGCTTGAGGTACTCGATGGTGGCGTCGCCGCGAATGAACCACAGCAGTTCGTGGATGATGGATTTCAGATGGACTTTCTTGGTCGTCACCAGCGGGAAGGACTCGGACAGGTCGAAGCGCATCTGGTAGCCGAACACGCTCAACGTCCCGGTGCCGGTGCGATCGGACTTGCGGGTGCCGTTTTCGCGAATATGCCGAAGCAGGTCGAGGTAGGTTTTCATGTCTTGTTCCGGTAAGCGAAGATCATCAGCGCCACGCCAATGATAAACATGGGCACCGAAAGCAGCTGTCCCATGGTCATCCAGTCCAGCGCAATGAAGCCGAGATGGGCGTCGGGCTCGCGGAAGAATTCGGCGAGAAAACGGAAGAAACCGTAACCGGCCAGGAACAGGCCACCAACGGCGCCGACCGGGCGCGGCCGGGCCGAGTACAGCCACAGCACGACAAACAGCGCCAGCCCCTCGCCCAGCGCCTGGTAGAGCTGCGAGGGATGCCGGGCGAACTCGTCGAGGTTGCCGGCCAGGTACTGCTGATAGAGCGTCTCGGAGAACCGCCCGCCGGACTGCACTGATTCGGGAAAGATCACTGCCCAGGGCACATCGGTCTGACGCCCCCACAACTCCCCGCCGATGAAGTTACCCAGCCTTCCGGCCGCCAGCCCGATCGGCACCAGCGGCGCGGTGAAATCGGCCAGACGCAGAAAGCCGCAGCCCAGGTGACGGCCATAGCCCCAGATGGCGACAAGCACGCCGACCAGACCGCCATGGAAGCTCATGCCGCCGTCGCGGATATGGAACAGCATGAGCGGATTGCCAAGAAACGAATCGAAGGCATAGAACAGCACATAGCCCAGCCGCCCGCCAACAATCACCCCGATCACCCCCCAGAACAGGAAATCACCCACCTGCTCCGGATTGAGCGGCGCATCGTCACGCCGTGCCCGCACCCGCCCAAGCAGCCAGAATGCACCGAACGCGACCAGGTACATCAGGCTGTACCAGTAAATCCCAAAGCCGCCAACCTGCACGGCCACCGGATCGAGCTGGTGGTAGAAGAAGTCGGACTGGTTCATGGGTGGGGATTATCGCAGATCGACCGCCGGGGGTCTTTACGTCTGTGCGTCTGTGCGTCTGTGCGTCTGTGCGTCTGCGCGTCTGTGCGTCTGTACGTCTGTACGTCGGTCGGTGCGTCCGCAGGTCGGTGAGCGGCGCTGACGCACCGACGCACCGACGCACCGCCGACCCGGAAACCCTTAACATGGCCCCATGAAGGAACAGAAACCGCAAAACCGCCTCGGCGACGCGCTCAGTCCCTATTTGCTGCAGCATGCCGACAACCCGGTGCACTGGCAGCCCTGGGATCGTGAGGCGCTGGCCATGGCGCGGACGCTCGACAAGCCCATCCTGCTGTCGATCGGCTACAGCGCCTGTCACTGGTGCCATGTCATGGCTCACGAGTGCTTCGAAAATGACGACATCGCCGCATTGATGAACGCGCATTTCGTCAACATCAAGGTCGACCGCGAGGAGCGTCCCGATCTCGATCGCATCTACCAGATGGCCCACCAGTTACTGACCGGGCGTGGCGGTGGCTGGCCGCTGACGGTGTTCCTTGACCCGGACAGCCAGGCGCCGTTTTTCGCCGGCACCTATTTCCCCCCCGAACCGCGCCACGGCATGATGGGCTTCGACCAGTTGCTGCAACGCATCCACCAGGTCTGGGCCACGCGTCGCGCTGAGTTGCGCGCCCAGCACCTGCAGGTCCAGGAAGCGCTTCAGGCGATATCGAGGCCGCAAGGCGGTGACCAGACCGGTGACCAGGAGGAGCTGCCCGACCCGGACACCCTGATCGCCGAGCTGTCGGCCCGCTTCGACGCAGACCACGGCGGATTCGGCACCTCACCGAAGTTCCCGCAGGCACCGCAACTATCGGCGCTGGCCACATTTGCCGAAGACGACCAGGCCGCCCAGATGCTGGCCGACACGCTCACCACCATGGCCCGGCACGGCCTCAACGATCAACTCGCCGGCGGCTTTTTCCGCTACTGCGTCGACCAGGCCTGGGAGATCCCGCACTTCGAGAAAATGCTGTCGGACAATGCCCAGTTGCTGGGTCTCTACGCCGATGCGGCGGTACGCTGGAAGCGCAAAGACTTCGAGCGGGTGTGCGAGCGCACAGCGTCCTGGCTGGACAGCGAAATGGGGCTGGAAGGCGGCGGATTTGCCGCCAGCCTGGATGCCGACACACCCGACGGAGAGGGTGCCTTCTACCTGTGGCGGCCCGACGAGGTCGATACGGTACTTCACGGTCAGGAACGCGAGTTGTGGTTCGAGCGTTACGGCCTGGACGGCCCGCCAAACTTCGACGGCAAACTCTGGCACCTGGTCATCGCCCGTTCGATCGGCGAGATGGTGCGCCCCGGTCTCGACGAATCCGATATCCGTGCGTCACTGGATCAGGCAAGGGGCAAGCTCCTGGCCACTCGCAACGAGCGCACCCGCCCCGGGCGCGACGACAAACTGATCGCCGGCTGGAACGGCCTGGCGATCGAGAACCTGGCCCGATCCGGACGGCTGCTGGGGCGGTCCGATTGGTGTGAACGGGCGGCCGAATCACTCGATTCGGTGGCCGTGAAGCTGTTCGGCCAGGACCCGCCGCGCGCAATCTGGCGCGGCGGACGCAGTGCGCACCCGGCCACCCTGGAAGACCACGCCAACGTCCTGCTGGCCTGCCTGGAACTGCTCGCCTGGCGTTTCGAACCGCGCTGGTTCAACCTCGCCCGGCGCATTGCCCGACGCATCGTGGACCAGTTCGTCGACGATGATTCGAGCGCCATGTACCTGACCCCGCTCGAACACGAAGCCCTGCTCACGCGTCCGCTCGCGCATGCCGACGATGCCACGCCGGCCGGCGCCGGGCAGGCCGTGCTCGGCTTGCTCCGGCTTGGCGCGCTCACCGGTGATATCGCACTTTTGCGCGTTGCCGAAACCACCCTGGCCGCGGCCAGTGCGCAGATGCGACAGCAGCCCCTGGCCCATGCCACGCTGTTTCGCAGTGCCGGGGAACTGGCATCCCCGACAGCACAAGTGCTGATTGGTGGCGCCGGCAAGACAGCCGACGGCTGGCACCGAAAGCTGGCCGGTCACGCCGGACTGCACTGTTACCGCCTGCCTCCGGATCTGTCCGTCGAGGACCTGCCCGCACAGCTCGAACCAATGGTGCATGCGGAGCAGGCCACTGCCCGAATCTGCCTGGGAAGGCAATGCCTGGCGCCGATCGACGACTTCGACCTGCTTCAGGCCCGGCTGGCCGATGATCGCAGACAATAATCAGGGATAATCACCGCACACACGTTTGTGCGTAAAATCACACCGTCATGACCTATGCCCTGCCCAACTACCACGCGCTGGTCGTCCTGCTACTGATCGTGGCGACCCTGTTCGCCTTTTCACGTGGTCGGCTTCCGCGAGAAACGGTTTCACTGTTCGTGCTGGTGCTGCTCGCGGTCGCTTTCGAGCTGTTTCCCTTTCAACAAGCCGACGGCGAGGCAATACGAGCCACCAACTTCTTTCTGGGATTCGGCCACGAGGCCCTGATTGCAGTCTGCGCTTTGATCATTCTCGGTCAGGGGCTGGTGCGCACCGGCGCACTGGAGCCGGTCGGACGCCTGATCGGCAGCATCTGGCGACAAGCCCCAACCTTCGCCATGCTGCCCACGCTGCTGATCTGCGCGGCCATCAGCGCCTTCGTCAACAACATCACCATCGTGATGATCTTGCTGCCAATCCTGTTGAGCCTGGCAATGCGCTCCAACCTCCCGTCGTCGCGTATCCTGCTGCCCGTGGGCATGATCACCATTGTCGGCGGCATGAGCACCACGATCGGCACCGCCACCAACCTGCTGGTGGTCGGTGTAGCGGCCGATATCGGTGTGGCACCGTTTGGCATGTTGGATTTCTTCCTGCCGGTGGCCATTGCAGGCAGCATTGCCATTCTCTATCTCTGGTTGATCGCCCCACGACTCCTGCCGGAACGCCAGGCGCCATTGCAATCGGGAGTCAAGCGCCTCTACACCGCCCAGATCCGCCTGGGCAAGTCCAGCGACGTGATCGGTCAGACCCTATCCTCTGCCATCGAGCGCTGCGACGGAAATCTCAAGGTCGAGAAGATCCAGCGGGGTCCAGGGGTCTTCATCACTCCTCTGCCCGATGTCTCACTAAAGGCCGGCGACCGGCTGACCACGACCAACACCCAGGACAACCTGCGGGAGTTTGCACACGTTCTGGGCGGACGCCTGTATTCGGGAGATGTCGAGATCGATGATCAGCATCCACTCGGAGCCGATGACCAGAAAATCGCGGAAGTAGCCGTAACCCCCTCTTCGAAACTGGTCGGCCTGCGTATCGGTCAAGCCAAGCTGCTTTCCCGTTACGGCTTGCGACTTCTGGCCCTGCACCGCTTCAATCGCGAAGACCAGACACGCACCACCGCACTGGACAACATCGTAATGCGTTCAGGTGATGTTCTGCTCGTCCAGTCCTCAGCCCGGCAACTGGAAGCAGCCAAGGACGGTCCCGACCTGTTGGTGCTAGACGGCAGCATCAAACTGCCCAAGACCACCAAGGCGCCAACCGCATTGGTCATCATGATTGCCGTGATCGTGATTGCGGCACTCGGAATCCTCCCCATTGCGCTGAGTGCATTGTTCGGCGTCATCGCCTTGCTGGTGACGCGCTGCCTGACCTGGCACGAAGGCATGGGTGCAATTTCTCTTCAGCTCGTGCTGGTCGTGGTCGCCAGCCTTGGCCTGAGTTCGGCCTTGATGCTGACTGGCGGCTCGGACTGGATCGCGCAACTCGTTCACGCATTCAGTGCCGGAATATCGCCCTTCCTTCTAGTCGGCGGGCTGATGCTGTTCATGGCCCTGATGGCCAACCTGGTCGCCAACTACGCAGCCGCCATCATCATTACACCGATCGCAGCAAGCCTGGCCCAGCAGTTCATGCTGCCGGCCGAGCCGCTGATTCTGGCTGTCCTTTTCGGTGCCAATCTGAGTTTCGCCAAGCCCACGGTCTACAAGACCAACCTGCTGGTGATGAATGCTGGTGGGTACAAGTACAAGGACTTCGTGCGCGTCGGCCTGCCTCTGATGCTGTTGCTGTGGGTGGTTCTGACCGCGACCCTGGCTTATGCGTACCAGATCTAGGGTTCAGGGTTCAGGGTTCAGGGTTCAGGTCGGCTTCGGGTGGCTGGTAGCCGTGTTGCTGGTTCTGGGCTTCGCCGAAGGTGTGGCGCAGGACAAGCCGCGGGTGATTTCGCTGGCGCCGCATCTGACCGAACTGGCGTATGCCGCCGGTGTCGGTGACACCCTGGTGGGTACGGTCGACTGGAGTGACTATCCTTCGGAAGCAGCCGAGCTGGCGCTGGTCGGGGATGCATTCCGCTACGACCTGGAGACGATTCTCGGGCTGGATCCGGACTACGCGCTGGCTTGGCGGGGGGGCTCTCCGGCGGCCGCGGTGGGGCGGATCGAATCACTGGGCATCGACATCATCTGGATCGAGATCCGTTCGCTCGATGACATCGCAACGGCCCTGGAAACGCTGGGTGAGAGGCTGGGGTCTGCCGAGGCCGGAGCGGCAGCCGCACAGGCATTCCGTTCCGAGCTGGAGAACATCAGCTCGCGCCAGGCAGATTCCGGCGACCGTAGAACCGTGTTTTACCAGGTCTCGGCCCGCCCGCTTTACACGCTGGGCCAGCGACATGTCATCAACGAAGTCTTCGAGCTCTGCGGGCTGGAGAATGTTTTCTCCGATCTCGATACGGAAGCGGCCGTGATCGATATCGAGGCCGTGCTGGCCGCCGAACCCGATTTCATCATCGCAGGTCATGAGAACGACGACAGCGACCCCCTGGCGCGCTGGCGCAACACGCGACTGGTCGATGAAGGGCTGACCGAATTGCATCGGGTCGAACCCAGCCTGCTGGTACGCCCGACACCGCGAATCATTCAGGGGGTTGAGCATGTTTGCTCGTTAGCCCGTTAGCCCGTTAGCCCGTTAGCTCGTTAGCTCGTTAGCTCGTTGGCTCGTTGGCTCGTTGGTTCGTTGGTTCGTTGGCTGGTTGCTCGAAGTCGCAGTGCTGACAAGCAAGGGCGGGAGGCTACGTAGCCCTTCCTGAACCCTGCTCCCCGGTCTTCTCCATCTCTCACCTTTTCCCCTTTCCCGCCTCAAGGCTGCAGGGGCCAGAAAATCGGGATGACGATGGTTGCAGTTGCCCACATGAGAACGTTCATGGGTAGTCCGATCCTGACGAAATCCATGAAACGATAGCCACCGGCCTGGTAGACCAGGGTGTTGGTCTGGTACCCGATCGGGGTAGCGAAACTGGCGCTGCCGGCAAACATGACGGCGACAACGAACGGGCGCGGATCGTAGCCGAGCGTGATGGCCAGGCCGGCCGCGATGGGAGTGAGCAGAATGACCGAGGCATTGTTGCTCATCGTCTCGGTCATGACGGAGGTCATCAGGTAGATCAGCGACAGCATGGCGAAGGGCCCGAATGGCGCGACGTAATAGGCCAGCTGCTCGGCCAGCAGTTGTGCCGTGCCCGAGGTCTGCATGGCCGAACCGATGGCCAGCATGGCAAAAATCAGGATCAACAGCGACCACTGTACCGACTGGTAGGCCTCGTCGGAGGTCACACAGCCCGCCGCCACCACGACCACGGCCGCAATGATGGCCAGCACCACGATGGGCATCACCTCGATGCCAGCCAGCACCATCACCAACCCCATGGCGGCAATGGCAATCCAGGCCTTGTCCCTTCGATAGGGGCGCGCCTCAGGCAGGGAGAGATTGGTGAACTCTTTCGTATGGTAGGCCTGCTGAAGTCCCCGGGCCGGCCCTGCCAGCAGCAGGGTATCGCCGTTCTGAACCCTCAGCTTGTCGAAATCACGGGACTTGTTGCCCCTGGGGCGATGGATACCGACAATCTCGATACCATGCCGATGGCGCAGTTCCAGGTCACCAATCAGTTGGTTGACCAGCGGCGAATCCGGGCTGATCACGACTTCTGCCACTTCCCGGGCTTCATCCGAAGCCGCCGGCAACACAAGATCGTCATTATCGATTTGGTCGCGCAGCATCAAATCCGTATTGTTCGTCATCGACAACATTTCGGTCAGCGTGGTTTCGATCAAGATGCGGTCGCCCGGCCGGAGCACCAGTTCATCGGGCTCATCGCGCAGGGTATATCCCTGACGAATTACGCTGATGGCCCGGTTCATGCGATCCTTGACCATGCGCGTCTCGCCAAGACGCCGACCGTCGTAGTCGGAATCGGGGGAAACGATCAGTTCGGTGATAAAGCGCTTGTCGCGTATGGTCTGCTTGAGCTCGCCGGCCTCGTCACTCAAAGTCGGCAGGAGCCAGCGCCCAACGGTGAGGAGGAACAGCATACCCACACCGGCCATGATCAATCCGGCGGCCGTAATCTCGAACATGGTGAAAGCTTCCATGCCCATGTCCTGGGCCACCCCGTCAACCAGCAGGTTGGTCGAAGTGCCGATCAGGGTACAGGTGCCACCGAATATGGAAGCGTAGGAGAGAGGAATCAGCAGCTTGGAGCTCGGAATTCTGCTTTGTCGCGCCACGGCCAGCAGGATGGGGATCATGATCACCACCACCGGCGTGTTGTTCATGAATGCGCTCATGGCCATGACGCTGACCATGGTGATCAGCATGGTGCGTAGCCAACTCGTGCCACTCAGGCGTGCGACCACCCGGCCCATGGAATCGATCACGCCGGTCTTTTCCAGTGCCGCGGAAATGATGAACATTGCACCGACGGTAATCGGTGCATGATTGCTGAACGAGCCGAGCAACTGCTGCGGGGTGAGTACCCCGGCGATCAACAGGGCGACGACACCGATCATGGCAGTCACATCGGGTGGAAAGCGCTCGCGAATGAAGCTCACGAAAACGATCCCGATGACGATCAGTACGATGGCGATTTCCAGCGTCACTCGTATCCACTCAGACCTGGCGAATGGCCAAGGATAACTGATCTGGTTGCAAATCTCGCATCACTCTTCGTGGAACTGAGCGACCCGAATCCGGCTATCGCCGGTGCAAACGCTCTTCGTGGCTCCGATGGTATGCTTTGACAATCCCCCCTTCATGCATGGAGCACCCAGGATGAGAATCAGACAGACGTTAAAGGCACTTCTGACCTTGATGGCATTGTGCGCCTCATTCGTGGCACTGGCCCACCACGGCTGGTCGGGCAATACCGCTGGCGAGGTCGAGATCACCGGCGAGCTGGTCTCCGGCGTCAGTCTTTCCGGACCGCACGGCACCCTGCAGATTCGCGATGCCGACGGCCAGGTATGGAACATTACCCTGGCACCTGGTCCGCGCACCCATCGCGCCGGCTTGCGCGAAGACACCATTCCGGAAGGCGCCGAGGTGACCGTACACGGCGAGCGCCATGAAGACCCCGAAGTGTTCGAAGCCAAGGTGCGCCGGGTGATCTGGGAAGACCAGGTCTTCGACGTCTACCCGCCCAGCGACTGACTTTTCGGGAGAGGCAAACGGAATGTACGAGTGGATGGCCTGGCTGGAAGCCTCGGCGCTGGCCGACTTGCTGCGCGGGCTGGGGATCTGGACCTACGGCATCGTCAACCTGGCCCACATTCTGGGCATCGGCCTGCTGTTTGGCGCCGTGGCACTGCTGGACCTGAGACTGCTGGGCCTGTGGCGTTCGATCCCGGTGGCGACCATCGCCCGCCCCACGGTACCGCTGGCGGCGACCGGCTTCGTGCTGGCCATAATCAGCGGCATCATGATGCTGAGCTTCAACACCACCGAGTACCACGGCAATCCGTTTCTCTACATCAAGCTGCCGATGGTGGTGGTCGGGCTGATCAACGTGGCTGTCATCACGCGATTGCCGGCCTGGAAACGGGCCACGGCAGGCGCTGTGGAAGCACCCGCCGATCGCACGATCCTGGCCCTCGCCGGAGGCATCTCGCTGCTGATCTGGCTGACGGTCATCACCTGCGGGCGGATGATCGGGTACTGGTAGATAGTGTGATCAATCCGGGTCGCGCACACACAGCGCCTGGCCGTCGTCGAAGATGTGAACTGCGTAGTACTCCAGCCCACCGTCGAACATGAACCCCCAGTGATATCGGTCGGGCGGACCGGCGGTTTCATCACCGTCCTCAGCCGGCCGGTCTTCGAGTGATTCGTTACTCCACAGGCAACAGGTATCGATATGAATCGGGTCGCGAATGCCGCGGCCGTCTGCCGCATCCGGATCATGCAATGACTGTAGTTCCTCCATGCTCGGCAATCGCCAGTCGCCATGACCGGCGAGATCAAGTTGCTCGCAGTAGTCGATCGCATCGGGCCAGGTGATGTCATTACCATTGGTTTGCAGAGCCCACTTCAGCCCGTTGAAGGTGACAGTCTCATCTGGGTCCGACGCCGCCAGAAGGGCGCTCATCGGAAGAGTGAAAAGCGCGGCCACAACAAGGTTCCTGGGAATCGAAAAGGTCATGTTCAGCTCCAGTATTTTTGTCCCAAGGCCACAGTATAAGGATTGCAAGTCAATTGCATCCGGCACCGCCGAGACCAGGGAGGCTCTGTGTCTCTGTGATGCATTCTGAAATAAAAGAGCCGTCATGTCCGTGCAGCACTATTGATCGACCGGCAACAACTCCAGCATGGCGAAGCGGTTGTGCGTCACGACGACACGCCCGGTACTGAAATGCAGCGAATGCCGGAAAGGCGGCCCGCCATGCACGAAGGTATGGAACTCGCCGTTCTCGCCGCAGGGATCAATGCCGGGAGGGAGCGCGTCGAGAAAGGACTGATCGAAGCGACAGCCCAGGAAGTGATCAGGTAAGTGGTGGGTGTCGATACAACTGATGGTCAGTTGCCATCCATCCTCGACCAACTTCCGAGCCAGCCGGTCGGTCGGTTCCTGCCAAATGGGAAACAGCGGTGTCCAGCCCAACCGTTCGAACAACGCCTCACGCCACTGGCGTATGTCGGCCAGGAAGAGATCGCCGCAGGCAACATGGGCGATGCCACGCTCACGAAACGGGGCCAGACCGCGAGAAAGCCGTCGCTCGTACTCGGCATTGTTGCAGTCCTCGGGCAAACCCACCGTGACCAGGGGGATGCCCAGCGCATCGGCCTGGGCACGAAGCAGTGATCCTGGCGTGCCATGCATGGCCACGCGCCCGTTGCGCTCGTTGACGGTAGTTAGCATCGCTTCGATCCGCCAACGGGGGTCGGAATTCAGCCGATGAAACATGAACAGACTGTCTTTGCCGCCGGAAGACAGCACCACAACCGAATGCGGCGAGTCTGCTTCGGGATTGTCGGTCGGTATACTCATAATTTTTCACTTCAGTTCATTAGGGATAGCAGACCATGCTGATCAAGTCTCGAATCGACACCTGGGTCGCGATCGTCCTGATCGCTTCTGCCTTTGCTTGCCTGGGCGCAGGCTTTATGATCATGGCCGGGGGATCCGTCACGAATTTTCTGATCGGACTGGCTGTGCTGACCGGTGGCGTCATGCTGCCGGGCTGGATCCTTTTGCAAACCACCTACCTGCTGGGCCCCGAAAAACTGACGATTCGAAGCGGTCCCTTTCGGTGGCATGTGGCTTATAACGACATCGACCAGGCCGTCAGGAAGCGATGCCTGATGTCCGGCCCGGCATTATCAATGGATCGGATTGTCCTGCACTACGGGAAGTCACGGCAGCTCGTAATTTCGCCTGAAGATCCCGAGCGCTTTCTTGCTGAGTTGAAGCGACTGAGGCAAGCGACCAGAACCGCGTGAATGCCGGGCGGGCACAGCAATGCCCGCCCGGCAGGTTTCGTTGAGGTTATCGAACCTTGACCGGCTCCTTCCAGGCCAGCAGCACGCGGGACAGGGCCGGCAGCAGCAGCATGGCACCGATCATGTTGAAGATGAACATGAAGGCCAGCAGAACTCCCATGTCGGCCTGGAACTGCAGGTCGGAGAACAGCCAGGTACCCACGCCCACAGCCAGCGTCATGGCGGTAAAGAACACAGCCTTGCCGGTCAGCCGGAGCGTGCGCATGTAGGCCTCGTCCAGCGTCAGCCCTTCGCGCAGGAAACTTCGCATTCGACTGAATATGTAAATGCCGTAGTCAACACCAATGCCTACACCCAGGGCGACTACCGGCAGCGTATTGACCTTCAATCCGATCCCCATGAAAGCCATCAGCGAGTAGGCCAGGTAACTGACCAGCACCAGCGGCAGCACGATGCACAAGGTGCCCATCACCGAGCGGAAAGTCAGCAGACAGAGAATGATGATGGCCGAATAGACGTAGAGCAGCATCGGCGTCTGGGCGTTCTCCACTACTTCGTTGGTAGCCGCCATGACCCCGACATTGCCGGTGGCAAGACGGAACTTCAGACACTCCTCGCAGGGTTCGTCATCCTGTTCGAGCAGGCCTTCGACCACATCGCCGGGGCCGGTGAAGTCCAGCAGATCCTCGACATAGATCTCCTCGCGCAGCTCACGTACCCGATTGACCACGCGGATGATGGTTTCCGCGCGGTGGTCGGAGGTGTACATCATGATCGGGATGGCGCTGCAATCGCGATTGAGCAGACCGGAGTCGGTATCGATGTCCTGCAGGTTCTGGCGCATGATGAAGTTGTTGCGCGGCAGCACTTTCCAACGCAAATTACCTTCGTTCCAGCCAGCGTTGACCACCTTGGCCACCATGGGCAGGGAAATGACCTGCTGAACCCCTTCGACGTTGTACATCTGCCATGAGAAGCGGTCGATCGCCTCCATGACGGCATAGGACTCGGTGCAGGCTTCCGGCACGGTCTCGGCAATCACCGAAATCAGGTCGGTGCCCAGCGAGAACTTGTCGGCGATCAGGCGCGCATCCTGGTTGTAGCGCGCGTCTTCACGCAGTTCCGGCACGCCGGGCTGGGAATCACCGATCTGCATGTCCTGGGATTTGATCCAGCCAAAGGAGAACAGACCGACACCGGCAATGATGGCCACCAATGCCACCCGCGGACGGGTAAACGAGGCAATGGTGTTCCATATGATGCTGGGCTTCTGCGCGGCCTCGTATTCATTGCGGCGGCGACGATCTTCCCTGCGCAGCCGCACGTAGGACAGCAGGATGGGCAACAGCAGAAGATTGGTGAAGATGATGATCGCCACCCCGATACTGGCGGTAATGGCCAGCTCCTGGATGATGCGGATATTGATCAGCAAAATGGTCAGGAAGCCGATGGTGTCACTGATCAGGGCGATCGAGCCGGGGGCCAGCAGGCGGGCAAACGTGGCCTTGGATGCCTCGAGGCTGGATGCCGGACGAACATCGTCGAGTGGAATACCGGATTGCACCAGTCCCGCGGCCGAATGCCCGCCGAACATCTTTTCGGCGCTCCAGCCACTGATCATCTGCACCCCGTGACTGACCCCGATGGCAAACACCAGGAATGGTGTGAGGATGTTCATCGGGTCGATGCCAAAGCCCAGCAGGCTGAGCGCACCAAGCTGCCAGATCACGGCCACCGTGGAACAGGCCAGCGGCAGCACGGTCAGCCAGATCGAACCGGAGTACCAGTACAGCAGCAAGGCGGTGATCAGGAAGGCCACGCCGAAGTAAGCCACGACACCGCGCGCGCCATCGGCGATGTCTCCGACGATTTTTGCAAAGCCGATGATGTGGACGCTGTGATCCTCGTTCTCGAACTCCGCCCGGATGGCTTCCAGGCGACTGGCGACATCCTGGTAGTCCAGCGTTTCACCCGTCGAAGGGTCCCGCTCGAGCAGGTTGGCCCACACCATGGCGCCGGAGAAGTCCTCGGACACCAGCCTCCCGACTTCGCCGGAGCTGACGATATTGGAGCGTACGCGCTCGAACATTTCCGGCGACGGCGAAAAATCGGCGGGGATGACGTTGCCCCCGGCGAATCCGTCCTCGACGATCTCGACGAAACGCACGTTGGGGGTGAATATCGAACGTACGCTGGCCCGGTCGACACCGGGAACGAAGAACACTCGATTGGTGACTTCTTCGAAATCTTCGAAGAATTCCGGCGTGAACATCTCGCCGTCGCGCGCCATCACCGCCACCATGATGCGATTGGCGCCGCCAAACTCCCGCTCGTAATCGAGGAAAGTCTGCATGAAGTCGTGCTCGAGCGGCAACTGCTTCATGAACCCGGCATCCACACGCAGTTGGGTGGCGTAGAAGGCCATGGCCACCGTGCCCAGCAGGAAGACCAGCAGAACCAGCGGGCGAACCCGGAAAACAGCGTCTGCGACGCGACGTGTCAGGCTGTTGGCTTCACTCATGACTCAGTCCATCCTCTCCGGCCAGTACCCGGGTTCCTTCCGTGGTGTAGAGCACCGCGGCATAGTCACTGCCCAGGCGATCCTCCCTGACGCGGAAGGTTTCATCCTGCGGGTTAAAGGTCAATACCGCGGCACCGCCCCCCACCATGACCGGACGGCCCTCGGGATCGATAGTCGCACCCATGAGACTCGACGACACACCGGTGTCGAGGATCTCCCAGCTGTCACCAAAATTGTCGCTGAACTGCACGTTGCCACGCAGCCCAAACGCCAGCACGCCGCCATTGGCAGGGATCAACCCGAACATTGAACCCGGATACGGAAAACGGAAGCTCTCCCAGCTCTCGCCCCCGTCGGTGCTGCGAAACCCGTAGCCTCGCTCGGCCACCATCATCATCTGCCCATCGCCAAGATCGAGCACGGCGTTGAGATGGCATTCCATGAACTCATAGCAGCCACGATCGAAGTCCTGTTCGGGATCATAGAACTCATCGTCCCAGTCATCATCTCCATGACCCCAGTCATCATCTCCATGACCCCAGTCATCCTCGTCAGGACCGATTTCATCGGCAAACTCATCTTCAGACTCGGCAGCTTCCCGCCAATCAATGGCTTCCGAAGTCACCAGGTCCATCATTTCATGCACGTCCCAGTGACGACCGGCATCATCAGTGCGCATGAAAAGGCCGTAGGCTCCGATTGCAATGCCTTCGTTGGCGTTGAAGAAATGGACATCGAGCAGGGGTTGCTCCCATTCAGGCTCAAAGGACTGCAGGCTCCAGGTATCGCCCCGGTCCCGGCTGTGAATGATGGTGGAGTCATGACCGACCGCCCAGAGTCGGCCATCAGTGTAGGTGACCCGGACCAGGGTGGCGGAAACCGGCACAAAGCGCGCCTGGGTCCATTCCCGGCCATCGTCGGAGTACAGCACGTGGCCGCGTTCGCCCACGGCCACGTAGCGCTCACCGGCCTGGACTATGTCGAGCATCAGCGACTTGTGCGCCAGAGGCGCCGGGTCGGCAGGTCGTGGTTCGATTTCAAGATCGGCCGGCTGGGCCGAGACCAGCGAAACAGCCGGCAGTAGAAGGGAAATCAGCAGGAAATGCTTGAGAGGACCCATGGCTTGCACCCCGGAAAGTTCTTCGTTCTGATGCGCTCAGACACCGGGGCCGGCATTGAAGCCGGCCCCGGCAGTATTGAGGGAATCGGACTAGCGACGCCCTCTCGTCCGCAGGGCCTGCGGCGTGTAATTGCTGGGTCTCAGCTCGACGTTGAACGTATTGACCGGGTCCTGGTTGTCCAGCCCCGTGGCCAGGAAACGACCGGACTGCAGATCCATGTGGGTTTCAATGGTCGACCAGTAGGTCGGGACTTCGTAGTAATTGATCGTGTGGGCTTCAGAGGCTCGCCACAGATTGCCGCGCTGATCGTAGTGGTCGGTCAGCACGATCTGGTAGGAGTCATCGTCGAAGTAGAAAGTCCGGCGCGGATTGATATGCCGGGTGCCATCACGCAGGGTGGCTTCTACAACCCAGACCCGATGCAGCTCGTAGCGCATGTACTCCGGATTCAGGTGGCCGGGACGAACCAGGTCGTCGGCAGTGATGTCGCCGCTGTGCGCATCGTAGGAGTTGTAGGGGATGTACATTTCACGCTTGTCGACGATTTCCCACTCGTAGCGGTCCATGGCACCGTTGAACATGTCGGTCATGTCATTGGTGCGCAGGCCGTCGGAGGCCGTACCCGGGTTGTCGTAGGCCACGTTGGGGGCACGACGCACTCGGCGCTGACCGGGGTTGTAGATCCAGGCCTGGCGCGGCGTTTCGATCTGGTTGAGCGTTTCATGGACCAGCAGGATATTGCCGGCCAGACGCGCCGGGGATTCAACTTCCTGGAAGAAGTACAGCAGGATGTTGTTGGTATCCTCGATGGTCATGCCTTCGCGGTAGTACATGCCGAGCAGTTCTTCACGCAGGCGAATAAGCTGGAAGCTGCCGCGGGCGGTTGGCACCACCTGGTTGTTGTAGCGTGTGCCGCCA
The DNA here is from genome assembly GCF_014725735.1 of Wenzhouxiangella sp. AB-CW3. Lineage (NCBI taxonomy): Bacteria > Pseudomonadati > Pseudomonadota > Gammaproteobacteria > Chromatiales > Wenzhouxiangellaceae > Wenzhouxiangella > Wenzhouxiangella sp. AB-CW3. Next base: position 3,541,785 of record NZ_CP061368.1, read on the forward strand.
ATGCCCTTGTACTTGAGCTTGTGGTTCCACATCAGCTCGTAGGCATTCTGAGGGAGCGGGAAGGGGAAACCTTCGGCCACATCGGCCACACCCTCGCCCTCGGCCACCAGGCGACCGGTTTCGGCGTTTTGCATGGTCATCTCGTAGGTGCGCTCGGGGAAAGAGGCCGTCCGGCGCGTGGGATAGACCTTCATGTAGTAGGTGTCGGGGTATCGCTCGAAGGTGGCGATCTGACCGGCCGAGAGTTTGTCGGCATACTCCTGGTAGTTTTCGCCATCGATAACGAACAGTGGCTCGTCATCGGGGAAGGGGTTGGGATGCCGGTCGCCGGGCTCAAAGCCATCAGGCCAGTCCTCTTCGCCCAGGCCGCCTTCCCAGGCCGGGATGGTGCCATCTTCGTTACCGGCCCGGATCGAACCCATGGGCGTGAGATCTTCACCAAGACGCGCGATGTTCTCAGGTGTGCGTTCAATGATGAAGTCTTCGTTCTGTGGCGGCACACCTTCATCGGCTTCACCGGCCAACGCCAGGGTGACGGCCATGCTGCCCAGGGCGATACCCAGCGTTGTCCTCGCCAGTGTTCGCGAGCCTGTATGAATGAATGTCTTGAGCATGAAAACCTCCGCGTCAGAATGAGTAGCTCAGTGAGGCCGAGACAAAGTCGCGGTCTCTGAGCAGATTGTTGATGCCGCCACCGAAAAATGACGTGTAGGCAATATCGGCCCGCCAGGTTGCCTGGAAATCAAAGCCGAGTCCGGCCGTGATCTGCTTGCGCCCTTCGACGAAGTTGCCGCCCGGCCCGGGAGACGTGCCGCCGACATCGTGGTTGAATGCCAGCCTCGGCGACATGTTCCACGGTGTGCCGAACACGTTGTTGTAGGTCGGCGAAATCAACAGGCGATAACCCCAGCTGGTATCGGTCACGAATCCGTCGGTCGTGGTTACCGGATTGCGGAGATTGCCACCTGTCACTATAGACGGTCCTCCCCCGGTATCAGTTCCCGGGCCTTCGAAACGAAGCACGTCCTCATCCGGCAGATTCCAGACATGGGTCACACCGACCTCACCCACGAAGGTAATCTGGTCGGCCCGCAGCGGGTTGCCGGGACCGAACAGCCGGGTGAAGGTGGCCTGGGCCTGGGATACACGACGCTGCTCGTAACCCTGGATAAACTCACCCGGAGCATACTCGCCGAGCTGACTGCGAAAATGCAGCGCCTCTTCGGGCAGAAGGCTGTTGAGCGGTGACAGACCGGCAAACAGCAACTCCACATCGTCGATCTGGATCGGCTGATTGTCGCGATAACTGATCTCGGCTCCGACCGACCAGAGGCCGAGATTGGTGTTCATGCTCGCACCCAGGAGATTGATATCCTCCGGATACTCGACGATCACGCGCCCGGAACTGGGTTCGGTCGTGGTCACTGCCTGCCCGGAAAGCACCGGCAGCCGGCTGTGGTAGCGAAGGTAGTAGAAACCAAGCTCGCTATCGAAGAACCAGGGAGCGAAATAGCGTGCCGCCAGGCCCCACTGGCCACTGTCGCTCGGGCGCATGTCGTCACCGCGCGGGAAGGCCGCCGAACACCCAGCCCCCACCAGTTCCGGGGGCAACGGTTTATCGGTCGCGCCGAAATTACCGCCGTTGCAGACCGGGTCGTACAGGTCGGGGTTCATGACCGGCTGGGGCACCAAGCCAAAGTTGAGCATGGCGTAGCGCCCACCGGCCGTGGCAAAGTCGTTGGTGGCGAAATAAGTGCCTACCGGTTCGGCCTCGACGCGGCCCCATTCGAACATGGCCACCCCTTCGAGCGAGAGGTTGGGTGTCAGATCAAAACTGCCCCAGAGCATGTTCAGCGGCAGGAAGGCATCACGCAACTCGGCACCGGCGGTGCGCAGGGCGGTCACATCGACCGGGTTGATCGTGTTGATACCCCCGGCAATAAAAGTACTCTCGCCCCAGCTCACAACCTGTCGACCGGCCCGGAGAGACAGCACACGATCGCCCACATCGAAGTCGCCGAAGACGTAAGCATCGAGAACACGACCGCGTTCGCCAACACGATCCTTCGCGCCTTCTGACAACTCGTCCATGCTGTTGAGCGTGAAATCGTAGAAGTAGTTGCCGCGCACGAAAGCACCAACGTTGCGGTAGCTGATATCGAGCTCCGATGTGATGCGGGCAGCATTGAAGATCGGGTCCCACTGGTCGAAGTTCAGGTTGCCATCGTCGCTGTTGGCCGAAAACCGGCCTGGCGCGGCGATCTGGTCCTGTATGGACGCCTGGGAAATGGCCGGATTGAAGTGCGACTTGGCGACCAGGTCTTCGTCACGGTCCTGTACGCGGAAGCCGACGCCGTAGCTGACTGTGTTGTCCAGGGTGACGCGGACATCGCCGAAACTCAGATCCAGGGCGGAAGCCTGCTGGGCCGACAGTGCCAGGCCCACGGCGCAGGCCAGAAGGGCCGGGCGCAGCTTCTTCAGACCGTGCCGACGTGATTTGAGTGCATTGTTTTTCATGGTCTCGATCTCCTGTCAGTCGGTCTGGATGATGGTCGGGTTGCCGATGACGACCTGGGCGCCACCGGAGGCTGCCATGCTGGCGGCCTGGCCCTGCAGTTCCGCCGTGGCCGCCGGCGAGGCGCCCGGGTCGAGCAGCGAGCCATGCCCGCCTTCAAGCATTCTTACCGCACCGCGGATACCCATCGGGTCGGTGGTGGTCTCGACGATCGGGTCGAGACCCATGACCGCGATCAAAGGCTCGGTACCGGAAAGCGGTGCACCGGAAACGGCATTCGGAACCACCGCGTCACCGGCAATCTGCTGAATCAGCACGCTGTTGGTGAGCACGGCCTGAGCGCCCCAGTTGATCGGGTCGGCCGCATCGATGACGGTCTGGGCGGCCAGCAGGAACTGGTAGTAGTCCGGGGAGAAGGGCTCAACGCCAGCCTGCTCAAGCCCGGCGCGAATGACCGGTCCGAAAGTATCGGACCCGGCCAGCAGGTTGGCGATGCCGCCGCCCGAAGCCGACAGCACGCCATTGTTGACGGTGTCCTCCACGGCCAGGAACGGTGTACCGACCATGCCGCCCAGCGACAGGCCGACAAACTGGATGCTGGATCCATCCAGATCGCTCACCCCGTCGCCGGTCAAGTCCATTTGGGGAATATTGAGCGCCAGTGTCGACAGGTCGACCTGGGCCTGACGCAGGTTGTCGCGCGAGACCAGCAGGTTCTGCAGGTTGATGAACCATTCACCGGAGTCGTCGATGGTCTGGCCATCGCCCAGCCTGAGGTCGAAAGTACGCTCGGTGGCGATCTCGCCGAATGGAGTGTTGCCGACGTAAAGTGCGCCCAGCGGCTCGCTCGGATCGGTTTCCGTGATGCCGTGCAGGGGCATGTCGATGGCCACAACGGCAAAACCGATGGTCGCCATGGCGTCGGCCAGCGCCAGCATCTGTGAACGATCACCCGTGATGCCGTGCTGGAAGATCACGACCGGCCAGCCGGCTGTCGGACGATCAAACCCGGACTGTTCGTTGGGCACGCTCATCAGTACCGGTGCAATCTGGCGACCGGTTTCCACCGGCATGGGGTTGGCAACGGTCAGGCTGGTGGAGTTCGGGTCCAGATCGGCATCGTCGAACGGCGGGACGTAGGCACCGGGCTCGGCCTGCCAGAACTGGCTCAGGGGCGTGGGATCGGTGGGCCCTTCCGGAATGCCCAGGTAGTAAGGCAGTTCGACCACGCCGATGTAGAGATCGGCAATGCCCGGCGATGCGCCCGGCGGCAGCACGTCGGCCGTGGTCAGGCAGGTGTCCGGAGCTACGCAGGCGCGGGCAATCTGGCTCGAGGTCGGCCTGGCCGCGGAGCGGACCCGTTCAAGCACCGGGGTAATCGACTGGGTGGTCGCCGTGAAAGAAAGCACCACGCTGTCGGGATCAACCCCCTGGCTGCCGGCTGCGGCCAGGTGCGTATTGGTCAGCTGACGCAGGCCCTCCAGCGCACCGGCGGTTTCGTTGTCGAGCAGGGGATCGGTGCTTTGGCCCTGCTCATCGACCAGCGGGTCGGGGCGCTTGGACAGGTGGTAGGGCTGGGCCGCCGTGGCCGGGTTGCCGCGTTCATCGCGGATGCCGTCGGTGACCACGGCCATGTAGCCGGTCATTTCCTGCAATGGACGCAGCGGCACGATAGCGACCGTGCGGCCGGTGGGATCGGAAGGGGCGATGGTGGCCACGTAATCCTGGCCCGGCACGAGTTCGCGGTTGACACCCGTGACCGCCGCGGTTCCCTGCGCGAAGCTCACTTCGTAGAAACGCACACTGCTGCCCGGCACGATGGAGTCGGGATCCGGCGCGGTGGAGAAGCTGAAAGTCCAGGGAGCGACGGTACTGAAGCCGTCAAGCTTGCTCAATGCGACCTGCGGATTGCTGAAGTCGGTGGGATCGTCGACCGGCAGATTCAGGGTCAGGTCGGCCGTCCCCTGTAGCAGCAGGCTGTTGGGAAACGGGATATCCCCTTCGCCCGGATCAAAGCGGGCGGTGATGACACCGTCGACAGGGCGTCCCTCGGGATTGGTGACAGGTGGCGCGGGTGTGGCCCGTTCGACGTCCGAACTCCCGCCGCAACCGACCAGGAAGAGCAGGGGCACGAGCGCAAGCGCCATGTAACGGCATGACTTCATCATTTTGACTCCCCAAAGCAGAGGTGGGTGGTTCTACGATACTGTGGAGTATGGTGCAGCTCCTAATAGTCCACGCTTGTATGATATGAACAGAATCTTAATTTTTGCAAGCACCCGGCATGATTGCAGCACTGCAGGGTCAATGGTGGCACGCCCGGAGGGACTCGAACCCCCAACCGCCAGGTTCGAAGCCTGGTGCTCTATCCAGTTGAGCTACGGGCGCATCCATCACCATGCTACCTGATTGCCGGCTTTCCTCGCGACCTTGGCGGCCACTGGCGCTGCCTGGTTCGGCCTAATCGGGTATGGTTTGCGCTTCGAACTCACCGCAAGCGACGGGCAAGATCATGAAAGGGAGAACTTCGGGACTGCTGGCAGCGCTGGGGCCGGGACTGCTGATGGCCGGGGCCGCGGTTGGCGTGTCACACCTGGTGCAATCAACCCGGGCCGGTGCCGAGTACGGACTGGCATTGCTGGGCGTGGTGCTGGTCGCGTGCATACTCAAATACCCCTTTCTCGAGTTCGGTCCCCGCTATGCCGCGGCGACCGGGCAGAGCCTGATCAGCGGTTATCGCCGGCTGGGCGACTGGGCCCTGGGGCTGTTCACCCTCATTACGCTCGGTACGATGTTCATCATCCAGGCCAGCGTGACGCTGGTGACCGCCGGCCTGGCCGGCATGGTGTTCGGACTGGACTGGAATCTCACGCAGCTGTCTTTCGCCGTCCTGGTCGGCTGTATCGTGATCCTGACGATCGGCCGTTACCAGGGGCTGGACCTGATCATGAAAGTCATCATGGCGGCACTGGCCGTCTCCACTCTGGCGGCGGTTGTCTTCGCCTTCGGCGGTGAACCGAACTGGGATGCACTGCACCCGACATTCGGGTGGGAGGCGGTCTGGACGGCAGCCGGTTTTGCCTTCGTGCTCGCCCTGCTTGGATGGATGCCGATTCCACTTGACGTGGCTGCCTGGCATTCGCTGTGGTCCCTGGAACGGGCCGAGCAGACCGGGCACCGCCCCAGTGTCGAGCACGCCATTACCGACTTTCGCATCGGCTATTTCGGCGCGACCGTGCTGGCGGTCCTGTTCCTGCTGCTCGGAGCACTGGTCATGCATGGCAGCGGCAACGCACTGCCCGAATCAGCGGTTGCCTTCTCCGCCTCGCTGGTCGACTTGTACGCTGTCAGCCTGGGCGAGTGGGCGCGCCCGATCATCGCCGTTGCCGCGCTGACCACCATGTTCTCGACCACGCTGGCCGTGACCGATGCCTATCCGCGGGTGGTCCGTGCGCTGATCGAGATCAGCGGCGCGGCCGACGACAAGGACGAGGCGCCCAACATGCACCGCGGACGCTACATCACGGTGCTGTTGCTGGTGACCATTGGCGCCATGATCATCATTCACTACTTCGGCGATCACTTCACCCGCCTGATCGATTTCGCCACCACGGTGTCGTTTCTGGCCGCCCCCTTGCTGGCGTGGCTTAACATTCGAGTCGTGACCAGCGAGCACATGCCCGTCGAGCACCGCCCGGGGCCGCGCCTGATGTTGCTGGCCTGGAGCGGCTTCGCGTTTCTGGTGATCTTCTGCCTGATCTGGGCCGGCTGGAGAATTTTCTAGGGAGCCTTGGCCCGGTCCCCGAGACTCTGTCGTAGCAGGAACAAGAGATTTTCACCACAGAGACACAGAGAGCAATTAATGAAAGATCGATCTTTTTTCAGATTTTCTCTGTGCTCTCTGTGTCTCTGTGGTGAATCGTCTGTTTTCCTCTGAACGACATGCGCAGAGTTATTCAGAATCCAACACCCAGTCCGGACCGCCGCCGGCTCCGATCCACTGGTCGACCACGCCATCCAGCAAGTCCAAGGGCATGGCCCCGTTGTCCAGGATCACGCGATGGAAGTCACGGATGTCGAATGCCTCGCCAAGGGCATCCGCGGCGCGCTCGCGCATCGCCTGAATGCGCATCATGCCGATCTTGAAGGCACAGGCCTGCCCCGGTATCACCAGGTAGCGCTCGATCTCGGCAACGACATCGCTTCGCGGCATGCCGGTGGTCTCGAGCATGTATTCGATGCCGCGCTCGCGCGACCAGCGATGATGATGCATGCCGGTATCGACCACCAGTCGGACGGCCCGGAACAGTTCGGCCTGCAGGCGGCCGAGGTCGTCGTAGGGGTCGTCAAGCAACCCCATCTCGGCAGACAGGTACTCGGCGTAAAGTGCCCAGCCCTCGGCATGGGCATGCAGGCCCAGCGTGCGACGGAACGATGGCACATCATCCATCGCCTGCATGCGACTGATCTGCAGGTGATGGCCCGGCACGGCCTCGTGGTGGGTCAGCGTGGGCATGGCAAAACGCGGATGCTCCTCGACACTGCGCAGATTGGCGAAGAACACGCCTGGCCGCGAACCGTCGGCGGCCGGGCGCATGTAGTAGGCACGAAACGCCGTGTCCTCGCGATACTCGGGTACCCGACGCACCTCCAGCCCGGCGGTCGGCCCATCATGAAACCAGCCATCGAGCGCCTGCTCGGCAGTCTCGGCCATCTCGCGGTAGGCCTGGAGTATCTCCTCGCGTCCGGCGTCACTGTCTTCGAACAGGAAGCGATCGTCGGCATTGAGCTCGGCCATCCGCTCACCCACCGTGCCGTCGCAGCGATCCTGCTTGCACAGAATCTCGTGCATCTTTCCTTCCAGCCGCTCGACCTCGGCCAGCCCCAGGTCATGAATCTCCTCGGCCGACTTGGTCGTCGTGGTATGACCCTTGAGCAGCCAGCGGTAATACCCTTCACCGTCGGGCAGACGCCAGATTCCATTATTGGAATCGGCCTGCTCGATCAGGCCTTCGAGATAATCGGCAAAGACCTCGTAGGCCGGCACCACGTATTCGCGTACCGCACGAGCGAGCTCATCCTCCAGCCCGGCACGTCGCTCATCGGACAACACACCGGCATGATCGGCACGAGCGATGAATCGATCGACCAGCGGATTGTCGGCCGCATCGCCTGCGACAAACTGGCGCGCATCGCGCGCGGTCTTTTCCAGCGCGAAACGCGGCGGATACAGGTCCTGTTCGGCACGGTAGGCGACGACCTCGATCGCACCCTGAAACACCTCGGGAAACTGCTGGATTCTCTGGATATAGAAATCCACATCTTCATCTCCGCGCAGCGGGTGCTGATCGGTCATGAACGCAGGCAACTGGTTGTGCACAGCCATGAGCTGGTTGATCGGAAAATCGTGCCAGAGGTAATCGGCACCGGTGATCCGCTGGTCGAGTTGCCAGGCCATGATGTCCCACGACAGAGCGTCCTGACCCTCCAGGCTGTCGCGATCGAATCGGGCCAGCTCATCGCGATGCCGCCTGGCCATGGCAAGCTCCGCTTCGCTGCGCTCGATCGAGGGGATGTCGAGGCGCCCAAGATAGTCGGCCTCACGCTCGGTACCGGCGACTGCAGCCGCCTTGGTCTGCGGGCTGAGTTCGGCACGCTCGGTCTCGATACGCTCAAAGAAGTCGTGCAGGCTCTCGCTGACGGCCTCGTCAGCTGGCACCTCGCTGTCCCGGGTCTCGCGCTCACTCTCGCCACCGCAGCCGGCCAGCAGCGCCAGCAGCGCCAGCACGGCCAGTATTCTGATTGCATTTGCCATCTTCAGTCTTCCAACCATGAATCCAGGGGTGTCGAGCATACCCCAACCCGATGAATGTCGCCGCGGTAGACTGCACGTAAGAATCGCGGGAACTCACCGACAGCAACCATGCCCACCGACCTGATCATCGTCCTGGTCATTCTTGGCCTGACCCTGGCGCTGTTCGTCAGCAACCGGCTACGGCTGGACCTGGTGGCCGTCATGGCATTGCTGGCCCTGGTCTTTGCCGGCGTGATTTCGACCGAGGAAGCACTGGCCGGCTTTTCCGACCCCGTGGTATTGATGATTGCCGGCCTGTTCGTGGTCGGCGCGGCCCTGTTCAAGACCGGCGTGGCCGACGCCATGGGGCGGGGGGTCGAGCGGCTGGCCGGGCAAAGCCCGGCGCGGCTGGTTGCGGTACTGATGCTGACCACAGCCGTGCTGTCGGGGTTTCTCAGCTCCACCGGAACCGTCGCAGTGATGTTGCCGGTGGTCATCGCCATCGCCCGTTCACGCGGCATCAGCCCCTCCCGACTGCTGATCCCGCTGGCTTTCGCCGCCCTGCTGGGCGGCATGCTGACACTGATCGGCACGCCACCCAACCTGATCGTGGCCGGCCAGCTCAGGCAGGCCGGCCTGGAGCCCTTCGCCTTTTTCGATTACACCGCGCCGGGGCTGGTCATGCTGGCCATTGGCATCGTGTTCATGGTACTGGTCAGTCCCTGGCTGGTGCCGGCGAGGAAACGGGCCGAGGAGGTCGAAACCGGCCCTCACTGGTTCGACCTGTTCACCGAATACGGACTTGAGAAAGGGCTGGCCAGGGTCCGCCTGCCGGCAAGCTCCCCCCTGGCCGGGCAGAGCGTGTCCGGTTGCGGCCTGCGCTCACGCTACCAGGTCAGCGTACTCGCCATCACCAGCCAGACCCGTCGCGGCCGGTTTACCCGGCGGCCCGAACCCGGCACACCGATGCTCTCGGGCGATGATTTGTACCTGAGCGGCGATCCGGAACAGATCGAGCAGGCCGTGGCCGACATGTCGCTGGAGTTCGACCAATGGCAACCGGAGTTGCCGGCACCACTCAGCCTGGTCGACGCCCTGGTGCCGCCGCGTTCACGCTGGATCGGCAAGACCCTGCGGGAACTGCGCCTGCACAGTGGCGCCGGCGTGACCGTGCTCGGCCAGCGCCCCAATGGCGGGAAGGGCAGCATGGTCGACCTCGATCGCAAGCTGGGGGTGGGCGACGTTCTGCTGGTCACCGGCAAGCGAAGCAACCTCAACAATGTGGCCCGCGACGCGCGCGACCTGGTGCTGCTCGGCGTTGACGGACAGGCCGAGTCCCGAAGGACCGGAATGGCGCCGGTGGCCATGGCGGTCATGCTGCTGATGCTGGTGGCCATGACCTTTGATCTCGTTCCCAACGTGATTGCCGTGCTGGCTGCCGCCAGCGTGCTGGTGCTCACGCGCTGCCTCGACGGCCTGGAGGCCTATCGCCACATCAACTGGGAAAGCGTGGTCCTGATCGCGGCCATCATGCCCATGGCCACCGCGCTGGACAATACCGGCGGGCTGGAGCTGGCAGCCGACTGGCTGTTCGGGCTGTCAGAGAGCCACGGTGCGCTGGTCATACTGGCCGCGCTGTTCATCATCACCTCGGCCTTCAGCCAGGTCATTTCCAACACCGCCACCACGGTACTGATCGCCCCGGTTGCCCTGCAGGCCGCGATGGCCATGGAACTGAGCCCCTATCCCTTCATGATGACCGTGGCCATTGCCGCCAGCACGGCATTTGCCACCCCGGTGGCCTCTCCGGTCAACACCCTGGTGCTCAATCCCGGCGGCTACCGCTTCGGCGACTTCGCCCGCGCCGGCATTCCGTTGCAGTGCCTGATCCTCATCGCCACCCTCATCGTCGTACCCTGGCTATTCCCCCTGAAACCGTAAGGCTTTGGCCCTTTCACCTTTCACCCTCTCTTAGGCATATACAGGTCGGTAATCGTGCCTTCATAGGCTTCGGCGGCCATCATCACCGACTCGCTCAGCGTCGGATGCGGATGAATGGTCAGCCCGATGTCCTCGGCATCACAGCCCATTTCTATGGCCAGGCCCAGCTCGGCGATCAGGTCGCCGGCATGCAGGCCCACCACGCCGGCGCCCACCAGTCGACCGGACTTGTTGTCAAAAATCAGTTTGGTAAAGCCTTCGGAACGATCCATGCCCAATGCCCGGCCCGAGGCAGCCCACGGGAACTTGCCGATGCCGTAATCCAGGCTGCCGTCCTTGGCCTGCTGTTCGGTCAGGCCCACCCAGGCCACTTCCGGGTCGGTATAGGCCACCGATGGAATGACCCGCGCATCGGCAGCACGCTTCTCGCCGGCGGCCACTTCGGCGGCGACCTTGCCTTCGTAGCTGGCCTTGTGCGCGAGCATGGGCTGGCCGACGATATCGCCGATGGCGAAGATGTGGTCGGCATTGGTTCGCATCTGGCCATTGACTTTGATGAAGCCCTTGTCGTCGACCTTCACGCCGGCCTGGTCGGCATCGATGCGATCACCGTTGGGTCGGCGGCCGACGCACACCAGCACGCGATCGAATGCTTCGGAATCGGGAGCCTTGTCGCCATCAAAATGCGCAGTAAGGACCGAATCCCCGGCCTCGACTTTCTCCACCTTCGTCTTCAGATGAAACTCGACGCCCTGCTTCTTCAGATGCTGGTGCAGCGGCTTGACCAGGTCGGGATCCGCGCCGGGCATGAGCTGGTCCATCAGCTCGACCACGGTCACTTTCGCGCCCAGGGCACGGTACACGCAGGCCATTTCCAGACCGATGATGCCGCCGCCGATGACCAGCAGACGCTCGGGTACGTCTTTCAGCTCCAGCGCCCCGGTGGAATCGATTACGCGCTCGTCATCCCAGGGGATCCCCGGAATCTCGATCACCCGCGAACCGGCGGCGATGATGCACTGATTGAAACTGATCGTCTTCTTCTCGCCGTCATGCTCGATGGCCAGTTCCTGTTCACCGGCGAACCGCCCTTCGCCCTGGATCACCTCGACCTTGCGTTTCTTCGCCATGCCGCCCAGACCGCCGGTGAGCTTGCCGACGACCTCATCCTTGAACTCACGCAGCTTGTCGATATCGAGTTCCGGCTGGCCGAACTTCACCCCGTGCGAACCCAGGTGTTGGGCGGCATCGATGACCTGACCGACGTGCAGCAGCGCCTTGGAAGGAATGCAGCCCACGTTCAGGCACACGCCACCCAGCGACGGATAACGCTCGATCAGCGCGACCTTCAGGCCGAGGTCGGCCGCGCGGAAGGCAGCGGTGTAGCCGCCAGGGCCGGAGCCGAGCACGACCAGGTCGAAGTCGAAGGAATGATCGGTTTCGGGTTTCAGGTTTCGGGTTTCAGGGCGGGCTTCGTCAGAGTCGCCGGCACCCTTCTCACCTATCTTGCTTTCCGTCTCCCCCTCTTCATCCGAGTCCCGATCACCTTCGTCACCGGAGTCGTGATCATCCGATGCTTCCCCTGAGTCTTCGGATACCTCGACCACCGCAATCACATCCCCCTCGCCCACTTCGTCGCCCTCGGAGACCTTCACCTCGACGACCTTGCCGGACTCCGATGACGGCACTTCCATGGTCGCCTTGTCGGACTCCAGCGTGACCAGCGAGTCCTCTTTTTCGACCTCGTCACCGGCGGTGACCAACACCTCGATGACCGGCACCTTGTCAAAATCGCCGATGTCGGGAACCTTGATTTCCTTGTTTTCACTCATGGCATTCGTCTCGTTATCGTGTCTGTCTGGATGCGCGCATCAACCCATCGGATCTCGGCGCACATCGGCACGGATGATCATGGTTGATGTGTCGTCCGTCGGGGATGCAACCCCGACCTACCGTTCTGGTCCCTGTCCCCTACTCGGCCACCAGGCGCAGTTCGCCCGAGCGCTGGGTCATTTCCAGGTCGCGCAGGAAACTCATGCCCAGCAGGACGCTTTCATGACGCCCGGGGTTGATACTGGCCCGGACATCACGCTGGACGATATCACCCAGGCGAACCTCTTCGAGCCGGGTCAACCAGCCCTGCACCGTACCACCGGCCGTTTCCAGCCGGATGGGGGCCTCTTTTTCCAGCCCCAGCCGATCAGCCAGTGCCTCGGGCACCGAGACCAGCGTGGCCCCGGTATCGACCAGGAAACGCACTTCGTGCCCGTTGATCTGGCCGGTGGCGACAAAGTGACCCTGATGATCGGCCTCCAGCACCACTTCAACCGCTCCATTGACGATCTGGCTTTGCACCTGGCGGTTGGGGTTGGCACGGTCGTCGACCACGCCGGCGAAAAACCAGGTCAGCAGCGCCAGAAACCCGACCGCGGCGACCAGCATCATGCCGAAACCCGGGTTGTGCGAGCCGCGCTCGGCCATGGCGGCTACAACAGCAGCCGGCGCAGGTCTTCGAGCTGCTCGGCCAGGAAGCGGGTAAAGCGTGCCGCATCGGCGCCATCGATGACCCGGTGGTCGTAGGACAACGACAGGGGCAGCATCAGGCGCGGCTGGAACTGCTCACCATCCCACACCGGCTTCATCTCCGATCGCGACACGCCCAGAATGGCCAGCTCGGGCGCATTGATGATGGGCGTGAAGGCCGTTCCACCAATGCCGCCCAGGCTGGAGATGGAGAAGCAGCCGCCCTTCATCTCATCGCCCTTGAGCTTGCCGTCGCGGGCGCGCGTGGACAGATCGGTCAGCTCGTGGGCCAGCTCGATCAGGCCCTTCTGGTCGCAGTCGCGCAGCACCGGCACAACCAGCCCGTTGGGCGTGTCGACGGCCACGCCGACATGGAAGTATTTCTTCCTGATCAGCACCTCGCCATCGTTGGACAGCGACGCATTGAAATGCGGGAACTCCTTTAAGGCCGCGACCACGGCTTTGATCAGGAACACCAGCGGCGTCATCTTGGTGCCCGCGGCCTCGGCCTGCTGCTTGCTGGCCTTGCGGAAGGCTTCCATCTCGGTGACATCGGCCTCGTCGAACTGCGTCACGTGCGGAATCGAAACCCAGTTGCGATGCAGGTTGGGACCGGAAATCCGCTTGATACGCGAGAGCTTTTCTTCCTCGACCTCACCGAACTTCGAAAAATCGACTTGCGGTGGAGCCGCAATATTCAGCCCCGCGCCACCCGCGCCGCCTGCGGTGGCCGTGCCCGACTCCATAGCCTGCCTGACGTGCGCCTTGAGGTCGTCTTCGGTAATGCGCCCCTTGCGGCCCGAGCCGCTGACACCGGAAAGCTCGACCCCCAACTCGCGCGCCAGCTTGCGCACCGAGGGCGAGGCATGCGGCAGGCTGCCTGGTTCGCGGTCCATTTCATCGAACGGCACCGGGGGCGGCGGCACATCATCCTTCCAGCCCGGCACGGCCTGGTTGCCGTCGGCACGCGCCGGCGGGGAATGAGTATCCGGGGCTCCCGGGCTGGAAGCGGTTTCCGGCTTCCGTCTCTCGTCTCCCGACTTCCCGTCCTCGTCACCCCCTTCAGACGCATCCCCGGCGCTTTCGTAAACCTCGACCACCGCAATCACATCCCCCTCGCCGACCTCGTCGCCTTCGGCGACCTTCACTTCGACAACCTTGCCGGACTCCGACGACGGCACTTCCATGGTCGCCTTGTCCGACTCCAGCGTGACCAGCGAATCTTCCTTCTCGACCTCGTCGCCAACCGACACCAGCACCTCGATGACCGGCACCTTGTCGAAGTCGCCGATATCCGGCACCTTGATTTCTTGCTTATCACTCATGACATTCGTCTCGGTTCTGTCCTGTATCGCATCGGTCGGGATTGGCGCCCGACCTGCTCATCCGGCCCGTCACACCTTCAGTGGCAGGGGCTTGTCGGGATCGATATCCAGGTTCTTGCGGGCCTTGAGCAGATCATCGTCGCTGAACTTGCCCTGGCGATTCAGCCCGACCAGCGCGGCCCAGGCCACGTGCCTGCGATCCACCTCAAAGAAGCTGCGCAGGTTCTCGCGCGTATCGGAGCGCCCGAACCCATCGGTGCCCAGCACGATATAGTCATCCTGGGGAATGAACTCGCGTACCTGGTCGGCATAGGCCCGCACGTAGTCAGTGGCGGCGACCACCGGGCCTTCCCTGTCCTTCAGCAATGCGGTAATCCACGGCGTTTTCGCCGGCTGATCCGGGTTGAGGCGATTGCGACGTGACACCTCGTGGCCCTCTCTTCTGATCTCGTTGAAGCCAGGAACCGACCAGATGTTGGCATGAACGCCAAAGTCCTTTTCCAGGAGATCCGCCGCAGCAATCACTTCGCGCAGGATCGAGCCACTGCCCATGAGCTGCACCTGCGAGGTTTGTGGCTCGCGGAACAGGTACATGCCCCGGCGAATGCCTTCCTCGGCACCCTCGGGCATTTGCGGGTGGTGATAGTTCTCGTTGAGCACCGTGATGTAGTAATAGACATCCTCGCCCTGCGCATACATGCGTTTCAGGCCGTCCTGAACGATCACGGCCAGTTCGTAGGCGAAGGTCGGATCGTAGCTGACGCAGTTGGGCACGGTACCGGCCATTACGTGGCTGTGACCATCCTCGTGCTGCAGACCCTCGCCATTGAGCGTGGTCCGGCCCGATGTGCCACCAATCAGGAAGCCGCGTGCACGCATGTCGCCGGCCGCCCATGCCAGGTCGCCGATACGCTGGAATCCGAACATC
Source organism: Wenzhouxiangella sp. AB-CW3 (assembly GCF_014725735.1). Classification (NCBI taxonomy): domain Bacteria; kingdom Pseudomonadati; phylum Pseudomonadota; class Gammaproteobacteria; order Chromatiales; family Wenzhouxiangellaceae; genus Wenzhouxiangella; species Wenzhouxiangella sp. AB-CW3. The sequence continues at coordinate 3,556,811 of NZ_CP061368.1, forward strand.
GAGTAGAAGATGTAGAACGGAATCATGGGCACGCCATTGGTGGCGTAGCTGGTTGCCGCGGCAATCCAGGAACTCATCGAACCGGCTTCGGTAATGCCTTCCTGCAACACCTGTCCCTGCTGATCTTCCTTGTAGTAGGCCAGCTGCTCGGAATCGACCGGATCGTACAATTGGCCGAACGGTGCGTAGATGCCGATCTGTCGAAACAGCCCTTCCATGCCGAAGGTGCGCGCCTCGTCGCAGATAATCGGGACGATGTTCTCCTTGATGTTCTTGTCCCTGAGCATCACGGCGAGTGCCCGAACGAAAGCCATGGTGGTCGATATTTCGCGCTCTCCGGTATCCTTCATGATGGATTCGAACGCCTTGAGCTCGGGCACCTTCAATGCCTTGGCCTCGACCCGGCGTTGCGGCAGAAAGCCGCCGAGTTCCTCGCGGCGCTTTTTCAAGTAGCGCACTTCCTCGGAATCCTCGCCGGGGTGGTAGTAGGGCACTTCGCCCAGCTTGTCGTCCGGGACCGGCACATTGAAGCGATCGCGGAAGTACTTCACCCCTTCATCGTCGAGCTTCTTTTGTTGGTGCGAGATGTTCTGACCCTCGCCGGACTGTCCGAGACCATATCCCTTGATGGTCTTGGCCAGAATCACGGTCGGCTGGCCCGTATGGTTGGTGGCCGCATGGTAGGCGGCGTAAACCTTGTTCGGATCGTGGCCGCCACGATTCAGGCGCCAGACATCCTCGTCCGACAGGTCGGCGACCATTTCCCGAAGTTCGTCGTAGGCACCAAAGAAGTGCTCACGCACGTAGGCGCCATCGTTGGCCTTGTATTTCTGGTAGTCGCCATCCAGTGCCTCCTCCATGCGTTTGCGCAGAAGGCCCTTGTGATCACGCGCCAGCAGCGGATCCCAGTAAGATCCCCAGATCACCTTGATCACGTTCCAGCCCGCGCCCCGGAACACGCCCTCGAGCTCCTGGATGATCTTGCCATTGCCCCGCACCGGCCCGTCCAGGCGCTGCAGGTTGCAGTTGACCACCCAGACCAGGTTGTCGAGTTTCTCGCGCCCACCCAGCGAAATCGCGCCCAGCGATTCCGGCTCGTCCATCTCGCCATCACCAAGGAAACTCCATACCTTGCGCTTGCTCGCATCGACAAGGCCGCGATTGTGCATGTATTTGAGGAAACGCGCCTGGTAGATCGACATGATGGGGCCCAAGCCCATCGAGACGGTCGGGAACTGCCAGAAATCCGGCATCAGCCAGGGATGCGGATAGGAACTCAGGCCCTCGCCATCACTTTCCTGGCGAAAACCGTCGAGCTGCTCCTCGGTCAGCCGACCCTCAAGAAAAGCACGGGCATAGATGCCGGGCGAGGAGTGGCCCTGAATATAGAGCAGGTCCGAGCCGTCTTCGTGGTCCGGCCCCTTGAAGAAATGGTTGAATCCAACATCGTAGAGCGTGGCCGCCGAGGCAAAACTGGAGATATGACCGCCGAGCTCGCCGCCACGCCGCGCAGCCCGCACTACCATGGCCATGGCATTCCAGCGAATCATATGCTTGATGCGTTTTTCAAGAGCGCGGTCGCCGGGCATGCTCGGCTGGCGATGCGGTGGAATGGTGTTGATATAGGCAGTGGTCAGATCAAACGGCAGGTGGGCGCCACTGCGCCGGGCCAGTTCGACCAGGCGATCGAGAATGAAATGTGCCCGCTCCGGGCCATCACGATCGACCACGGCGGCCAGCGACTCCAGCCACTCCCGTGTCTCCTGCGGATCCAGATCATCCGGATGGGGATACTGTTGAACCATGCCTGTCCTCTCGCGGGGCGTTGACTATTATGCAAACCCCGTATTGTACCGACTGCAGAGAGAAGTGCATGCATCACTGATCGCCAGCAGCCACCGTACACCTGCGTATTGAAATAGGCACCTTTTCGCCGAAACACATCAGGGCGAACAGAGCCCGGCTACTGACCACGGCACTGCCGCGAACGAAACACTTCTGGGCCGTGTCAGCCAGACTACCCGGACTAGCCATGCCAGCAAGCGTGTCGTGTTTGACAAGCATTCGGGCCTATTGCATAGTCGATGGAACTGGCGCCACTGGGCCAGAACCAAAAAAAGCTTGGGGGGCAAGTAGTTGGGACCCGAGCATGCAGGAGCACTCTCAAGCTGGCGAAGTCACGCGCCTGTTGCAGGACTGGCAGCGTGGCTATGCCGGAGCGGATGAACGACTCTGGTCGATTGTCTATTTCGATCTGAAGAACCTGGCACGCAGTGCGCTGCGTGACAGCGGCCGCGACGCGCGTCATGACGCCACCAGCCTGGTCAACAAGGCCTACCTGCGCCTGGTCGGAGCAGATGTTGATTGGAATGATCGCCGGCACTTCTTTCTCATCGCCGCGCGCGCTATGCGCTTCATTCTTGCCGACGAGGCGCGCCACCAGTTGGCCCGGAAGCGAGGTGACGGCCAGGTCGTGTCGCTGGAAGCTGAGGCACCCGCCTTGTCCGATCACGGCATCGGCAATCCGGCCGAGGTTCTCGCCATTCATCAGTTACTCGATCGGCTGGCCGAAGTCCGCCCGCGCCACGAGCAGCTGGTGGAACTGCGCTACTTCGCCGGGCTGACGGTTCCCGAAACAGCCCGGATACTGCAGATCACGCCGCGCACGGTGGTACGCGACTGGCAGGCCGTTCGTATCTGGCTACTCGACAAGTTGCGGCTGTAGCAATGAGCAAGCGAAGAAAGCCGCAGCAGGAGGCGCCGCCCGGGGGAGGCAGTGAACTCCAGGTTGATGAGGCACTGCTGCTGGCGGCCGGCATGGATCCTCTGGAGCGAAGAGACTATCTGGCCGCTGTCGATCGAGACCATCCTGAGCTCGCGCAGGAGCTGCGGCGACGCCTCAAGGCAGTCAGTGAAATGTCGACCACGTTTCTGGACTACCCGGCGGCGGAACGCCTGACGAATCCACAGCTCGCCGGTGCCGGGGCGCCGTCGGCGAAGACCCTGTCGCCCGAGCAACGATACTCCCTTGGCCCCTGCCTGGGTACGGGCGGCATGGGACAGGTCTTTCGGGCCAGGGATCAGCATCTGGACCGGGAGGTGGCACTGAAGCTGCTCAACCACGACGCCCCGGAAGTGCGTGACCTGTTCCTGCGCGAGGCGCGCCACCAGGCCCGGGTGCGCCATCCACACGTACTTGATGTTTACGACAGCGGTGAACTGGAGGGCCGACCCTTTGTCTCGATGCGGCTGGTCGATGGCCGGTCACTGGCCGAGATCGGGCCATTGCTCCCCCTGGAACAGAAAGTCCGCTTGCTGGTTCAGGCGGCAAAAGGCCTGCACGCGGCTCATCGGGCCGGCCTGCTCCATCGAGACGTGAAGCCGTCGAACATCCTCGTTGAAGCCCTGTCCGACGGCGAACTGCGGGCCCTGGTGACGGATTTCGGCCTGGCGGTGGAAATCCGCGATACGCTTGCCGGCGCCGCCGACCCAGTCGCCGGATCACCCCAGTACATCGCGCCGGAACGTCTGAACCCGGATTCGGCGCCTGAAGACCGTCGCGCCGATGTCTATAGCCTGGGCGTGACCATGTACCGCGTGCTGACCGGCAGCCTGCCACTGGACGCCGACAACACCGTGGACATGCTGCGCCAATCCCGGGAAGCCGCCATCGTGCCGCCAGGCAAACGCATCGCCGACTTTCCGGCCGATCTGGAAGCTGTCATTCTGCGCTGCATGGCCCGTGATCCTGCCGAGCGCTACGCCTCGGCCCGGGCGGTGGCCGACGAACTCATACGCTTTCTGGACGGTGAGGTGGTGGAAGCCTATGCCGCCAGTCTGGCGTTCCGGCTGACCCGATGGCTGTTGCGCAACCGTGCAGTCGCCGCTCTGGCTGGGGTGGCCCTGTGCGCACTGGTCGGGGCAACGATTGCCGTCAGTGTATTCGCGCTGCGTGCCGACGCAGCGCGCGAGCGGGCCGAGTTGCGCCAGGCCCAGGCCGAGGGGCTGATCCGTTTTACCGTTGTCGATCTGCATGACAAGCTTGATGAACTGGGCCGACTGGATGTGCTGGCCGACGTGGGCGATGCCGCCCGAGCCTACTTTGCAGCCGTCCCGGAAACCGATCTCAGCCCCGCTGAGAAGTTGCAGCAATCCCGCATGCTGTACCAGATTGCGAGGGTACAGATCCGCCAGGGACGGCTTAATTCGGCCTCCGCGGCACTGGAACAGTCGCTCCAACTTGCCGAACACCTTTCAAGACTCAACCCCGAGCACAATGAACGGCGTTTCGAGCTTGCCCAGAGCCACTTCTGGGCTGGCTACCTGGCCTGGCAGCGTGGCAGTCTGGGCAGCGCCAGGCCACATTTCGAGCGCTACCTGGTCCTTGCCACAAAGTTGGTCGAAGGGGAACCCGACAATCTGAAATGGCAGCAAGAACTGGCTCATGCTCACAGCAATCTGGGCTCACTGCAGCGCGCCGAGAACGACCTGGAAGCCGCCCTGAAGCAGTTCCAGGCCACACTGGCCATCGACCAGCAACTTGCGGATGCCGATCCGGACGATGCGGAAGCGCGGTCGGAACTGGCCGCGAGTCACAATATGGTCGGTACGGTCCTGCAGGATCTGGGTCGATTGGACATCGCGGGCGAGCACCTGGCCACCAGCATGCAACTCCGTCGAGAACTGTCTGAGCGGGACCATGAGAATCCGCGTTATCGCGATCTGCTCGGCACCAGTCACAACGACTTCGGCGTACACCTCGGCCTGGTGGGACAGTGGAGCGAAGCCAAGACTCATTTCCAGCAGGCCCACGAGCTGTTTGCCGAACTGACAGGACACGATCCCAAAAACGTCCAGTGGCAGTTCAAACTGGCCTGGAGTCACATCAATCTTGCTCGCGCACACCTGATCGATCGGGACTCGACGACCGCGGCGGACGAGCTCGGCCACGCACGGCGTCTGGTCACCGACTTGCTGGAGCAGGATGATCCGCACGCCTGGCGCCGCACAGGTGCAGTGATCGATTACCACCTGGCCCTGTTGGATCTCTTGCACGGCCGCTCGCAATCCGAGGCTATCGAGCCAGCCCTGGAAGCTCTGAAAGCGCTGGCCGCCGAACGCCCCGGCGACCTGTCCGTCCATCGCTGGCTCGTCCAGACCCACCTGGTAGCGGGCGCGCTGGCTGCTTCACCGGCAAAAGCGCGGTCTGCCTGGAAAAGGGCGGAACAGACGATCGGCACCCTGGCCCGGGACGGAAACGACATCCGTTTGATATTGCCGTGGAAGACCGCCCTGAAATGCCTGGGACAAGACCAGCCTGTCCCCGTGGTTGGCGCCCGAACCCTTATCGATGTTGAACCGGGGCTGGACCAGATCTGCCCTGCAACAAGTCATGAACGACAACACGAGGAGAACCCGATATGAACACACCCGACTGTCTGGTAGAAGTCAATTTTTCTTTCCGGTCCTCAGAACCGGTCTTTCAATACCTGCTCACCAGCAGCTCACCGGGCTGGCAAGTATCGCAGGATGGAAACATCCGGCCGCCACGCCGCGGTCGAGTGGTCGAACTGCGGCTGGCCGAGGCGAGCAATGCCGAGTTCTACGGGCTGCGTTTTGCCAACAAGGATAGCGAGTTCCCCGATGACCCGAATGCCGACCGCTGGTTCAACGATACCCACGGCCAGGCGCGGATGCTGAACTCGAGGAGCGCCCGGACACTGAACTTCGAACTGGATGGCCAGAGCCATGAGATCTACTATCAACTCGGCATCAATGCCGACGGCAGGATAGTCTGGGATGACCCTCGCATCTACAGCGACGGCAGTCAGTAAGGGAACCTCCAGCAATCCGAATCATGCCGCCCACCCCGGGCGGCATTTTTTTGTCCTCGATTTTTCATGCCTCGCGATAGTTGGGTAACTGCGACGCGACAAGGCGCGCAGTTTCAGGAGCGGCATCCAGCCCGCTCACCTCAATCAACCACAAAGCGAGGAATGGAAATCATGGCTAATCACGAACTCAAGGAACTCGACAGCGATCCGTTGCAGCACCTCGACGAGGAGCCCTATTCGGTACTTGCACAGCACGAAAACGTCCAGGGCTGTTTCAACATCATCGGACCGATCAAGATCTGCTACTCGCAATCAGGTAGCGGATTCAAGGTCTGTCTGAACATCGCCGGCGTTGATGTTGCCTGCGGCAATCTCGACCCCAGCAACCCATGTGTCAAGCTCCATGGCAGCGTCCTGCTGGCCAAAGCTTCGGTCGAGGTCTGCCTGAAGGACAGATGTCTGACCTACTCGGCCAAGGCATGTGTCCGGCCCACGCCGTTCAACAAGTGGAAGTGCACCTCCGCCAGCGGCAAGATCATCTGCTTCTGATACAGCCTGGACAACAAGACCAGTGAGGTTGAAACATCCCGTCCGTCGCAAGACATCAACGGCGGGCGGGATGCCTCGCAACCCGGCTGGACTGGCCACTCAAGTGGCTGCCCGCAAGAGTAGATGGATCAGCCCCTTGCTGAGGATGATGGCAGCCACCAGTGCGGCGGCAAAGCTGAAGAAAACCCGGGTGCCGCGCAGGTTGGTCACCAGGGCGTAGCCATGAAACATCAGCCATACCATCCATCCAATCGCTGCCAGCCCCGGCAGGCTCAACAGCAGCAACCACATGGCATCAAACATATGTTCAATCGGTGCGATCACCTGCCCGGGCTGGTCGGGCATCTGCGCCATCAGCGTGGCTGTGCGCGATTCGATGGCCGCACCCACACCGGGAATTGACAGCCAGACCGCGCCGATGAGTAGTGGCCAGCGGGCCAGTGCCTGGGTGGCGAACAGATCAAGCGCGCGGAAGCGACCATGGCTCAACCATCTGCCCACGCCGAACAGCAGCAGCGACAGGGTCAGCCAGTTGATCAGCCCCTGCATGACCAGCACCCACAAGCCCAGGCGCGGACCGAAGTGAAGATCGATCACGCCACGGGTATGCAGCCCGGACTGCCAGGCCAGCAAGGCGGCCAGCACGATCACGCCCAGACCGGCAACCAGCGCCGGGCCGCCCGCGACCCGTTCGAAGGGCTTGAACAGCCAGGTCATCATTGCTCCCGCCCCCCGTTCAGTTGCTCGATGATGTCATCGAGGCGATTGCGCACCGTTGGATAGCTGACCCCGAGCTGACCGGCCATTGCCTTGAGGCTGCCCGAGGACAGCACGAAGGCTTCAACAAAATGCTGGTCGTCAGGGGACAGGCGCAACAGCGCCGGCAGACGATAGTGCCCGGTCACCCGAGTGTCGCATTGCAGGCAGGTGAGCTCGGTCACGGCCAACTCACCATCACAGGCGGGACATTGCGCCGGAGTTCGCTTCATGATGAAAATAAAACAACTTTCAATTGAATATTATTTATTGTAGGGTGAATATAAATAAACCGCAACCATCACAACTCAATCACCACCCCACCCTTCGGATGGGTGCCGGAACCGGAGACCAAGCATGACACAAGAGGACATCAACCAGGCCGAATGGAACAGTCCGGCCAATTGGTCCCCGCCCCGCTGGCTGGGCATTTACTTCAGTCGGAAAGACTCTCGCAACTGGGTGCCGAAACCAGTCCCGATTCTGGGATGGACTGTCAATCTGGGACATCCCGGGGGTGTTGCATGGGGACTGGGGATCGTCGCGAGCGCCATCATCGTGGCCTTTCTTGCCGGGTGGTTTGCAGCCGCCTGAGCACTTGCGACTGTGCATGAAACTGGCTGGGCAACGCTCAGCCTGCGGCTTCTTCATCCGTCCGATCGTTCTGCCCCCAGCGCCTTGTGGTGAGTTCGTGATAGGCCAGCGACAGGCAGGCGATGGCAAAGATTTCGATACCGAAGCCCAGTGCAACGCGCAAGGGCACGCCCCACCAGGTATCGGGCATCCATGCCAGCGGGATGAACAACACACAGGGAATGAATGCAACCAGCATGAACATGCTGAACCCGTGCCCGGCAGTCAGTCGCCAAGAATAGCCAAAGGACACCGCCCGATCCACGGATATGCCAGGAAACACCAGGGAAAGCCGACCCACGACATAGCCGATTGCAAGCAACGCCAGCAACCAGCCGATTACGGGGAAAGCGGCCAGCACCAGCAACAGCATGACCACGATCAGCACGGCAAACAGGTGCAGTGCAAACCAGGTTTCCCGGAATGTCCAGGACGGACGCCGGTCTCGACTCACCGCGTCTCCCAGCAGCATGACCCGGTGGACCACCACGGCCACCAGCACCGTGGCCGCAAGGTACAGCGAGAACACGGCCAAAGTAAGCATCGCGGTCAACAATCCTGGAAAGTCACCCGCCAGCGGCCTGAGCCAATCCAGCACCATGGCCAGTAGCGCCAACCCCAACGGGACGGGGAGCCGCCGAGCAAGCAGCTCACGACGAGCCGAGACGGCGCGAAGCGCGCGTTCCAGTACCAACAACATCATGAATTGATGACCTCCCTGACCCCGTTCAGCCCAGCGTATCGTGTGGCCTGCCTTTATTCAACAGAACCACCTGATTGCTCAGATCTTTCAACTATCTTCCAGACGGAAATTCAAGGAACCGCAGATGAACGCGGATAAACGCAGATTTATGGGCTTACAGCAGCAAACCCTGTAATCATCCGAATCCCAAGAGCGTCGCGACCATACACCTCAGCTTATGGACACATGAAGGTCGGGCCGCATATGAATCGCTGATCCCCACCACCTATTCATGATCCATGAGTTCAATCAACAATCTGCGTTTATCTGCGTTCATCTGCGGTTTTATAAATCAAGTCAGTTCCGTTACTGAAAACCACACCTAATCAGGAAACGATATAAATCGTCAATAGCGCCCGCGTACTGATGAGATCGATCATCAACCTCCCTACCTTGACAAGCCATGGCTACGTCGCCAATTTTTTGGTGACCACCGCCTTCGGGGGAAGCAGTGGCTTGGCGTCGACTGCCGCATTGGGCGGTCACATTTTGGCATCAAAATGGCAGTAAGTAAGGAGAAAGGTTCCATGAACTCCGGTCGTATCGTACTGGCCCTGCTGGGCCTGATTCTCGTTTGTTTCAGCACAGGCCGACCACGATGAGCAGGTCGGCTACTTCTGCAGTTCGTGCATCAATGAACAGAGCGCTGCCACCCAGGCGGGCATGTATGCTACTCCGCTTCAATGCCGTCGCAAAGAGAACAGCATGTCGGATTCCGAAGAAGCCTGGCACTGCCGGGGTCCAACGCGATGGGTCATCCTCGGCAACCCGAACACCGGGCAGGTCTTTGCCTTCAGGGTAAGCTGGGAACAGTGGCCAGCACTGACGGTGGAAGCCAGTCCGCTTGACACTGTTGAACAGGAGCTCTACCAAAGCATCATCAGCCTGCGTCAGGATTGGGAAGCGCTGCTGACCGGCTTGACCCTGGACGATATCGACCTTCAATGCAACAGTGCCCACCGCCGCCCCCTTGTTTCGCCATCGGACCAACCAGCAACCGTGCAAGGTGCCGTGGATTGCCCGGTAGACACGGCCCTGGAAGCAGCCATCGGTCTGCATGCCAACCCCGGCACGACGGCACAGCTGGAAGCCGCCATCCGCGAGCATGTACGCGACAGCCTGTGCGACTATCAGGACCAGCACCCCTCGGTCGATAGAGTCAGAGGGATCGGCCTAGCCGATGCGGGGAATCGGGGTCACCTGAGCTGGGAGCCTACGGACAACATACCCCGGCGTTTGCTGATTGAGGGCACCTCCCCCAACGAGATTGGAGGCAGCGACGACGGCCTGATCTGGGCAGTGGAGCTCGCCGGCATGATCGGGGACGCCGCAGCAGTAGACATTCGATTTCGCCCGGAGTCGAGCTGGGTGGCCGGAACAACGGTCAGCCGCCTGTTCTCGGGCAATGCCGCTGTCGACAACCCCTGCGTGGCGCAGAAGTTCGCCAATATTCAGGGTCTGCTCGTCGACTACTATCATGGAACGGGCGGTGACTCTCCCGTCGATGGTTTTCCCATGTCCCCGCCAACAAGCAACGGAGGCGGACAGTGCTACGCCACCCTGTGCGCGAGAACCGGGGTGGACGGTGAGTCAGCCTCCTGCCAGTTCAAGGTGTCGGTGGTCAGGCCATGCGAGTGAGCGGTCATTAACCCGGCTATTGCATAAATGTCCGGATGCAGGAGCCCGGAGAGCAGTGTTTCCGGGGCGTGGCGCGGAGATTTTTCAACCGGAGCATAGTTCACACTATGTGAGGATTGAAAAATCGAGCACGCGCACCGGAAACACGCGCAACGGCTCCACTGCAGGGCTTTTTTCGCCTTTGGCGCAATCCGCCCTTCCGTTCCCGCCTGCGCTGCTATACCGGGCAGTAGAGCGGTCCTGCGCCGGAGATTTATGCAATAGCGGGGTTAACCGGGCAGGTATGTAGATCGCATTCAGCGGCCGGTCAGTGCGGGCCGGCCGCGCGAAAGTAACGTCCACGCTCGAAGCGATCGAAGAACTGCCCCAGCGCCGGGTGGCTGACCTGATGACCGCTCGGATCCGCTTCCAGGTGTTGCTCGGCCACGTAGGTGAAATGTTCGGCACCGTCGACCAGAACGTGGTATCAGGGCCGGTCTTTCGGCGGCAGGCTGACGGCCATCTGTTCGTACCATTCCTCGGTGCCCTGAAAGACCGGGTCCACATCGACGATGACTCCGCGGTAGTCGTACTTGCGGTGTCGAATGATCTGGCCAATGGCGAGTCGGGGGTTGGCGGGGTCTTGCGACATGGGATTACCTAGTGGATTCAGGGCGGGGCAATCGCCCCGCCCTGATGCTTCACTCGAAGTCTTCGAACTGTGCATCGGAGGCCGGACGCTCGGATTGCATTCGCGCGGCAACGGCCTCGGCTTCGCGCATCACCCGCAGCACGTTGTTGCCGAGAATGGCGCGGATATCGTCATCCGAATAGCCTCGACGGATCAGCTCGGCAACCAGCGCCGGGTAGGTGGACACATCTTCCAGACCGACGGGGACGGTGGTAATGCCGTCGTAATCGCCACCGATACCAATGTACTCGACACCGATACGGTCGCGGATATAGTCGAAATGATCAACCACATCGGCCAGATCGGCCTGGGGTTCCGGGTTGGCTTCCAGCCAGTCGTCCATGCCGGACTCAACCGCATCGGGATGACCGGGGTGCAGGCTTTCCAGGCGGGCCTGCTCGGCGGCACGCTCGGCACCCCACTGGCGCAGCTCCTCGTTGACGAAGCTGGGCACGATCGTGATCATCACCACGCCGCCATTGTCCGGCAGGCGGTCAAGTACATCGTCGGGCGCGTTGCGCGCATGCGGTGTCACGCCCATGGCAGACGAGTGCGAGAAGATCACCGGCGCTTCGCTGACATCCAGTGCATCGTGCATGACCGCCGGGCTGACATGGGACAAATCGATGAGCATGCCCAGCCAGTTCATCTCGCGTACCACTTCCTTGCCGAACTCGTTCAGTCCGTCATGGCGCGGCGCATCGGTGGCGGCATCGGCCCAGTCATGGCTCTGCCAATGGGTCAGCGTCAGGTAGAGGGCGCCGAGTCGATGGAACATGCGCAGTGTGGCCAGCGAATTGTTGAGTACGTGCCCGCCTTCCATGCCGAGCATGGAAGGAATACGACCCTCGGCGAAGGAACGCTCCAGTTCATCGGCAGTAGTGACAAACTCCAACTCGTCATGACGCTGGATCAGGCGATGGGCCAGGTCGATCTGTTCGAGCTGGATACGCACCGCCTCGTCCCCGCTGTAGGCCGGCGGTACATACACCGACCAGAACTGCGCTCCCAGCCGCCCGGCCCGAAGACGCGCCATGTCGGTGTGCATGGGCGGATCCAGCTCGGTGGTGTCATCGTTGAGATCAATGGCCTCGAGACGGTTGTCGACCCGGGTGCGGTACTGCCAGGGCACGTCGTTGTGACCGTCGATCAGCGGTGTCTCGGCCAGCAGTTCGAGTGCGCGCTGGTACTCGGGAGACTGTTCAGCGGCCACTGCCGGTGCGGCAAGCAGCAGGACAATAGCGAGGGGAATGAATTTCAGCATGTCGATTTTGTGTGTGTATTCGCGTGGGTGGGGAACCGCAGATTAACGCAGATGAACGCGAATTGCTGGAATTTGCCTGGCAAAGAGATGGGTGGGGGCGGGGTGGCGAGCGGTCTTTAAACCTTCTCTCACCGTTCATAGCGGGTGGTATACGGTCGAGCACGGCCTGGGCGGGTGACGGATTATCCACCTGAGTCATCCCGATCCTTCCTCAGCACCTACAGCCAAGTCGAAGGCAACTCAGCCGTCGGTGGCAACACGCCAATCGTATCGACGCAAGGGCCACCCAACCCAAACGACCCAAAAGAGCCGATCACCCGCCCAGGCCGTGATCGACCGGATGCCACCCGCTACTACCCCCCCCACCCCCTCGGGATTACTTGAGCAGGTCCACGACCCGCTCAACCGGCAAGGCTTCGATGATACGACCCTCGTGGCCGGTCATGGTCTCGGCGGCAAACAGGGAATTGAGAATGGCTTCCTCGGTGGCCTCGATGGCGGCCAGGAAAAGCGGTGTCATGGCCGCGTTGGACAGCTCGGTGAATGCGTGACGGTCGCGGCCATCGTGCTTGATGCGCACCTCCTCGGCGGTGGAAAAGGCGATCACGTAATCGCCCGAGCCGTTGGACATGATGCCGCCCACTCTTCCTACGCCCAGCAGCGCCCTGCTGGCCAGGCGTTCGAGGTTGCGGGCGGTCACCGGTGCGTCGGTGGCAATGACAATCATGATCGAACCATCGGCATCCTCGTCGTATTCGGTCGGAGAGCGGTCAGCGTTCTGGCCGTTAGGACGCTCATACGGCACCTTGTCGGCCAGATAGTGATTTCCCAGCCGCTCGCCGACTCGCACTCCGTCGATGGACAGCACGCCACCGAAATTCGACTGCACCAGCACGCCCAGTGTGTAGCCGCCTTCCGATGCCGGAAGGACGCGAGACGCCGTACCGATGCCGGCCTTGAAGCCCAGCGCTCGTGTGCCGGTGCCCGCGCCGACGTTGCCTTCTTCGACCGGCCCGGTGCGTGCTGCATCGATGGCTTTATGCACGTGCTCCGGCCTGATCACACGCGCACGGATATCGTTGAGATAACCATCGTTGGTCTCGCCGGCCACGGCATTGACCGAACGCACCGCTTCGTTGCCGTCGAGATTCAGCACCCAGTCGGCCAGCCCGTGAGCGGCCTGGTAGACGCTCAGGGTGTTGGTGAGCGCGATGGGCGTTTCCAGCTCGCCGAGCTCCTGCACCTGGGTGAATCCGACCGCCTTGCCGAAGCCATTACCGACATGGACAGCCGCCGGTACGCGCTCGGTAAAAGGGTTGTGATCATGGGGCAGGATGGCCGTGACCCCGGTGCGAATGTCGTCGCCTTCGAGCACGGTGTAGTGACCCACCTCGACCCCGGCCACATCGGTAATGGCGTTGTGTTCGCCGGGCGTGAGAATGCCGATCTCGATACCGAAATCGCGGGGACGGTCCGTCTCTGCGACCGTGTCTGAGTGGATGCTGGTCATGGCAAGCAGGGTACTGATGAGAAAGACTGGTTTGTTCATTGACTGGTCATGCCCTCGTGGTCAAACGTCGATATCCGGAATGTTTCGGCAGACTTGTGGCTCATTATGCATCGCGACTGATCCGATTTCAGCGTGCCAGACCGGGTACGGTTCTGGCGAAGTGGTCGCGCGCACGGCGCACCGCCGGCAAGCCGGTGCGGGTGGGCTTGATCGAGGGAAGGTCGGCATCGGGATCGAGCAGGACATGTATACATTGTTCCAGCGCCTGGCGCATGGGATTGATGTGATACCCCCCTTCCAGCACCATGGCCAGACGCCCCTGTGCATGGGTTTCGGCCAGGTCCTGCAAGCGCCGTGTCAGGTGAGCGTAGACCGCCGGGCTGAAGCGACAGGCCAGGTGCTCGCGAGTGCCATCGAATCCGGCCGAGACGAGGATCAGCTCGGGACGGAAAGTTTGCGCGGCGGGCAGGAGAATCTCGTCAAATGCCGCCAGCACGGCGCGGTCTCCGGCACCAGCCGGCAGGGGCACGTTCAGCGTGGTGCCCTTGCCGCGACCGCGGCCGATGAACTCGAGTGGTCCGCTGCCCGGATAGAACGGCGCCGACCGGTGGACATCGAAGAACAGGACGCTCGGGTCGGCAGCAAAAATCGACTCGGTGCCGTCACCATGGTGGATGTCCCAGTCTACAATCAACACGCGATCCATACCGTGTACCGCCCGGGCGTGACGGGCGGCCACGGCCACGTTGTTGACCAGGCAGAAGCCGCGGTAAGTTGCGGCAAAAGCATGATGTCCGGGCGGGCGCACCAATGCGAAGGCGGTCTCGGCGCGTCCGTCGCACACGGCGTTAACCGCTTCGACCGCCGCGCCGGCGGCGCGGGTGGCCGCATCCACACTGCCCGGCGATACGGCCGTGGTGTCGATCGACAACATGCGGCTGCGCCCCCTCAGAGCCTCGAGACGACGCAGATGCACTGGCGTGTGGGCGCGCAGTATCGTTTCGGCATCGGCCCGTTCCGGCTCGATCCAGGCGATGCGTTCGTCGGTAACGCCCCGCAGGTACTCGACCAGCGCCGACAGGCGTTCCGGACGTTCGGGGTGCTTCCATGGCGACTCGGCCACCAGGGGACCGAGCAGCGCTCGGAGCTTGCGCGCATGATAGTCGCGAATTTCCGGCTCCAGCCCGGGCGGGCGATGCGCCAGCATCTCGTCGTGATAAACCAGGGCCAAGCGGGCGGCCATCAGCTTAAGACCACCTCGTGCCAGGCCTTGTCCGCCGCCCAGCTATCGCGCACGGCATCGGCGATAGCGCCGACGATGTCATCGGAAACGGCCAGTGGATCGCCCAGGTCACGCTCGTTGTAGTGGAAGACATAGAGCCGGGCACAGAAATGCTCGAATGGCAGCGAGGACTCACCGGGAATCTCGCCGTTTCCCCGGGTGGAGGTGACAATGCCATTCCCCCAATCCTGCCGCCCCTCGTTGTTGGGATTGTAGAAATACACCCGCATCACGCCCTCGGGGTCTAGGGCAACGCGCTGTATGGCGATGGCGTGCCAACCGACGAACTGGCCGAAGGGGTCGGTGGCCACGATCCCGGCCGGCTGCGGGTAGATCAGCTCGGCGCCATCGTTGTAATAGGGATGATAGGCGGCATGGAAGCGCCGTATGAAACCGGCGAAATCGATCACCGCCCCGGTGGCGTATTCAATGGTCGTGGCGAATCCGCGGTGCACCCACCAGCCATGGAACTCGGGGTTGATCCAGCGATGACCGTCCTCGCCACGCCCGGCGATGCGCCGCCCCATCTCCCAGTAGATCTTGTCCAGGTGCGGCACCAGCAGCAGGGAGACGATATCGAGTTCGGTGTGAAAATCATCGATCAGGCCCTCGGTCAGTTCGCTGGAGCGAATCAGGTCCCCTTCGAAATGCAGGTCGATCTCGCCATCGCGCGCCGCCCAGGTCACCAGCTCCAGCAGGAATCCGGGGTCGCACTGCGCCCACAAGCTGATGGCGCGGGCCGACTGGCAGGTGGGATTGTTACCCTGGCTCACGCCCAGCGGCAGGCCCAGCACGCTGATCACTCCGGCCAGCAGCAGGCTGCGCCCGGACGGCGGGTTGTCATGCCCGAACTCCTCGCGCAGATGTTCGGAGACATCCGGCAGCGGATCGAGCCGGGTCAGCCGCCACAGGGCATGCGGCACCGGCGGGAAAAAGAGCATCCCGCGATCAAGCAGGTTGCTCAGGCCCTCGATGCACTGGGCAGTCTCGGGCCAGACCGCCTCAAGAATCAGGGCACGAGACAGGTCTTCAAAAGCATCCAGGCTGTCGGCGCCGACATTGTCCAGCCCCATCGCCAGGGCCAGGTCCCGCTCGCTTCCGCTTTCGGCCAGATGGCGCAGCAGGGCGCCATGGGCCGGGCAGACCAGGCCTGTGGCATTCATCGTTTCGCCCAGCGCGACCAGTTCCTCCTCGCGGCGCTCGGTCGAAAGGGCCTGGAAGGCAACAACATAATCGTCGACCTTCCCGGCACTCAGTTCAGTCGGCCCGCGACAGGCCGACACGAGAAAACGGGCACGCTCGACTGCGTCACTGTCGGGCAGGTCGCGCTCTAGCAGGCGTTCGACCTGGATCAGCAAATGGCGAACCGGTGCGATGTCGATCGGCCGCTGCTCGAGAATGCGATCGGCCTCGCCGACCAGGGCCTGGATCACGCGGCTGCCACCGAGCCGGTCGAGCTCGAAAGCAAGCAGATTGCGCACTGCCTCACGCTGAGCACCCGCGGCTCGGGCCGCCTCGGAATGATCGACCAGCATCAGATCGAGGTTGTGCACCAGGCTGCGCTCGAGAAAGTCACGCGCGGCGGCGGCATCCATTTCGGGATGCTCGTGAGTTCCCTCGGCGATTGCCAGCATTCGCAGACGGCTGAGTGATTCGACAGCGATGGCTTCCGGCGTGCCGGTCAACGATCCGCGTGACAGCTCCGGCTGCAGCCGCGCCGGATGATCCCAGTCACTGCCGGCAAACACACCCGCTGAGTCGAAACGACCGGCATGACCATGCAAGTGCTCGGCACCGCCGGGCAACCTGAGCAGGCGAGTCGTGGCATTGAACAGACGGGGCAGGTGGCCGGCACGGGCAAAGTCGGAAACCGTCGCCAGCGTGTCGAGGGCATGCTCGAACTGCTCCACGGCCCGGGCCAATTCGGGGTTGTCATCCACGCCCTGCCCCTGGAAGCGCTGGTGCATCATGGTACCTCTCCATCCTTCGCGTCAGCCGCAAACGGCAATGCACTCATTATGCCCCGGCCAGCCCCTGTGCGATGGGGCCCGGGACAGGTGCAACAGTCGGATCGACCAATCTATACGTAAAAGTCCAGGTCTTCCTGATGCCTGAGCAGATCGCGCATGGTGTGGGCGTCCTCACCGAAGAAATAAACCAATCCCCAGTGGGTGCCGAAAGCTTCGCGTTCGGCCACGACTTCGTTTTCCAGCGGGTAGAGTTCATGACTCTCGAAGTAGGGATGCTCGGCGGTTTCTTCCGGAAAGGCCAGCTCGCTGACCACGCGCCGGCGCGGGAACACGCCGAAGCAGCCGGCATGCCCCTTGGCGCCCTTGACGGGCTCGGGGAAGAAGGCATCGACTTCTTCCTTCGTTGACTTCGGATCGAACACCACGGCCGAGGCCTGATAGGCATTGAAACCGTAGGCACGCTCGATCAACTCAAAGGCCTTGAATCCCGGCGGTCGATAGGCCACTTCGCCGAAGTACATGGTGCCGTCGGAAGTCACGAAGTACTCGGGATGAATCAGGCCGAACTTGATATCGAAGGCCTTGATCAGCTTTTCGATTTCCCGGGTGATGGCGTCTCGCCAGCTTTCGAGTTCCGGCGTGGCCGGCACGAATACCGAATAGCCGAGGGTGACGTACTCGGAAATATTGAGAAACTTGATCTCGCCATCGTGAATCCAGGCTTCGACGGCGAACTCCCAGCCGTCGAGATGACTTTCCATCAGCAGCGGGAAGTCGGTATCGGGAATCGAGTCGATCTCCTCGGGAGACCGGATCACGCGATGACCAAGACAACCTGCCTGGTCGAAGGCCTTGAGATGAATGGGGTCATTGGGGTCGCCGTCGAGCTTGAGCAGTGTCTGGTTGACGCGACGCAGAAAGCGGTAGACATCATCGCGATCATGCGCTTCCTCAAACACGCCGACACGGATGCCACCGAGGTGGGCGCGGCGCTTCATCAACGCCTTGTCCCGAAACAGAACGGACTGACCGTGCAGGCGTGGATTGCCCATCAGCACCGAATTGATCGCCCCGGCCCACTCCACCGTTTCCTCGAACAGCGGGATGGAGACATCGACACCTTCCTTTTTCAGGGTCTCGGCAATTTCCAGCGAGCGCTCGTTGATCCGTTCGAAATCCCATTCCAGGAACGGAATGTCGTTCTCGCGCGCGTAATCGGCCGCCCAGGACGGGGCTACCACCACGTAACGCCGGTCAAAGCGCTCCATGGCATCGATGGCGTTCAGGCTCCAGCCAAGCAAGGCGATATACCCCTTGTCGGGATTCTTTTCCACGCCTTTCGAACGAATGGGACGCTGAACTGCGCCAGGCTGATTCTGCTGAATCATCTACTGACCTCCAATTCTGCGATGACTGACTCCACGCTAACACGCACAACGTGAAATTTTCGCAACTTGCCGCTAATTGACTACATACAGCCGCACAAAAATAACATTTGACTCAACGGAAGCGTCCGGGAAAAGATCGATGCCGGACCACTCCCGCAGAGCTTTGACGTCATTGATGCAAGCTGCGCTTCACCGTCGGCCGGGGATCACAAGACCTTGCGATGTGCGCCAGAGAACACTCAACATCTGGCCCGCGAGGTTGCTCAGCCGAACAATTCCCCGGTCTTCTGCCGGCGCCGCTCGTACTGCTGGGCCTCGACCACGGAAATGGCGGTCATATTGACCACGCGGCGCACGGTCGCGGAAGGAGTCAGCACGTGGGCCGGGCGGCCGATGCCCATCAGGATCGGGCCGATGGTCACCCCGCCGCCGATCACACGTGCCATGGAGAACGCGATATGGGCGGCATCCTGATCCGGCATGACCAGCAGGTTGGCCGAACCGGTCAGCCTGGAATTGGGAAAGATGCGTTCGCGGATCTCGGGCACCAGCGCGGCGTCGGCGCGCATTTCGCCCTCGACTTCCAGCTCCGGTTCCATCTCTCGTACTTTCAGCAGCACCTGGCGCATCTTCGAGGCTGAAGGGTTGACGTGACTGCCGAAGTTCGAGTGCGAGCACAGTGCCACCTTGGGCGTAATGCCGAACATGCGCAACTTCTTTGCCGCCTTGATGGTCAGCTCCGCGAGCTGGTCGACCGTCGGGTCGGGGTTCACATGAGTGTCGAGCACAAACCAGGCGCCGTCGTCGTTGGTCATTGCCGAGAGCGCGCCGAGGGTATTGCTGTTCTCGCCCAGGCCGAGCACTTCGTGGATGTATTGCAGCTTCTTCTGATAACGACCCACCACGCCACAGATCAGCGCATCGGCCTCGTTGCGATGCACCATGATCGCGGCAATCACTGCCGTGCGGGTGCGTACGATGGCCTTGGCCGAATCGGGGGTGACTCCCCGGCGCTGCGTGATCTCGTGAAAGGTCTGCCAGTACTCTTTGAAACGAGGGTCGTCCTCGGGATTGACCAGTTCGAAATCCTGGCCCGGTCGGATACGCAGACCGGCCCGCTCGATTCTCATGTCGACCACCTTGGGGCGGCCAATGAGAATGGGCCTGGCCAGGCCATCGTCGACGATGGTCTGCACGGCACGCAGCACGGTTTCTTCCTCGCCCTCGGCGAACACCACGCGCCTGGGATCCTTGCGGGCGGCATCGAACACCGGCTTCATCAGCAAACCGGTCCGGAATACGTACTGGTTGAGCCGCTCGCGGTAGGCTTCAAGGTCGTCAATGGGGCGCTGTGCCACGCCTGAATCCATGGCCGCCCTGGCCACCGCCGGCGCCAGGTGAACCAGCAGACGCGGATCGAAGGGTTGCGGAATAAGATAGTCCGGGCCGAACTTGGGCGCCTGGCCACCATAGGCCTGGGCGGCCACGTCGGATGCTTCCATGCGGGCCAATTCGGCGATGGCATGCACACAGGCCATCTTCATTTCGTCATTGATGGCCGTCGCCCCCACATCCAGCGCGCCGCGGAAGATGTAGGGGAAACACAGGACGTTGTTGACCTGGTTGGGAAAATCGGATCGACCGGTGGCAATCAGCGCGTCCGAGCGCACCTCGCGGGCCTCGTCCGGCATGATCTCGGGCACCGGATTGGCCAGCGCCAGGATGATCGGCCTGTCGGCCATGGCCTTGACCATTTCGGGTTTGAGGACCCCCGGACCGGATACACCGAGAAACACGTCGGCATCGGTAATGACTTCTCCGAGCGTGCGCGCATCGGTGTCGGCGGCGTAGCTTGCCTTGCGCTCGTCCATGTAGGATTCGCGGCCGGTGTAGATCACGCCCTCACGGTCGCAGACCACGATATTCTCCCGTCGCACCCCCATGGTGACCAGCAGGTCCAGGCAAGCCATGCCGGCCGCGCCGGCACCGGAAGCCACCAGGCGGATATCCTTCATTTCCTTGCCGACCAGCTCCAGGCCGTTGACCAGGGCAGCGGCGGCAATGATCGCCGTGCCGTGCTGATCGTCATGGAAGACCGGGATATTCATGCGCTCCTTGAGCGCCTCCTCGACCTTGAAGCACTCGGGCGCCTTGATGTCTTCCAGGTTGATGCCGCCGAAGGTGGGCTCCAGGCTGGCAATGATGTCGATGAGCTTGTCGGGGTCTTTCTCGTCGATCTCGACATCGAACACGTCGATATCGGCAAACTTCTTGAACAGCACCCCCTTGCCCTCCATGACCGGCTTGGAGGCCAGCGGACCGATATCGCCCAGGCCCAGCACCGCCGTACCATTGGAGACGACCGCCACCAGGTTGCCCCGGGCCGTATAATCACGCGCCTTGTCGGGTGTCTCTGCGATCTCCTCACTGGCCGCGGCCACGCCCGGCGAATAGGCCAGCGCCAGGTCCTTGGCCGTGGTCAGCGCCTTGGTCGGCGTGATTCGAATCTTGCCCGGCACCGGATAACGGTGATAGTCGAGCGCCTGTTCTCGGAATTTGTCTTTGTCGGTCATGGGGTGGCCTGATGGCAGGTTGGTTTGGTCTCTAATGACAGGGGCTTCGATTGGCGCTCTGCGATTCGGGACCCGGGACCCGGCCTCTCTTTTCCGAGTCACGAGTCCCGAGCCCCGAGTCCCGACACGCCCGATCAAGAATCATGCAACGAACTTCAACAACCACCTTGCCAACTACGACTCTTCGTCCTCGCTCCACTCGCCCAGGGCGGCCAGGCCATTCATGCGGGCGCGGTGGGCCAGGATCTTCTGGGCCTTCTCGCGATGGCCTTTCGGGTCGGCGGCCCAGGTTTTCAGGCACTGGGCCTGAAGGGCGCGACCGTAGGAGAATGACAGCGGCCACGGCAGGCTGCCCATCTTGTTCATTGCATCCAGGTGGGCGGTGGCCTCGATATCGCCCTGACCTCCCGACAGAAACACGATGCCGGCGGTCGCGGCAGGCACCGAGTTGAGCAGGCAGTCGAGCGTGGCCTCGGCCACTTCCTCGGTGTCGGCGCGTTCAGTGGCATTGGAACCCGAAATCACCATCGAGGCTTTCAACACCGTCCCTTCCAGCAGCACGTTCTGCTCGTAGAGTTGATGAAACAGAGTCTTGAGAGTTGCCTCGGTGACATCGTAAGAGGTATCAAGGTCGTGGTCGCCGTCCATCAGCACTTCCGGTTCGACGATGGGCACGATGCCGGCTTCCTGGCACAGGGCGGCATAGCGGGCCAGCGCATGAGCATTGGCTTCCAGGCAGGCACGGGTGGGCGCATCCTCGCTGATGCCGATGACCGCGCGCCACTTGGCGAACTTTGCACCCAGTTCGGCGTACTCGGCCAGTCGTTCGCGCAGACCATCGAGGCCCTCGGTGACCTTTTCGCCATCAAAACCGGCCAGTGCCTTGGCACCCTTGTCGACCTTGATGCCCGGCAGGATGCCCTGCGATTCCATCAGCTTGACCAGCGGCGTGCCGTCAGCCGTGTTCTGGCGAATGGTTTCGTCAAAAAGAATCGCTCCGGAAATGTGTTCACCCAGCCCGGGAGTCGAGAGCATCATCGAACGGTAATCGAGGCGGTTCTCCTCGGTGGACTCGACACCCACGCCGTCAAAGCGCTTCTTGATGGTGCCGGTGGATTCGTCGATGGCGAGAATGCCCTTGCCGGGCGCTACCATCTGACGGGCGATTTCAACGAGTTGTTCAAGCTTGTCGATCATGACGGTCCCTGATGCGAAGGTGGTTTGGAGTTGGGCGAAATCAGGCCGGTATTGTAGCCCGCCGAGCCGGGGAGTTCATCTGTTCGAGCGGCTGGAGGGGGAGAGGAGGAGAGGAGGAGAAGAACAGCAGTGCCCATCCTCTTCCGTCTTCCGTCTTCCGTCTTCCGTCTTCCGTCTTCCGTCTTCCGTCTTCCGTCTCCCGTCTCCCGTCTCCCCTCTACCCCACCTCTCCAGACACCGTCAGTATCTTCATCGTATTGGTGCCACCCAGCACGCCCATTTCGTCACCCAGGGTCAGCAGCACGCGGTCGCCGGGCTGGATCAGGCCGGCATTGCGCACCCGATCCAGCGCAAGTTGCTGAATCTCGGCCGCCGGTTCGTCGCCGGGGGCGAAAAAGAGGGGCTGCACGTGCTGGAAAAGGCGCATGCGGCGCAAGCTGAAACGATTGGGCGAAAGCGCGATGATCGGCACCGGAGAGCGCACCCGGCTAAGCCACTGTGCGGTCGAACCGGATTCCGTAAGTGCGATAATGGCCGTAAGCGGCAGCGAGTGAGCCGTGACCATGGTGGCCATGGCAATGGCCTGATCGATGCGTTCGGCACGCACGTTGAGTCGCCGGATCGGTACATGAGCCTCGACATGGCGTTCGGCCCCGAGACAGATGCGGCTCATCGCCTCAATCACCTTGACCGGATGACGACCGACCGCGGTTTCGGCCGACAGCATGACCGCATCGGTGCCGTCGATCACGGCGTTGGCCACATCAAGCACTTCCGCGCGGGTCGGGATTGGCGACTCGACCATGGACTGCATCATCTGCGTGGCGGTGATCACGGCACGATTCTGTTCCAGCGAAGCGGAAATGATGCGCTTTTGCAAACCCGGCAGCTCCTCGTCGCCGATCTCCACGCCCAGGTCGCCTCGCGCGACCAGCACGGCGTCGGAAGCATCGATGATGGACTCAAGATTCTCGATGGCCTCGGCGCGCTCGATCTTGGAGACCAGCGCAGCCTGCCCTCCTGCCCGCTTCATCAGGTCGCGTGCCTGCTCGATATCCTCGGCGCTGCGCGGAAAGGATACGGCCAGGTAGTCGACCTGCCATTCAGCTGCACGTTCGATATCGCGCTCGTCGGCTGCCGACAGGCCCGGCACGGAAAGACCACCGCCGCGCAGGTTCAAGCCCTTGCGATCAGACAGCTTGCCGGCCGTCAGCACGGTGCAATGAATCTCGTCGCCGTTGACCTTCTCAACGCGCATGGCCATCAGGCCATCGTCGAGCAGCAGCTCACTGCCCGGGCGAACATCGTCGACCAGTCCCAGGTAGGCCACGCCCACGCCACTCTCGTCACCGGCGGGTGGATTCTCGCGCGCATACAGCGTGAAGGGCTGACCGGGGACGAGTTCCACGGCGCCTTCCCTGAAGCGGTCAATACGGATCTTTGGACCCGACAGGTCGGCCAGCACGGCGATATCGGTATCGAGCTCCCGGGCGGCAGCCCTCACCATGCGAATGCGCCGAGCATGCGTCTCGGCATCACCGTGTGAGAAATTGATCCGGACCACGTCACAACCCGCGGTGATCAGACGTTCGAGCACCTCCGGTTCATCAGTGGCCGGCCCCAGGGTGGCAACAATCTTGGTTCTTCGGCTCATGTCGTCTAGTGTAGCGCTGCCGCTCACCCGGATGGTCACTTCCGGGTCGCGCGACCTTTTCGCCAATGACCCACGGTGGTATTGTCAGAGTGGCGGGGAAGGATGTCTCTTGCGCCGGTATTGTATCGGGGCAAAAGGCCTATGGAGTGACCATGAAAGAGTCGCGTCACGACACCGAGGTGCGGCGGCAGCGGAAGCTCGAAGAGTACCGTGTGCTCGACACCGACAACGAGGCCCTGTTCGATGAACTGGTCAGGCTCGCTGCACAGGCCTGTGACACCCCCATGGCCATTGTCAGCCTCATGGATGCCGATCGCCAGTGGTTCAAGGCATCGGTGGGCATGGACATCGACAGCACGCCGAGAAAGATAGCCTTCTGTGATCTGGTTATTCGGCAATGCAGGAACCTGGTCGTGGATGATGCCGCCTTGGACCCCCGCTTTATCGACAACCCGCTGGTTACGGGAAAGCCCAATATCCGATTTTATGCCGGCGTACCGCTGCTTGCAGCCGACGGCTCGTGCATCGGCACCCTGGCAGTCATGGATTCCGAGGCCCGGTCCATTGAAGCGCATCAGGTGCATACGCTGCAGGCCTTTTCCAAGCTGGCCATGCATGCCCTGGACCTGCGCCTGACCCGACTGGCACTCAAGGACAGTGCCGACGAGAAGCAGCATCTGCTCGATAAGCTCGACAAGAGCCAGTGGCTGATGGATATCGCCCGGCGCGCTGTCAGGCTGGGCGGATGGCATGTTGACCTTGCATCCGAGCAGATTACCTGGAGCGAACAGGCAGCCGTCATACATGAAGAGCCACCCGGGCACTCACCCAGGGTCGACGAGGGCATCAATTATTACGCCCCCGAACACCGTCGCAAGATCCGCGAGGCCTATACGTCCTGCGCGACCCGCGGTGTGCCCTTCGACGAAGAACTGCAACTGATAACCGCCAGGGGCCGTCGGCGCTGGGTGCGAACCATCGGCGAGCCCGAGCATGATCCGGACGGCAGTATCATCGGCGTACAGGGCGCCATCCTGGATATCTCCGAACGCAAGCGTACCGAAGAGGCCCTGCGCCTGTCGGAGGAACGCTACCGACATGCCGCCGAGGCGTCCCAGGCCGCGCTCTGGGACTACGACATGATCACCGGCAAGGTCAGCTTCTCCGAGACCTTTCGCAATATGCTGGGCTACGCACGCCTGGAAGACATGCCCGACACGCTCGAGGCCTACATGCAGCTGATGCACCCGGAAGACCGTGACCGCGTGCGTGAGAAGGCGGACAGGATGGTCGATCGCGCAACCGAGGACCGGGCCACGGCCCAGTTCCGCTTGCTGACCCAATCAGGCGATTATCGCTGGGTTGAGTCCAACAGCAAGGTGATTCGCGACGAACAGGGCCGCGCTATTCGCCGGCTGGGATCGACGGTGGATATCCACGAACGCCGCTTGGCCGAGCAGCAGCTGCGTGAGCAAGCCGAGCGCATGCGCGGCGTTCTGGAAACCGCCTGCGATGCCATCATCACCATCGACGAGTACGGTGTCATGGAAACAGTCAACCCGGCCGCCACCGAGATGTTCGGTTACCGGGCCGAGGACATGCTGGGCCAAGGTATCAGCATCCTGATGACCGACAGGTATCGACGCTTGCACGACGATCACCTCAAGCGTTACCGGGAAACCGGCGAAGCCCGAATCATCGGATCCCCACAGCGTCTGGAAGCGCGTCGTCGCGACGGGACTGCTTTCCCTATAGAGCTGACTGTCGGTGAGGTCCATCTGCCGGAACGGCGCATCTTTACCGGATTCATCAGTGACGTCACTGAACAGGAGACGGCCCGCTCTGCACTGGAAGACAGCGAAGAACGCTTTCGTGCTGTCGCCCGCGCCTCCACCGACGTCATTTACGACTACGTCATGGAGTCAGGCGAGCTGTGGTGGAGTGACGGACTGGAGGCCGCTTTCGGCTACACGCTCGAGGAAGCGGGGAATGACATTCAGTTCTGGATCGATCATATTCATCCAGACGATCAGGACCGGACCATTGCCTCTCTCGAGGCTGCCTTCGAGTATCGAGATCAGGAATGGTCTGCCGAGTATCGGTTCCTGCGCAAGGATGGACGATACGCACAGGCGACCGACAGCGGAGTGATCATTCGGGGCAAGCCGGGCAAACCTGATCGCATGGTTGGTGGCATGAAGGATGTCACCGAGCAGCGCGTTGCTCGCCGCAAGCTCGCCGAGCAGGCCGAACTGCTCAACAAGGCCCGGGACGCCATCTTCGTGACCGACCTGGAAGGAACGGCAACCTACTGGAATCACGGCGCCGAACGACTGTACGGCTGGCAGGCGCACGAGATCCAGGGAAACACCATCCTCAAACGTGTCTTTGCCAGCCGTGACGATTGGGACCAGGTCCTTGCCCGGTTGCTCGAAGCGGGTGGCTGGGACGGGCAGATGCGGCAGCTCCATCGCGACGGACATGAGCTCCAGGTACAGTGTCACCTGACCCTGGTGCTGGACAAGTCCGACCAGCCCCGCTCCATACTGGCTATTAACACGGATATCACCGAAAAAATCGAGCTGGAGGAGCAGCTCAGGCAGGCCCAGCGGCTCGAAGCCATCGGCCAGCTTACCGGTGGCGTGGCACATGACTTCAACAACCTCCTTACCGTCATTCTGGGGAATGCCGAGCTGCTCAGCGAAACGCTGGAAACCGGCAGCACGCAAAAGGGAATGGCCGACCTGATGCTGTCGGCCGCCGGCCGCGGCGCCGAGCTGACCAACCAGTTACTGGCCTTCGCCCGCCGTCAGGCGCTGGAGCCGAAAGCAACCGATGTGCTGAACCTGGTGCAAGCAATGCAGCCTCTGCTGCGCCGTTCCATTCCCGAAAACATCGAAATCCGTATCAGCCCCGAACCCGACCTGTGGCTGGCCGAGATCGATCCCGGACAACTTGAATCGGCCCTGCTCAACCTGGCTTTGAATGCCCGGGATGCCATGCCTGAGGGTGGCCGCCTGTCCATCACGATCAGCAATTCTGTACTCGATGGCGACTACACGCGCCAGCATGCCGACGTACTGGATGGAGAGTATGTTCAGGTGGCCGTGACCGACAACGGACAGGGCATCGGGGCCAAGGACCAGTCGCGGATCTTCGAACCCTTCTTCACCACCAAGCAAAAGGGCAAGGGTACCGGACTGGGCCTGCCCATGGTCTATGGCTTCATCAAGCAATCACGCGGCCATATCGCTGTCTATTCCGAGCCAGGCATGGGGACAACGGTGCGCATGTACCTCCCACGCGCTTTTGGCGAAGCCAGCAAGGAGCAGACAGACGATGCGGAAGGAGTACTGCCGGGTGGATCGGAGCGCATACTTGTCGTCGAAGACGATGAGCTCGTGCTTGAACATGTCAGACGCCTGATTTGCCAGCTTGGCTACGAAGTCGCGACCGCAACGTCAGGCGACGAAGCGCTGCAACTGGCGCGCAGCGAGCAGGAATTCGACCTGCTGTTTACCGATGTCATCATGCCCGGCGGTCACACGGGCCCGGATCTGGCCCGCGAGATTCGGCGCATCCATCCCGACCTGCGTGTCCTGTTCACCTCCGGCTATACCGAGGATGCACTGACCCTTGAAGAATCGGACCGACCTTCTGCCCGTCTGCTGCAAAAGCCCTATCCAAAGGCCGTCCTGGCACGGGCACTGCGCGAGGCACTCGACAAGCGGTGATCATCCTTCTCCGGCAGACAAGTCGTGGCGCTCGAACCAGGCCAGGATATTGTCGATCTTGGCGATATGACGCGTCGGGCGCCGGTCAAGGCCGTGGGCGGTGTCGGGCATGCGAATCATGACCGTGTCAACGCCGCGCAGTTGCAGTGCCTGGTAGTACTGCTCGGTCTCGCCGATGGGCGTGCGGAAGTCATCCTCACCGGTCATCAGCAAGGTCGGCGTGGTGACATTGCCGACCAGCGACAGCGGCGAGCGCTGCCAGTAGTGCTCGAACTCTTCCCACGGCTTGCCCGGGAACTGGTGCGTGATCTGATTCAGATAGGTGTCGCCGGTCAGCACCTTTGAAATCCAGTTGATGACCGGGTTGATGGCAGCCGCGGCACGGAAGCGGTCGGTCAGGCCGATAGCATAGGCAGTGGCAATGCCGCCGGCCGATCCACCGGTGATGAACAGTCGTTCCTCGTCAATGAATCCCTTGTCGATCATGGCATCGACACCCGACATGTGATCGCCGAAGTCATCTTCGGACGAGTACTTGTATTCCAGCAGCATGCCGAACTCGGTGCCGTATGAAGCCGAGCCCCGGTAGTTGTTGTAGAAGACCACGTAACCCTCGGCCGCGTAGCGCTGCAGTTCGGCGGAGAAATGCGGGCCGTAGGCCAGGTGCGGACCGCCGTGGATCTCCAGGATCAGCGGATACTCTTTGTCGGGATCGAAATCCGGCGGGGTCAGGTACCAGCCCTGAATCTGGGTACCGTCGGTGGACGACTCGTAGACGACCTCGTGGACTTCGGCCATGTCGCGCTGGTCGAACAGGTTGCGATTGAGATCGGTCAGTTGCCGGCTGCGTCCGCGACGGTCAATCAGATGCACGTCGGCCGGTTGCTGCGCGGTACCCTGAGTGTAGGCAATGGTGCCGTTGTCGGCGACTGAGAAACTGCCGCTCAGGTAGGGCCGACCCACGGCCACGCCGCTGAGTCGATCAATGCGGTTGGTGATGCGGTCGCGCAGGTCCACGCGAGCGACCTTGCGCTCACCGCGATTGTCATGGCGAAAATAGATCGAGGAGCTGTCGGCAGCCCAGACCGGGTCGCTCATGGACCTATCCAGAGACTCGCCGAGCAGCACCAGGTTATCGCCGTCGGCATCGATCACGCCCAGCACGGACTCGGTGTACTGCTGGTTCTGGTGATCGTCGTGCTCGAAGGCAATGCGTCGGCCGTCCGGCGAGACCGCCGGCGAGCGGGCGATGCCGTCGAGCTCGGTCAGCTGTTCGATCTCGCCACCATCGAGGCTGACGCGATAGAGGTTGGACTGGTTGCGCTCGTACTGCCAGTTCTCGCCGCGATTGGCCGAGAACACGATGACATCGCCCTCGGGCATCCAGGCCAGCCGGCCTTCATGGTCATAGTCCCCCGAGGTCAGCTGGCGGGCCGCGCCACCGGTGGCTGAAACAACGAAGACATGTGAAAACCCGGGCTCGAGATAGCCGCGCCCATCCCAGCGATAGACCACCGAATCAATCACGGTGACAGGCTCGGCCCAGTCCGCGCCTTCAGGTGCCGAGGGCGGGCTGGCCAGCGCCGGCTTGTCGGCCGGGACACGCATGGAAAAGGCGATCTGCTCGCCGTCGGGCGACCAGGCAATGGAGGACGGTGACTCGGTCAGACCGGTGATCATGGCCGTCTCGCCACTGTCGAGCCAGCGCACGAATAGCTGTGCTTTTCCCTTGCCGTCATCAGCCACGTAGGCCAGGCGCTCGCCGTCTGGCGAAAAACGCGGGGATGAATAGCTCTCTCGCCCGGACAATAGCGGGCGGTGATCGCTGCCGTCAGCACCGACCATCCACAGGTTGGTACGGATCCGGTCGGTCATGATGTCGTAGAGCGAGCGCACGTAGACCACCCGGGCACCATCGGGAGCAATCTGCACCTCGCTGGCAAACTGCAGGTCAAACAGGTCCTTGGAGGCGAAACGACGGTCATCGGCGATTCCAGTCGTCGCGGCTAGCATCGTGGCCAGCAGGGCGATTAAGCGAAGGTGCATCGGACGAACTCCGGTCATTGGTTTCAGACTGGCGCAGTCTAACCCGACTACCGCGCGGATTCTGGCCATGCTGTCGACTCGCACCGTGTACGCTTGGCACTGTTTTTAGCGGTTTAGCGAGTCATGAGCACAAGCAACAGTGATTACCAGCCCCCTCGCGTATGGCAATGGAAAGCCGAGAGCGGCGGACAGTTCGCCAACATCAACCGTCCGGTAGCCGGGGCCACACATGAAGCAAAACTGCCTGTCGGAAGGCATCCTTACCAGCTCTACTCACTGGCCACACCCAATGGACAAAAGGTCACCATCCTGTTCGAGGAACTGCTGGCGCGGGGCCACGAGAATGCCGAGTACGATGCCTGGCTGATCGATATCAGAGAGGGCACGCAGTTTTCGTCCGGCTTCGTTGACATCAACCCCAACTCCAAGATCCCGGCCATGGTCGACCATTCCCTGGAAAAGCCATTGCGGGTATTTGAATCAGGCGCCATCCTGCTCTATCTGGCAGAAAAGTTTGGCGCCTTTCTGCCCGAAGCGCACACCGAGCGCACGCAGTGCCTCAACTGGCTGTTCTGGCAGATGGGTTCGGCACCACTTCTGGGTGGAGGTTTCGGGCATTTCTATGCCTACGCCCCGGAAAAGATCAGGTACGCCATCGATCGCTATGCCATGGAGGCCAAGCGCCAGCTTGACGTGCTTGATCGCGAACTGGCCGACAGGGAATACATCTCCGGCGATGCCTACACCATCGCCGACATGGCCATCTGGCCCTGGTACGGCCAACTGGTGCTGGGGCGGCTCTACGATGCGGCCGAATTTCTGCAGGTCGAGTCCTACGAGCATGTGCAGCGCTGGGCCCACATGATTGATTCCCGGGAAGCCGTTCAGCGCGGCTGCATGGTCAACCGCATCAGGGGAAAGCCGGAACGACAGCTGCGCGAACGCCACGATGCCAGCGACTTCGAGCATCGCACACAGGACAAGATCAACAGCCAGGACTGAGGCATGCCCCGGGATGCCGTGCGCCGGTCACGCTCATGGGCGTGGCTGACGCTGTTCAGCCTCCCGCAACGGCGGGGCCGGCGCCAGGTAGCCGACCAGAATGGAGAGCATGCCGAAAGCCAGGAAAGAAAGAATGCCGGCAACGGTCGACAGGAACTGCCGGTCGATCAACAGGAGTTTCAGTAGCACCAGAGCGAGCAGAATCGCACCGGCCCACCACACCGCCACCTGGCGGCGGCGTGAACCGGCCACCCAGGCCAGCACGCCCAGCAGGGTCCAGATTACGCTCAGTGTGGCCTGTGCGACATTGGATGTCGCCAAAGCCATGACACTCCAGTCCACTCCGGCCAGGTGATGAACCGAACGCATGCCGAACTGCGTTGCGAGCAACAAACCCAGCATCGCCGGCACCGCCAGCGGCAGGCGGAATACTCCCGGACCACCGGCTCCGGACAGCGCGAGCAGTACAACCAGCGCCGCAACCTGTGCCAGTTCCAGCGGATTGATGAGCGGCAGCCACGGCAGGGGTGCCGCGCTGCCAGCATCCGTCAGACTGACTACAGCACCGGCCAGCAGTGCCATCACGATGAATGCAGACGGTATCAGCAGTTGAGGCTCCGGCAAGGGCCGGAAGCACAATGGCAGACTCCCGGTCAGCACCCGCCAGGCACCCAGCAGCAACAAAGGCAGTCCGCCCAGCAGCCAGAACCAGCCACGGCCAGGCTGCCAATAGCTGCTGGCCAGTTCCACCGCAGTGACGCTCAACGCGGCAACGACGGCGGCATGACCGACCATGACCGCCCAGCCACGCCAGCGCGAAGCCATCTTGCCAAACCAGTAGTCAGTGGCGAGTATCGCGACCAGCACCAGCACCCAGGCCGGCAACCCCCACCCGGCCAGTGGCAGGCCATGAATCACCTGTTCCGGCAATAGCAGGGGACACGACGCCATGAACAGCACGGCGGCCACGGCCATCGGTGTCCAGGTCTTGCGAAAATGCAGGTAGGCGGCGAGGCAGGCACTGACGGCAAGAAAGAGAATCATTGCCGCTGCGCTTTCGGCGGCGACCAGGTGACGATCCATCTCAGCCAGTCCATTGATCGACCAGATCAGCAGTGCCCAGACCAGCAGCACGTTCAATCGCCAGCCCCGTGCACCGGCCGCGTCATAGCGCCAGGCGCTGATCACACCGGCCACGGCCACGGCCAGCCCGCCAAGGAAGTACTTGTTGACCAGCATCAGCTCCGGCGCCGGCCAGATGACGGCCTGGTTGACCAGCCAGACGCCGGCGGCCATGCCCTGCAATCCCAGGCCGGACAGCCGCGTCAGGCGCTGCTGCTGCAGACATCCGAACCAGACCAGCGCCGCACCCTCCAGCGCCCAGATCAGCGTGATCGAAAAGCCGGAAAATGCGAAGGGAACCGCCAGCGTTGCCAGGCAGACTGCCAGCACGGCATGCGAACGGCCCAACATCGGCATATTCCAGCGCCTGAGCAGCAGGACCGAACTGGTCAGATAAACCAGCGCCATGGCCAGGGTGGAACCGGCAATGGCCATCCGCTCGCCTTCCAGCAACAGTATCTGCAAAGGCAGGACAAACAGGGGCAGGCCGAAGACCAGAATTACATCCAGCCAGCGCGATCCCCGTTGCCCACGCCAGGCTTCAAGAATGGGAATCAGGAAGTAGAGCGTGAAGAACAGGATCAGGAATGCCTGCACGCTGGCATAGTGAACCGGCGACCAGGCCAGCACACCCCACAGCGTGGCGATGGCAAAGGTAAACACGAAGCCGACGCGATTGAGCACCGGCCAGGACTGACGCCAGGCAATGGCGAAGATGCCCAGGTTGAGCACGGCATACCAGGAAAACAGCGCAACATGACTGCCCTCACCGGTCGATACCAGCATGGGTGCGGCAAATCCGGCAATCATGGCCAGCACGGCCAGCGCAATCGCCTTCTGCACCGTGGCCAACACCCCGCCGACAGCGACCATTACGACCATCAGCGAGAACGCGACCGATGCCGGCAGCAACTGGTACAGCCGGAAGGCGGCGAAAACCGTCAGCAACACTGTACCAATCGCACCACCCTGCAGGGACAGCGCAAAAGCACGTCGGTGCTCGACCTGGCGGACCCCGAACAGCAAGGCAGCAACGGCCAACAGGGCAACACCGAGCAATCGCCATTCAACGGGCACTTTCAACCAGCCCTGTTCACCGGCATAGCGCAGTAGTGCGGCCAGTCCCACAAAAGACACCAGCACACCGATCTTGACCGGGACGTTGCCCGTGGTGAACCAGCGCTTGAGTTGTTGCAGGCCCGGGCTGTCCGCTCGCTGCGGCTTGGGTGCGGTCGTCCCACTGGCCTGGCTTGTGCCCTCATCCACCCTGGCTGCCCGGACACCAGTTGCGGCCGCCTGGTGTCGAGATTCCGGAGCATCCGCCGAAGCGGCGCGGGGCGATGGTGTTTCGACTGCGGGCCGCACTGGCAATACTGATCCGGAATCCGCCCGTCGCGCCAGGCGCTGCTCAAGCTGGCTGATCCTGCGACCCTGATGTAGCACCACCGCCCACAGCGCGCCCATCAGAGCGCCGATGGCGGCCGCGACCATGCCGGTTCTCTGGTAGAACAGGCCCGACAGATCCACGCCACTGGCGGCCAGGCCAAGCAAGGCGCCGACAATGGTCAGCACGACCAGCTCGGTGCCGATGTTGCTCTGATTGCTCTGCATGACCCTGGGCGTCCCTCTTGTCAGTGAATGAACCCGGTCTACAGTCTACCCCGGCCATCCTCAAGCTGATCCTGACAGATCCCCAACATTTTCGGCCGGTTCCTGTCATAGACTGAGGATTGTTTGACTTGCCCAGTGTGCAGCATGTCCGGTTCGGGTCGACAAGCACCTTCACGCGGCAACCTGCTCCCCGGAGGGGCGGCATTGCTTGCCCTGGTGCTGGTCGGTGTCCTGTTTGCCGAGATGATGCGCTCGGAGAGAGCGCAGCGGGAAGTGACCGCGGGGGCCCTGACGGACTATGCCGATGTGGCTGCCTGGCAGTATGTCCGGCGTGCCGAAGTCGAACTGCGCGGCAGCCTGGCACCGGCCCTGGGGGCGCTGGCCGAAAGTTCACCGGACCAGTCGGTCGAAACCTTGCACAAACGGGCCACGAATGCCGCCAGTCGCTGCCCCTGCCCGCATGGCTTGCAACCCGGCCTCACCTTTCGCCTGGACAATGGACGGCTGGAATACAGCGGCAACGATGCCCTGCTCGATCGCGTCGCGCTCATGGCTCACCTGGAGCACAAGCTCGAGCATGGCAACAACAGCCAGGAACAACAGCGCGGCCTGCACTTCCTGTCCTTCAATGGCCGGGCCACAACCGTGGCGCACGTGGCAAATGGATCCAGTCAGCCAGGGATACTGGGCTATCTTGCAGACATCGAGCCGGTAAGGTCGGCCCTTTCCGATGTTTTTGATCGCGACGACCTGCTGCCAGCCAGCCTGCTTGCCGACAGGAAGCAGTCTGACCTGTTGACCCTCCGGGTCATCGGTGCCGATGAAACCTTGTATCAAAGTGGGCCGCTTGATGGTCCGTGGCGTGGTCGTGCAAGTTTCGATTCAATCAGCGAGTCGTTCTCCGGCCTGACCGTGGAAACGGCGTTGCCGCCGATCGCGGCCGAGTATCTGATCGTTGGTGGAACACCGCGGTCGCGCCTGCCGCTGCTCGGCGCCCTGACCCTGGTGGCGTTGGTGCTCGGGGCAGTGGCCGGCTGGCAGGTGCTGGCCGAACGCCGCCTGGCGCGCATGCGTACCGACACGATTGCCAGGATTTCGCACGAACTAAGAACTCCACTGGCACAGATTCGCCTGTTTGCCGACACCCTTCGCCTGGGAAGGGTTCGAGAAGAGCGGGAACGTGAACGCGCCCTGAACGTGATCGACCGAGAGAGTCGTCGTCTCGACCATCTGGTCGGCAATGTGCTGCACTTCGGCCGCCGTGACGCGGGGGCCGAAACCGTCAACCGGTCATCGATCGCACTCAACGAGTTTCTCGAGAAGGTCAAGTCTGAGTACCTTCCACTGGCGAGCCATCAGGGTGTGGAGATCGATGTGTCACCGTCCGGCAGCTTGCAGGTTCATGCCGACCAGGAAGCGCTGAGGCACATGCTGCTCAACCTGCTCGATAACGCCGCCAAGCACAGTCCCGAAGGGGCAAGTGTGCGGCTGTCGGCTAAAACTGCAGACTGCGGACGGCACGTGCTGATCTGTGTGGATGATGCCGGTCCGGGCGTCCCCGTTTCGCGACGGGACGACATCTGGGAAATGTACCGGCGCGCCAGCGATGGCGCCACATCAGGCAGCGGCATTGGTCTGGCGGTGGTCAGACATTATGCCCGGCAGCTGGGCGGGGAGGCTTGGGTGGAGGATGCACCGGAAGGCGGTGCCCGCTTTGTAATCGAACTTCCGGCAAGCAACAAGGACTGAAGCGATGGCGACCATTCTGATCATCGAGGACGAACGTGATCTCGCCGACGGCCTGAGGGACAACCTCGAGATCGAGGGTCACCGGGCCGAAGTGACCTACACCGGCGAGACTGGCCTGGACGCGTTGCGCTCATGCCCTTACGACCTGCTCATCCTTGATCTCATGTTGCCCGATACCGATGGGTACCGCATCCTGCGGTGCCTGCGCGAGGAGGGCCAGACCTTGCCCGTGCTCATGCTTACCGCTCGTGGCCAGGAAGCCGACAAGGTAAGGGGCTTTCGACTGGGCGCCGACGACTATGTCACCAAGCCCTTTGGGCTGCTGGAGCTGCTTGCCCGCGTCGAGGCACTGCTGCGTCGATCAGGCCGGGCGGATACGGGCAGCCGGTTCCATATAGGGGAGATCGCAGTCGACACCACTCGACGCACCGTGTCGCGGGGCAGCGAGGAGGTGCTGATTGCTCCACGCGAATTCGATCTCCTGGTGGCCCTGCACCGGCACGATGGCAAGGCCGTTTCCCGCCAGGATCTGCTCGCGGAAGTCTGGGGCCACCCGGGTGCGGTGATTACGCGGACAGTCGACACGCACATCGCCGAACTGCGTCGAAAACTGGAACCCGATCCCAACCGGCCAAGGTACATCCTGACCGTGCGCAAGTACGGCTACCGCCTGAATGAGCGCCGCTGATCCGGCACGAACGCAGTCCACCCTCGTGCCGGATCAACTCAATGTCATTGTGCCTGGTCCAGTGCCTGACTGAGATCAGCGATGATATCGTCAATGTGTTCGATGCCTATCGACAGCCGCACCATGTCAGTGGTCACTCCAGCTTTTTTCAGTTCACCCTCATCAAGCTGGCGATGCGTGGTGCTGGCGGGGTGGCATGCCAGTGACTTGGCATCACCGATATTGACCAGCCGCTTGATCATCTGCAGTGCATCGATGAATTTTGCACCCGATTCCGGCCCACCCTCGATACCGAAACTCAGAATGGATGCGGCCTTTCCATCCATGTATTTCGCTGCCAGCGAATGTCCGGGATCGCCGGGCAAGCCGGCAAAACGGACCCATCGCACCCTGGGGTGCCCCTCAAGAAACTCCGCCACCTTGAGGGCATTGTCGCAGTGGCGTTCCATGCGCAATGGCAGGGTCTCGATTCCCTGCAACACCAGAAAGGCATTAAACGGTGACAAGGCTGCGCCCATGTTTCTCAGCGGCACCACGCGTGCACGCCCGATGAAAGCCGCCTCACCCAACGCCTCGGTATATATGACCCCGTGGTAGGACGGATCGGGCTCGTTGAACTGGGGGAAACGTGGATTGCCCTTCCACGGGAAACGACCGGAATCGACGATGGCACCGCCCACGGTGGTGCCATGGCCGCCCAGATACTTGGTCAGGGAACACACCACGATATCCGCGCCATGGTCAAAAGGACGACAAAGCGCCGGGGTGGCCACGGTGTTGTCCACGATCAACGGCAGTTCGTGCTTGTGCGCTATGCGGGCAATGGCCTCCAGGTCGACGATATTACCCGCCGGATTGCCAATCGATTCGCAGAACAGCGCCCGGGTATTGTCGTCAATCTGGCTCTCGATCTGCTCAAGATCCTGGCCATCGGCCATGCGCACATCGATGCCCATGGTCGGCATGGTATGGGCAAACAGATTGTAGGTGCCGCCATAAAGCTGGGTCACTGACACGATGTTGTCGCCGCTGCGCGCCAGGGTCTGAATCGTCGCGGTAATGGCGGCCATGCCCGATGCCATGGCCAGTGCCCCGACGCCGCCTTCCATTTCCGTGAGGCGTTGTTCCAGCACGGCGTTTGTCGGGTTCATGATCCGGCTGTAGATGTTGCCCTCTACCTTGAGGTCAAAAAGATCAGCTCCGTGCTGAGTGTCGTCGAAGTAATAGCTGGTGGTCTGGTAGATGGGCACAGCGACCGCGTGTGTTTCCGGATCTCCGGCAAAGCCGCCATGAACGGCAATCGTTTCAAGTTTCATTGGTCATTCCTTGTGAAAACACTGATATCGTGCGTGCAACTGATCCGTCAGCCGAAAACATCATGAGCCCCACGCAAGGGAAGCTCTGAATAACTCTACGCGGGGCGCGTAGAGTTATTCAGAGCTTCCCAAGGATCCGCCGCGAAAGCAACGACTTATTCAGACGCACCCTGGCTGCCGGCCGGAACTGAATGGGCATCTGCCGCGGACTCCACAGTGGCCTGCAGCCGATCGGCATTGACCATTTCGCCATTCAGCCACAGGCGACGGCTCATCAGATTACCACCTTCTCCTTCCCAGTCCATACGGTAGGGCATTCCCAGACCAGGCAGAAGGATACGCTTCCAGGTGGCAACGGGACGGAAGGCACGAATCCTTTCTAGTTGAATGCACTGTCGGGAGAACAGCCCCCGAATATCCATGTCGTGCTGGCTGACCTCAATCCGCACCAGCGTGGTCGGCACGCCGGCAATCATATATGCGGCCAGCAGCATCAGGAACAGACTGGCAGACACCGGCTGACCGGCCAACACTCCCACCCCGGCAAGACCCAGTGCACAGAGCAGGAAAATTGCCGTCATGGCCACGAGCAGGATGACACCCGCCCACAGGCTGGAACGGGGGGTATAGACCGTGAAGCCATGCCCGACATCATCACCGGCGGTCGGCATGGACTGGGCAAAACCGTAAGCAAACCAGGCGCCCATGATCAGGCCATAGACAACGCCCATTGCGGCAAGCGTGACGAGGATATCGAGCGTACCGGTTTCTGTAAGCTTCGCGGCAAGCAGATAGAAGATCAGCATAAGAGTCGCGAATACCGCCCCGAGAATCAGGGCCGACTTGCAGAAGACGGCGGCCCGCTCCCGGCGCTGATGGGCCGCGGTGGCTTCCAGGTCGCCCACTTCGCTGGTTGCTAGACGAGCCGCTTCTGCCGGACTGGCGCCCGACTGGACGTGCCGATCCCTGGCTTCCAGCAGGTGATCGCGCACTTCAAGCAGGGTCAGCCGGCGAACCGATGCCGCGCCAACAAGCGCCGCGTCCAGGCGGCGAAGCGTGTCATCAATGCATGGATCGCCCGTACTCATGTCGGATGGAAAAGACGGCGATGGCAGGCGTAGCAGTCTGGAAATCATGCGGTTTTGTCCTCTTGTTGCAGTTCGGATCCGGTGCGGGAAAACAGGGTGCGCTCAAGTACCCCCGCCATACGGCGCCATTCATTCCGGCGCATTTCAAGAAAGGCCTGCCCCTCGCCCGTCAGACGGTAGTACTTGCGGGGCGAGCCGCGCTCTCCGGGGGCGTGATATGCCGCCAGATAGCCGCGCTTTTCCAGCCGGTAGAGCAAGGGATAAAGGCTGGCCTCCTTGATCAGATCCTTGTCCGGCCCGAGCCGGTCGAGCAGCTGGCCGAAGATGCCGAACCCGTAATTGTCACCATCGGCCAGCAAATCGAGCACCAGCGTGTCGAGCAGCCCCTTGAGAATCTGCCCACTATCGGTTTTTCCGGCCATGATCTGCCCTGAGGTTTACTTGGTGGCGATTACCTTACATAACAAAGTAAACATGGTCAAGGCTTCCGAACCCGGACTTCGCCTGCCCGGCTCGATTGCGTATGATGCACGCAGGAGGTTGAGCCATGTCCAAGCAGTATTACTGGCCCCTTGCGCTTGGCGTTGCCGGGCTTGTTCTGTTCCTGGCGGCCACCTGGACCATGATTCAGGGGTTTGGCGGCTGGCATACCACTTTCCAGGGACCCGGATCGGTGGAGATCGAGGTACCCGCAGGCGGTGATTACCGACTCTGGCACGATTCAAAAACGATGATTGACGGGCGTGTTCACGAGGTCGATGACGATCTGCCGTCGGGTTCCAGTCTCCGGTTCACCGATACCGACGGCGACAGGGTTCCCGTCGAACCCGTGCGCGGCTCGATGAGCCAGGAAATCGGCGATTCCCGACGGGTGGCCGTGGGCCGCATCGAGTTTCCCGCGGCAGGCACCTATACCGCCATCAGCGAAGGCTTCGACGATACCCGCCAGTTTCGTCTCAGCGAGATTCGGTTTTTCGAGCACTTTCTACGTGCTTTGCTGTTCGGCATCCCTGGCGCCGCGCTATTCGTGGTCGCGCTGATCTGGGGAATCGCCGTCTCCGTTCGTGGCACTGACCGCCCAAAAGATTGATTTGAATTGCTTTTTTGGCGCCCACCCATAGAGTGCAACAGTTCCGCCCGACGCTTGCAATCGAACCGCAAGCCGTGCTAGCTTTTCTCGCGGCGGCATTGGCCGAAACCCCGGGGAGGTTGGTATAGGGGGTCGGATGTCCGCCACCTTTGCAATGAGCTAAAACAAGGGGCTCATCAATGCACGAGGGTTAAACATGAAATCCATTCAAACCCGTAACAACCGGCGTCATGCCGGTGTTTTTCTGTTCGCTTCCACTTTCTTTCTCTCCGTTTCCTCCCAGGTCTTCAGTTCCGACCTTCCACCTGAAGAACTGGATATTCCAAGTGATATGGCGACCGCGATCGAACGGGATCTCGGCCTGAGTCAGGCCGAGTTCCAGAGAACGCTTCGCATGGAACGCGAGGCCGGTTCCGTGCTCTCCCGCGCCGCTTCGGCACTGGGTGACAACTACGGCGGCAGCTGGATCGAGCGTGACGAAAATGGCGAAGTTCGCGCGGTTGTTGCCGCCACTTCCCGGGCTGCAGTCCAGGGCAACCCCGGCCTGCGCGGACTGGACCGGGCGGCCGCACGCACAGAGGTTCGCGAGGTTCGCTTCAGCCTGGCCGAACTTGAGCAGACCGTCGAGTCATTCAACCGGGCATCCGGGAACCCCATGGCACGCAGCCTGAACGGGATCCACTCCTGGGGTATCGACCTGCCCAACAACCGTGTTGTGGTGGTGGCCTCACCGGACGTATCGGACCGAGTGCTGGACTTCTTTGCCCGCAGCCGGGCCGACCTGGACATGGTGCACTTCGAAGTCTCCGAACATGAGCCTTCAACACTGGTCAATGTTGTGGGCGGTTTCCGCTACAACGGCTGCTCCATCGGCTTTGCCGTCCGGCGCGGCAGCACCCCCGGATTCGTCACGGCAGGCCACTGCGGATCGGTTGGCCAGATCGTGAGAATCAACGGCGTGGCCGTGGGTCGGTTCCAGCGCAGCAACTTCCCTGGCGCCGATGCGGCCTGGGCCAATGTCCGCCGGAGCGACACCCTCCACAATCTGGTCTGGAGATACAGCGGCAACTCCACCTACGCCGTGACCGGCAGCAATGAAGCACCGCTGGGCGCCACGGTCTGCCGTTCGGGCTTCCGCACCGGCTGGCGCTGCGGCACCCTGACGCGCAACAACGTCACGGTCAACTACGGCAGCGGCCCGGTTCACGGCTTGCGTGAATCGAATGCCTGCGCCGGACAGGGTGACTCCGGTGGCTCCTGGGTGGCCGGCGGCAACCAGGCGCAAGGCGTCACATCCGGCGGTGCGCTGGGTGGCGACGGCACCAACTGCGGTATTCCGCAGAACCAGCGCCGAACCTGGTTCCAGCGCCTCAACCCCATGCTCAGCGGCTATGGGTTGAACCTGGTCACCAGCTGATCCAGCCATCCGGCTGAAACGAGAGAGAAAGACCGCGACGCCCCGGCCCAGGTCGGGGCGTCGTCTATATTGAGCCGACTCGAAGGCGGACCCGACGCACCGCCCAATTTCAAACTGCCGGCCAGGACAGGACACACCGGGTTGTGTATGCTTTAGCAATGAGATACTGGCTACTTGCCATCGGGCTGCAGGTCATCATCCTGGCACTTGGCTTGGGACTTCAGGGAGCGTCGTTTGTCGAGGTCCAACTGCTGCACGCACCAGTGGTGAACCTGCTGCTGTGGACTGGACTGGTCTCGCTGGCCGGACTGGCCGCCAGTGCCGCCCGCCGCCGGCTCCACCGTGGCCTGGGACTGGCGCTGGTCATTCTCGCCGTGAGCTGGTTTCCGATATCGCTGCTGATCTTCGGCAACGCCCGATTCTCCGGCACCTCCTACTTCCTGTGGCAACTATGGCTCAGCGGCACCGCCACACTGGTAATCGCGAGTGTACTGTCGCTATCAGCAAGTAGCGTCGCAGGGTTGGCTGGAATTTGGCGAAACCATCGCCTGCGCGAGTGAAAGCGATCTACATACCTGCCGGGCTATTAACCCGGCACGAATGTAGATCGCATTCAGCCGCAGTGTGCGCTTCGGCAGCAAGGCAGCGAAACGCCGCTGTAGCACTCCTACAGCAAGTTTCGATAACGCAGTCTGCCGAAGCGCACACTGCGGCCTGACTTTTTAGAATCAGATAGTTAGGGGCTTCAATCAGGGCCCGACTCTGCGTTCTCGCTCTTGCCAAGGGAATCACCCTTGGCGGCGAGCGACGCCTTGATTCGGGCCCTGATTGAAGCCCTGAATGTGATCTACATTCGTGCCGGGTTAATAATAGTGACTGGCCAAGAGCGCATCATCCCAGAATGATGACGATCCCAGCGCCGCCCAGAATTCGGGATCAAAGCTTTGGGGTCGTGGAGTGTCCAGGCAAAACGATCCGTGACGAAAGAAGTGGTCAAGCCCAGGGATCGTTTCAACGACCAGATGCGTGTTGCCGGTATCGCGACCAAAATATCGCTCAAGGCGGGGGACATTGGTTTCAGGCATGACCATGATGTCGTGAGTGGCAAACAATGCCAGCATCGGCTGCCGCATCCGTGCCAGGTCATCGGCCGGATCGTAGCGCACGATTCTTGACAGGTAGCCAGCCGGTAC
Organism: Wenzhouxiangella sp. AB-CW3; assembly: GCF_014725735.1. Taxonomy (NCBI): domain Bacteria; kingdom Pseudomonadati; phylum Pseudomonadota; class Gammaproteobacteria; order Chromatiales; family Wenzhouxiangellaceae; genus Wenzhouxiangella; species Wenzhouxiangella sp. AB-CW3. Next base: position 3,598,527 of record NZ_CP061368.1, read on the forward strand.
GACACGGCCCAGAGCACCCATCACCGATAGCATCGTGCCCAGACCGGCGCGGCGCAGTCCCAGGGCGCTTTGCTCATCGCACTGCCACCGGTTGACGGTATCCTCGATGATCTGCTGCCGCACTCCGATGGCCGGCCCGGCCAGGCTGACAACCCAGGCGATATCATCGGGCACCCTTGCGGCAGCCTTGACCGCAATCCAGCCACCCTGGCTGTGGCCCAGCAGGCCCAGGCGTGTCTTATCGATTTCGGAACGTGCGCCAAGCATTCGTACCGCGGCCAGTGCGTTGTCGGCACGATGACCGAAATCCTCCTTGCGCCAGTCGCCCTCGGATCGTCCAACACCGGGCTTGTCGAAGATGTATACCGCGTACCCGCGTTCGGCAAACCATGCCTGGAGCTCGGGCCAGAACCATGACCGCCGCTCTCCCTCCCAGCCGGTGCGGTAACTCTCGTCGCCTGACCCGGCCAGGAAGATCACGGCCGGATAAGGGCCTTCGCCCGGCGGCAGAAACAGCGTGCCCGACAGGGTTCCGGCCGAAGCGTCGAAATCCAGCTCTATGGAATCGGCCAATACAGGCCCACCACTGATCGCAAGCGCAAGCAGCAACATGAAAATACCTGGGACGCTGACCATGCCGCCGCCTGGCCGCCATGTGTCCTCTCGCTGATCTGCCTGCTCTGTCATTTCCCCATTCTCCACCATATAGATCAGGCCCGGTCGGCCGATAAGGGAAAGTCGACCAGGCGTCATTCAACCCGCTCGAACAGAATGTCGCGAGCACGGACGTTTCCGGCCTTAAAGCCAGTGATCCGCCCATCATCGTCGCGTACGAACTCGACGCTGGCCACCGGAAAGCTGCCGTTAAATCGATCGTCGGATGCATGGTGGAGTGACACCGGATTGAAGCGGCGGTGCCTGAGTTCGAGTTGATCGGAGTCGGTCAAGGCAATGGTATAGAAGGTTTCCAGCTCAAGACTGAGATAGCGACCGGCGTAGGCAGACAGCTCCTCGGCTCCATGGCCCGTTTCGTCCTTGACGCGCACCGCCATGTGCTCGCCATTCTGGTGCAACGTGAGCGCATGCACGCTGCCGTCGGCTTCGACATCGAAGACGAAACGGGCACCGACGGCATCCTGGGTGAACACATTGACGCCCGCCGGTTCAAGCTCAAAGGCCGGCTGCCCGGTCGCCTGGATCATGTACTTTTCGCCTTCACGGAAGAAGTGCATGACGAACCCGGGTATCGACTCCAGTTCATAGCGGCCAGCATAGCGATCAAACAGCTCATCGGTAAACTCCGCGGCCTCTGTCACCGAATCCGGCTCGGCGATTTCCTTGTCCCCGGAATCCCGTGCCACCAGATCTTCGCCCAACCAGGTCTCGGCCACGCCATGAATGAAGTCGGCATCGATTCCGGGGCCATTGGCAAATATCATGTAGCCGGCATCAAGCTCCGGGAAGAAATCAAACACGGATATGTGACCGATATCGCCGCCACCATGCTCCCAGCGGTGCAGGCCGCGGAATTCGTCGATGGACAGGCCCAGCCCGTAGCCACTGGAATCGCCGCTGTTGAGCTGGAGTGGCGTGGTCATCAGGTTGCGCACTGCATCTCCACCAAGTTCGAATCGGCCCAGGTGTTTCATCCAGCGCGCCATGTCGGCCACCGTCGTGTAAACGCCGCCGGCACCCAGCGCGCCACCGATATCGCGCGCCTCCCGGTATCCTCCATCCGCCTGCGTATAACCGGTGGCGGCACCTGTAACAATCTCGTCGGCATGCAAGCGGAACCGCGTGTCATACATGCCCAGGGGATGGAAAACCTCATCGCGTACCCAGTCCTGATAGGGCGTGCCGGTCACGCGGGTGATCACTTCGGCCAGCAGACCATAGCCGGTGTTGTTGTAATTCCATTCCTCACCGGGCTTGTTCTGCAATTCCGGTTGGCGCCGCACCGTGGCGATCACCGCATCACGATCCATCCAATCGCTCTTCTCGATGCGTACACCCGCCAGGGCCTCGGCATTGATGAACTCGCGGTAGCCACTGGTATGACCGAGCAGGTGACGCAACCTGACCGCATGTTCGAACTCAGGCAATTCCGGAATGTGGTTGCGAACATCATCGTCAAGCGAAAGCTGGCCACGATCATGCAGCAACGCCATTGCCATGCCGGTGAACTGCTTGGCCGTTGACCCGATATTCACCGGCGTACCCACTTCCATCGGCACTCCAAATCGCAGATCAGCCATTCCGGCTACTTTAATCTCGACCAGCTCACCATCTCGTACCAGGCCAATCACCACCCCCGGTGTGGACTCATCGTGCCCGGCAAGCAGCGTTTCAATATCAGTTCCGGCCCAGGCCGTGCAACAGGACAGCAGCAGGACTACCGTCAAACTCAAGCGTCTCATGATCCCGACTCCAGACAGCGACTATGTCGGGTCAGAATAGATCGGGATACTGTAGGTACGCATGTGCCAAACGCCATGGGGTCATGGGTTACTATTAACCCGGCACGAATGTAGATCGCATTCAGCCGCAGCGCACACTGCGGCTGAATGCGATCTACATTCGTGCCGGGTTAATAATGCGGTCACTAATCAGCAGACACACAGCTTCCCTCTCAGCGTTCGTGGCAAGGCGTCGGCGCGCCGGTGTAGCCACTCTACATCAAGCGCCGAGAACGCAGTCCACGGACGCCGAGAGGCAAGCTGAATGAGGCGATACTTATGCAGGTGTTTGTAAACCCCGGGCTGTTGCCATTCCTCGTCTACCAGCGCACTTCGGAACGCTTCCCAGTCTTCGAACTCGCTGTTGGATGACGGTGTATGCATGGAGATCCGGCACTTCGTGGAGCAGACAGGTCGATTCGCGAACAAATTGTAGCCGGGAATCCAGCAGGCTCGCTTGCCTCAATCAGGTTCGCAGGGCGGTGGCAATGGGCTGCCGTGCTGCACGCACCGCCGGTGCCAGTCCACCCAGAAAGCCGATCACCAGGGCGATGAAGATGCCCTGGACCAGTAGCCCCGGGGTCACGGCAAAGGCGAACACCACCTGGGTAAAGCTGGCGAAGTTGAGCGTGGATACGGTAAAGCCGTTGAAAAGCGCCCAGGCAATAAGTCCGCCGAGCACACCGCCAAGCAAGGCCAGCGCCAGTGCCTCGGTCATGACCGACACCACGATGGGCAGGCGGGAAAAGCCCAGCGCGCGCAGGGTGGCAATCTCGCGGGTGCGATCGGACACGGCCGTGTACATGGTGTTGAGTGCGCCAAACACCGCGCCCAGGGCCATCAGCACGGCAATGCCGTAGCCAATGCCGGAAATGAAGCCCGACAGGATTTGCGACTGTTCGGCGAAGTACTCGGTTTCGCGCTGAACCCTGATCGACATCCTGGGATCGGCGTCCAGCGCGTCATGAAACTGCTGCAGATCATCTCTTGATGCCAGCCGCGCATAGGCGATGTTGTAGCTGTTGCCGCGCTGGTAGGCGCTTTGCAGCATGCCGGCATCGGTCCACAGCTCGGATTCGGCCGCCGACCCGCCGGCGGTGAAGATACCGACCACATCCCAACGTTCCTGGCCAAAGGCCAGCGTCTGGCCGACCACCAGCCCGCTGAACTGGTCGGCCGCGCCACGCCCGGCAATCAGCTCCCGCCGGCCGGACTCGAACATGCGCCCCTCGACCAGCTCGAAGCGCTCGCGAATCCGGCTGGCATTCTCGCCCACGCCCCGGAACGGCACACTGGCCTGGGTGCCGGTGGATTTTTTCTCCAGATCGACCATGACATACAGCTCAGCCGAAACCACCCCGCGGCCTTCATCGCGCAGCAGCCCCGGCGCCTGTTCGATGATGTTGACCTGTTCGCCAGTCAGACTGGAGTCCAGTTCCGAACTGGACCCCGAGCGCATCACGATGACGTTGTCTTCGGACCCAGCAGCCTGCAGGGTGTGTTCGAAACCCTTGGCCATGGACAGTACCGCAACCAGCACGCCGACCACACCGGCCACGCCGATCACGGCCACCAGGGATGATCCCAGTCTCTGCGGAATGCTGCGCAGGTTCATCAATGTGATTTCCACGATCTGTCCCATGCCCTTATCTCCTCGCCAGTGCAGTCACGATGTTCAGGCGCATGGCCCGGATCGCCGGCACAATGCCGGTAATCAATCCCAGCAGCACCGCCAGCCCGGCCGCCGTGACCAACGCACCGGGCGGCAAGGCCAGGCCGGGCAGGAACTGCCCCACTGCCGTTCGTGCCCCACCGAGGAACAACAAGCCCAGTGCCATGCCCAGCCCGGCGCCAAGCAATGCAAGCATCAGACTTTCACCCAGCACCAGGCCGAGCACCTGGCGGTCGGTAAAGCCGACGGTTTTCATCACCGCCAGTTCACCGGTACGCTCGCGCACCGACTGGGCCATGGTGTTGCCGGCCACCAGCAGCAGGGTGAAGAACACGCAGGCCAGAATGGCCTGCACGATCAGGCCGATATTGCCGAACTGCGCGGCAAAGCCGGCCACCCATCCTTCTTCGGTGGAGGTTTTGGTTTCGGTCGGCGAATTGGCAAAGCGTTGATCGATCTGGCGCGCTATTTCCTCGGCGTTGTCAGGGTCTTCGACTCGGGTCACGATCCAGCCGACCATGTCCTGGTAGAACGCGCGCCCCTCGTTAAAGTAATCGAAATGTCCGTAGGCCTGCATTTCGTCGCCACCGCCGCCGGTACCACGGAAGGTAGCGACGATGTCGAACTCCCAGGCATAGGAGCCGTCACGCTGCGGGAATATGGTCGAGCCGATTGGTACGCGCTGGCCCAGTTCCCAGCCGAAGGCATCGAGCATGGCCTCGCCCACCAGCAGACCCATCCTGTTTCGTTGCAAGTCCCGGAACTGGTCGGGGTCGATCTCGAACTCACCATAGATGTCGCTGAACCGGGACAGGTCGGTGGGCATCAGGCCAAACTGGCGGCGCGGGTCCTGGTAGTAGGCGCCAAACCAGCTGAAGTGGGTGGCCGCGGTCACCCCCTCGATGGACTCGACACGGTTGAGGTAACTGAGCGGCAGCGGCTGAATAAACGATACCCGGTGCATGGTGATCAACCGGTCGGCCCCGGCCATCTCCACCCCCATGCTGAACGCCCGGCTCAGGGCCAGCAGCAAGGTCAGCAGAACAAAGGCGACGATGATCGACAGCACCGTCAGGGTGGTGCGCATTTTCTTGCGCCCCAGGTTCTTTCGCATCAAATGCAGGCTGATCATGTCAAGCCGCCTGGGCCAGCCGGCCCTTGTCGAGGTGCACGGTACGCTGTGCGTAGGCCGCCGCGGCCGGATCGTGGGTGACCATGATGATGGTCTTGCCATGCTCTCGATTAAGCACGGTGAGCAGGCCGAGAATTTCCTCGGCCGTGGACCGGTCCAGATCGCCGGTGGGCTCGTCGGCCAGCAGCAGGCCGGGGTCGCTGACGATGGCGCGGGCAATGGCCACGCGCTGCTCCTGGCCACCGGACAGTTCGCGCGGATAGTGACTGGCGCGATCGGCCAGGCCGACGATATCCAACGCGTTGAGTGCGCGCTCGCGACGTTCCTTGCGCGACATGCGACGCAGGAGCAGCGGCAGTTCGACGTTGCGCTGCGCGTTGAGCACCGGCAGCAGGTTGTAGAACTGAAAGATGAAACCCACCTGGCGCGAGCGCCAGCGGGCCAGTTGCCGACCGGAAAAGCGCTCGATGTTCTCACCGTGCACGCGGATCTCTCCGGAATCCGGCTGGTCCAGCCCGCCGATCAGGTTCAACAGGGTGGTCTTGCCCGAGCCCGACGGCCCCATCAACGCGACAAAATCGCCTTCCGGCACTTCCAGGTCCAGCGCATGCAGCACCTCGACCTTTTCCTTGCCCTTGCGATAAGTCTTGGTCAGGCCGGCTACGGCCATCGCCGTTTCACTCATGGCGTTTCTCCTCTGATGATTCTTGCTCGCTGTCGGTCGCGCAGCACCACATCCGGGCCCACGGCCGCAACCTGTTCTCCGGCGCGTACGCCGGCGCTGATCATGATCTCGTTGTCGCGCTGCTCCGCCACCTGCACACCGCGGCGCTCGAGCCGTCCGTCGGTCACCACGTACACCACGTTGCGACCCTCCTCGCGATGCACCACGCTGGCTGGCAGAAGCACACCCGAAGCCGGTTGCGGCGTCGAGTCCTGACTGACCCGGTCGGGTTCCAGGAAACGGACCCGAACCCCCATTTCGGGCAGAATGCGGGCATCGGTTTCCTCGAAACCCACCCGCACCCGAACTGTGGCTCGCTGCCGGTCGGCCGTGGGCACCACGGCAATGACACGGGCCGGGATCTCCCAGTTGGGGTAGGCGTCCAGTATGGCAGTGGCCGGCTGCTTGGGCGATACGCGCTGGATATAGGCCTCGTTGACATCGACCTCGATTTCCAGCGAGCCCATGTCGACAATAGTGCAGATGCCGGTACGGGTATGACCGCCACCGGCCGAAATCGGCGAGACCATTTCTCCCGGCTGAGCGGCCTTGGCCACCACCACGCCGGAAAATGGCGCACGAATGGTCAGCTCATCGACCCGCTGCTGCTGCAGCTCCACGGCCAGGCGGGCAATCGCCACATCATCGCGACGTGCCTGCACCTGGGCCTCGAAACGATCGACCAGCGTTTCGGCTTCATCCACATCGGACTGGCTGGCCAAATCGCGCTGACGCAACTCCTTGCGACGACTCAATGTACGCCGGGCATCGGCAAGGGAAACCTCGAGTTCTCGAACGGCACTTTCAGCCGCGCGCAGACGTGCTTGCGCCAGTGCCAGCTCGGAGCGATCGAGCACATCGTCCAGACGCGCAAGCACCTGGCCGATCTCGACTTCCATACCTTCTTCCACCAGCACTTCTTCGATCTTGCCGGTGACCTTGGCCGACACCGTCGCCTGACGGCGCGCAACGACATAGCCCGAGGCATCCAGCACCGCGCTGCGCCGGGCCTGATTGCCACTACTGACCTGTCTTGGCTCGACAACTTCGACCTCGGCCACGCCCGGCGAACTCCACCACCAGAGGCTCGAACCGATGGCCAGGACCGCAGCGATGGCCGCCGCAAGCCACAGCCAGTGCCTGGAGGCAAGCTGGCTTTCAGGCTCGCGAATGCGCAGCCGATCTATGCGTTCATCACCATGTGCCATCGTGTTCAATCTCCCTTGGGCGCTTACACCAGCCAAGCCGGACCGGCTTCCACAGCTTGCAATCTAGTCCAACCGTTGACCCAATGACAGTGTCATTTGTCACATCATTCTGAACCTGTCACACCAGACCCGACCCATCACCGCGCCTCGCGGCCCCGCTCGACCTGATCGGTCAAGCGCGCAACAGCAATCTCAAGGCGCTTGGTTTCCCGCACCATCGAGGCGCGGTGCATCTCCATCCAGATCCAGAGTTTCGTTGCAACCTGCGCCAGTAGCACCACGATCAGGATCACGCCCCAGTAGACCAGATCTTCGGCACTCGACGCGGTGAAGAACCGAAAACCGGACCATAGAATCAGCGCAGTCAGCGCCAGGGCAATGACAGTAGTCAGATAGACATAACGTTTCAATCCGCCTCGGTAGGCAGGTTTGAGCCGATCCAGAAGGCTGTCGCGTTCGGCCAGGATCTCGTCGATCCGGTCAGTGTCTTGTTCCAGTTCACGCTTGATTCGTTCATCGATATTCATCATCATCTCCTTCTTCTGCCAATGCTCGCAGTTGATTGCGTGCACGATTTAGCCGTGACTTTACCGTTCCGGCCGGAATTTCCAACACGGCGGCCATTTCGGCAATTTTCATCCCGTCCAGATAGAACAGGTGCAGCGCCTGACGCTCCAGCTCGGGCAACTCCGCGATCCACTCGGCCAGGGCCCGGCCCTGCTGGACCCGATCATCGGCTGGTGCGGCGATTTCCTGCTGATCGAGCGGCACATGCGAGTCCCGCCGGGCCTTGAGGCGATCGAGCACCTGCCAGCGCACGGCCCGAAATACCCAGCTTCTGAATGCACGCGGGTCATCGAGACGCCGAAGTCGGCGGGAAATACCGAACCAGGCCTCCTGCACCGCATCGCGGGCCAGCTCCCGGTCGCGGGACAGACCAGTAGCAAAGCGCAGCAGGGAGTCGTGATAGCGATGGAACAGGAACTCGAAAGCCCGCTCATTGCCATCTTGTGCAGCCAGCACCATCAGATCCTCCTCAGGCTGTTTCATTCAATTACTCCCTGGTTTGCCTGAAAGACGAGTGTGGCGGATAAAAGGTTCATTCAGCACGTGGCAAGTGCGACAAGAGGGGCAAAGCACCGAACCCCTATAAGAAAAATACTGAATCGTGGCAGTCGATCAGGAACTCTCGAGCTGCTGTACCAAGGCATCAATATCGACCGGCCGTGAGAACAGATAGCCCTGGGCCAGCCGCAGTCCCATGCCGCGAAGCAATTCGACCTGCTGCTCGTTTTCCACCCCCTCGGCGACCACCTTCATGTCCAGACGCTGGGCAAGCTGCAGAATGAACTCGACCAGTGCATGATCCACTGGACTGTCGATCACGCGTTGAATGAAAGTGCGGTCGATCTTGATCGTGCTGAAGCGGACCTGTCGCAGCAGGTCCAGCGATGCATAGCCGGTACCGAAGTCGTCAATGGCGACGGGAAAGCCCTGCTGCTCCAGCTCGCCAACCACCTCCAGGCTGTTGGTGAGCAGGCTCTCGGTTACTTCGAAACACAGCTCGCCCGCCTCCAGGTCATGTTCACTGGCAACGCTGCCCACCCACTGCGTGGGATCACCCAGGCGGAACTCGGCTGCCGAGATATTGACGCATACTGCCGTGGGGGCCTTCGCACCCAGTCGCTGCTTCATGGTCACGTAGTCCCGGCAGGCCCGATCCACCACCCACCTTCCTATATCGACGATGGCGCCGTTCTCCTCGGCGATGGGAATGAACCGATCAGGCCCCAGAAGCCCCAGGCGTGGATGCTGCCATCGCAACAGGGCCTCCACTGCAACCACACGATCCTTACTCAGATCGACAATCGGCTGGTAATGCAACACCAGCTCGTCGTTCTCGGCGGCCGCCCACAGCTCGTTCTCCAGGTGCAGGCGCTGTTCTTCATGAGCATCGTGTTCCGGATCGAATATATGCCATTGACCGCCGCCGCGTCGCTTGGCCACGTACATGGCAATATCAGCGAACCGCAACAGATCGGCCGGGCTTTCACTGTCGCCGGAAATCGCGATCCCGATACTGGCAGAAACCTTCGACTTGAAGCGATTGAGTTCGAACCCGGCTCGCAACGCTTCAATGATCCGATCTGCCAGCGTGATTCCATCGGCATCGTACTGCACGTTCTCGACAATCAGTCCGAACTCATCTCCACCGAGCCGGGCAATCGTATCCACCTCGCGAACGGCCTGTTTGATACGCTTCGCCGCCTCGCGCAACATGCGGTCGCCGGAAACATGCCCGAGACTGTCATTGATTACCTTGAAGCGGTCCAGGTCAATAAAGAGCAGGGCCAGATTCTGCCCATCACGTCGTCCACGACGCAGGGCAACCTCCAGCCGGTCCATGAACAGGAACCGGTTCGGCAGACCCGTCAGCGCATCGTAGTGAGCTTGCCGACGAAGCTGCTCCTCGGCACGCTTGCGGTCGGTAATGTCCACGCAAGTACCCACGTGGCCCGCCAGCCGCCCCCCCGCCAGCATGACCGGGGCTCCATGAATAAGGACGTTGCGGTAACCGCCGCCACCGTCAGTCAAACGGATCTCCCGCGTGGTGGTTTCGCCCTGCTCGCGCCGCAGACGATCCTCGGGAATCGCCTTCCGGTCTTCAGCCAGGATGAACTGATCGATGGACTGCCCGGACACATTCAGGTCCGCCGCGACCCCCATCATCTCGCGCATGGCGGGGTTGATGTAGACAATGCGTCCCTCGGGGTCGATATGCCACATACCGACCTCGGGCTGATCGACCAGTGCGCGATACCGTTGCTCGCTCTCGCGCAATGCTTTTTCATCGCGTTCGGCCTTGCGCGTCAGATACCAGCCCAGAACACTGAGGCCAACAATCAGCAGTAGCGACAAAACCACCATGCTGATGGCGACCAGACGGGTCAGTTGATGAGCCAGCCGACTGATATGCAGGGAGAAGCGATCTTCAAGAATCGTCAGCTCTCGATCCAGCTCAAGCAGCTGCTCGATGACCGACTGAATCGCCGCTGCTTCCGTACCCTGCTCGTCGACAACAGAGCGCAGGGCCTGAGCCGTCTGCTCCACCTGCTCGATTCGCCACTCTGCTTCAACCCATACCTGTACCGCGCGTTCGAACTCCTGAAGGTGAGTGGCATGGCGGAACATCCGGATCATCAGGTCGATATCTTCGGGATGGTTCCGGCCGGCAAGGAACCCTTCCCTGGCGGCCTCGATGTCCGGCCGGTCCGCCTCCAGTGCAATCCTGGCTCGCTGATCGCCACGGATGACTTCAAGTGCTTCCCGGTAGTGTTCGAAGGCGACGGGTCGGCCACTGGCGGCATATTCAAGCAGCGAGATCACGGCCTGCTTCTGTGCCTTGGCCCACTGGCTTTCGCCATGGACGTAGGCACGGGCACCGGACAGCGCCTGAAAACCGACATAGCTCAAGCCGACCAGGACCACGATGGCCAGAGAAACGACCAGGCACAGCAGGTACAGGCGCGTACGGATACCCGCCCCTCCCGGCCGGGACCGGGCAACAGTTCGAGGCCCCTCTTGTGAGTCTGGCCGCTTTGCCTTCAAGTCCGATGTCTCCCTGGCCAGGCCCGCAGCGCGGGCCGGCCTGTCCCCATCCGGGTTGATCCTGTCCACCGTCCTGATTCAATCCTGGTGAACGCGGGCACAGCCCGGGTCAGCAGGTTTACGGTTGTTCAGAGTCGCGCCGGCTGTCGGCCATGTCATCAAGCCGCTGTCTGATCGCGCTTTCAGGCAGCCACTGGCCGGCCACCATGACCCCCGCACGGGCCTCGGCAATGGCACCCACATCATCCAGCGGATTGGCCGATGTCAGAATCAGATCGGCGCGCTTGCCTTCGGCGACCGAGCCGGCACGGTCCAGTTCATCGAAATGCTCGGCCACCGCCCAGGTACCGGCATGGATCACCTCTGCCGGCGTCATGCCGAGTGCGACCCACAGTGCCATTTCCCTGTGCGTGGAAAAACCGGGCACGCTGAACAACTGCGGCGAGTCGGTGCCAAGCAGGAACGGCACGCCGGCCTGGTGCAGGCGCTGAAAGGCCAGACGCCGCAGGGTGACCACCTGGCGGGCGCCAGCCGGATGGCCGATGGTTTCACGCAGACTCGCCAGCGACGCCTCCCAGTTGTCGACCATTTCGGTGGGCACGTAGCGCGCTTCCGGCGTATCGCGGCGGATCTTTCCGGGCTTCTCGCCGCCGAAAAAGGTTTCCCACAACACCATGGTCGGCACCTGTGCGGTGCCGTAACGCGCGGTGAGTTCGACCAGATCGTCAAGCCGCTGCAACTGGGCCTGATTGGCCACCGAAGCCACACCCCATAGCGGTGCGATATCGGCGCGCTGGTCTTCCGGCACCAGTTCCTCGACGTAATTGTCCAGGTGATCGATGGTCACCATGCCGGCGGCCATCGCCGCCTCCAGTCCGACCTCGTCGGGCACATGCCCGGCCAGCGGCAGTCCATGGGCCTCGGCCGCCTGTCGCAGCGCCTCGAAAGTTTCCGGATCCGGCCCCTCGCCGATCTTGACCAGGTCAAACCCGACTCCGGCAAATTCCTCGATCAAGCCCGGCGCCTCATCGACCTCTGGCGTGTTGCCCCAGCCCATCGCCGGACTGCCCAGCACCAACCGGGGTCCAAGCAACTGGCCATCATCGATGGCCTGGCGCACCCGCAACTGTTCTTCATGCCCCTGCATGCCCCGCACCAGGGTGACACCATTGGCCACATAGAGAAACAGCAGATCGCCCACCAACGCCTCATCCGGCCCGGCAAACGGCAGATGACCGTGCATCTCGGCCAGCCCCGGCATCAGGTAGTGGCCACTGCCATCAATAACCTTTGCATCCGCGGGTATTTCGACTTCATCCGTGGCGGCGGCCTGATCAATCATCCCATCGACAACGACGACCGTCTGGCCTTCCAGCACCTGGCCGTCGCGGGTGTCGACAATGGCCACCTCGCCAAAAACCACCGCCCGGTCCGAAGCCGGTACCGGCGAGCCAACTGCCAGGGCAATGCCAAGAAAGGCTGCCACACCAAGGCGGCCAGCCAATCCAGTCCGCATCAATCTCGTCATCGCTGTCTCCTGCATGCCAGAACAACGTTTGAAACTGCCACCAGATGACGGCGCGGTCAAGGGGCTGCCATCTGACTCCTGGCCCCGACGCCCCTCCCGGACGGTGCTGTTTTGCATGCCTGGCGCAGCCCCTCAGCGGACTTCCACAGTCACTTCTTCATCCATTCCAACTTTGTCGTGAAAGGGCGGGGAGGTATGAGCGGCAGCAAGAACTTGCAATCCCTGCAGACATGTGGTTTGATCGTTTACGGGGCAGGATGAACAGTGGGAGGAATACCATGACCACCATCTCGCCCCGTGCCTTTTCATCGTTGTGCAAAGCAGCCGCTCGTGCGCTGGCCACGACAGCACGATATGGCCTGATCGCCATGCTACTTGGCCTCGTCGCCTGCACCGAGCCACCGCAACCCGACGCCAACGATCGGGCCGACGAGGAGCCTCTGCCGTCAGAAAACGCCCGCCTGGCTGAAGCCAACGGCAACGGCACCTGCACCGGAACCTACCCCAGTTACTGGCAGGATCCGGCATTTCCGGAGATGTACGCGGCACAGGAAGTCTCCAATCAGCCTCCGGCCGGCTATGACGGTCCCGTCTTTCGCCTGAGTGATGCCTACCCCCCGCAGCCGGTGGACGAACAGGCCGACCAGCCCTGGCGGGATGAGCGCTTCGATGCCATGTTCGAAGTCGACACCGACCCCGACCTGCGGGCGGAACTGGCCGAGGAGTACAGCTGGCTGGTCATGGCCTACATCCAGGAAGGCAACATCGACAGTGGCAGCATCACTACCGACTGGGATGTCTGCAACAACGAGGTGCGGCCCTGGTTCCACATACCGTTCCAGACCTACGACGTCATGAGCGGGCGGGAATTTACCCATGGCCTGACGCGGGAAGCGCCGGTTGCCTACAGCATGAACACGGCAAGCGATTTGCTTGACGGCACGATGTGGGCGGTGGGCATCTTCAATCCCACGGCAGCCTACACCCTGGGCACGATCTGGGGGCCGGAAGGGACACCCACCCTGCCCACTGACAATGTTTCCTTTGACGAAGGCGCGGTGATCGGCAAGCCACTGTTCACTACCCTGTCTGCCGAGCATATGCCGATGCTAGAGAACATGCCGGCCTGGAATGCCAACATCTCCTCGCCGGATTTCTGCAGCTGCAAGCCTCCGGATGGCGAGTCCCGTTGCACCATGGCCGAGCAGAGCCGGCAATGCCCACGCAGCCAGGAGCGATGGGGGCCAGTCACACTGCTGCAGTTCGACTTCGCGATAAAGGACTCCCGCGCGCCGGATACGGCATGGGTGTTCGGCACCTTCGTGGCCGACGGCCAGCGCAAGGCCGACAAGGACAACCCGTGGAACCGAATCTCCCCGCTGGGCGTGATGTGGGGCAACTCCACGCCACCGGAGGGCCAGCTTGCTTCCGGCTACCCGGACGACCCGCGGAAAAACGGCTTTGAGGACATGGTGATCTTCTGGGATACCGTGGACATGCTCAATGCCGACGGCGGGCCCAACCAGTACGCACATCCCGGACACCTGGGCTGCAACTCCCGCCTCAACGGCCCGGCCGACAAGGCGTTCAGCTCATGCATGTCCTGCCACGGCACCGCCTCAGTGGCCGATGAAAACATCAACGTGCCCCCGATTGCCGCACAGTTCGGTGGCCTGACCTCCGAATGCGCGCTGCAAGACGACGACGGCAACTGGATCGACGCCAGCGGCGCGCAAGCCCATCAGCGCAAGGTCAGCGACGTCACCATCACCTATCCGCAGATCGACGCCATCTACTTCGCCAACACGCCCGCGGCCGAACCCTTCAACACCACGGTACAAACCGACAGCGGATCGATCAACCTGCTGCCCGGTCAGCCGGACTATGGCGACAACAACCGATCCAGCTGGATTTCCCTGGACTACTCACTGCAGGCCTCGATCTCCATCGTGCAGTGGAAACAATGGCAGCAACACAAGGAGGATCCCCAACCGGCAAGGCTCAACATCCACCATGCCGAACCACCGCGCCGATAAACGGCGCGGGCAGTTCATCTACGCAAGCATTCAGCAAGAATTTTTGCCGCCCTTTCCTTCAGGGCTCGGTCTGGAAAATGCAGTGTCGCCAGTTTTCCTTGCCGGGTCCTGAAGCGGAGGACCGCCTTCCTCGTACCGGCATGAGAAAAGCGAATGATCACTGGCCATCGAGATCACCAAAGTCGGGACAACTTGCGGGTGGCCATCATATCCGCTTGTTCTGCCCCCTTTAGCCGCCTCTGTCAAGCTGTCCATTCTGCAGCATCGCAAGGCCCGCGATATACTCCACCCATGAACGCTTCGAGCGACATTGACAAGATTCGCGATTGCCTCGCTGGGAAGCCCGGTCTCCGTTTGGCGATCGTTTTCGGGTCATTGGCGACCGGTCAGCCTCGTTTTGACAGCGACCTGGATATCGCGGTGGCCGGCGACAGCGTGATGACCGGCGAGCAGAAAATGGCACTGATTCGCGAACTGGCCGACCAGACCGGACGCAGCGTCGACCTGGTGGATATCAATGCGATTGGAGAACCCATGCTGGGGCAGATTCTTGCTTCAGGAAAGCGGGTTCTGGGTAGCGACCAGGTTCATGCCGAACTGCTTAGTCGGCACCTGTTCGACCAGGCGGACTTCATGCCCTACCGAGACAGGCTACTGGCCGAAAGGCGAAAGGCATGGCTTCAGCAGTAATTCATGAAAAGCTGGAGTCGCTTCGCCGATGTCTGGGGCGGATTCGGCAGCGACGCCCCGAGACCGTACAGGCCTTGAAGGAAGACGTCGATGTTCAGGACATCCTGAGCGTTAATCTGACGCGGGCCGTTCAGTTGTGTGTGGACATTGCCTCGCACCTACTGGTTACAACAGATGAAGCCCCACCCGAGACCATGGGCCAGAGTTTCGACCGCTTGGCCAACGCCGGGGTCATTTCCCGGCCAGTGGCCGACCGGATGAAAGCGGCGGTGGGATTTCGCAATATCGCCATCCACAGCTACCAGGAGATTGACTGGGAAATTGTCTTCGCAATCGTCACCCGGCACCTGGACGACTTCGAAGATTTTGCCCGGGCTGTTGTATATCGGGAAACAGGAAGGTCAAACCCTCTGACTTGAGGGTAATACTGGACGTTGGCGGATGCGCCTTGATCATTCCAGGCGAACCCTGCGGCCCGCGACCCTTGCATACCTCCTGATACTCTGTTCGAATCGCTGTCGAGGGAGCAACGCGTTTTGAAGGAATCCGGCAGATCTGTCTGTGCATGTTGCGGGGCCCGCCTGACAGGGCCCTGGTGTTCGGCTTGTGGCGAACGCGCTCGGAGGCCAGGGGGATGTTTCGCTACGCGAATACCTTGCCGAATTTGCCGAGGCGGCGGTCAATCTGGAAGGCCGTTTCTGGGGCAGCCTGCGAGCGCTGCTGTTCAGGCCGGGGTTGCTGACCAGCGAGTACATGGCCGGCCGACGGGTTGGATGGATGCGCCCGCTGCATTTGTTTTTGCTGATCAACCTGCTGTTCTTCCTGCTCTCGGCCGGCTGGACCACGTTTTCCACGCCGCTGCAGGTGCATATGACCTCGGGCACGTTTCCGCACCGTGCTGTGGCTTTGGACTGGGTCAATCGTGAACTCAATGACCCGCGCCTGGAAGCAGAAACCTGGTCAGAACTCGTAACGGCCGGTGGAGATGTCGAGCTCGATGAGACGACTGAAGCGGCGCTGGATCGGCTGGTCGACTATGCGCGCGAGTTCAACCGCCGTTCCGAAATCACGGCCCGCTCGCTCGTCATCGTGCTGGTGCCAATGGCCACCCTGTTTCCGCTGCTGGCTTTCTGCCGGCGCCGGGAGTCGGTGGTCAAACACCTGGTTTTTACCACCCACTGGACCGCAGTCATGGTGCTCTTCAGCCTGGTCGGCGGCTGGCTGACGATTGCGGCAATTTACGCGGGACTGATTGAGCCTGGCCGGGACGACTTGATGGCATCATCGATTAGCCTTTCGCTGATTCTGGCCTGGAGCACCATCAGCTTCTGTCGGGCATACGGACTGGGCAGAGTTCGTGCCGTCCTGGCCGCCGTCGGAATGACCCTGTGGTTGACCGTCTTTCTGCAGATTTACCGTGCAATATTGTTTTTCGTGGTCTTCTGGACCTTGTGAATGCCCATTGCGCGGATGACGCTGCTGTCCGGGATTTCTCCGGGCCAGCCGACACGGCTCAATCGGCCAGCGCAGCGATCGCCGGAAGCTCCTTCCCTTCGACGTACTCCAGGAATGCGCCACCGGCCGTGGAGATGTAGTCGATGCGGTCGGCGACCTTGTACTTTTCGATCGCGGCAATGGTGTCGCCGCCGCCGGCCAGGGTGAAGCCATCGCAGGCGGCCACGGCGTGGGCGATGGCCTGGGTGCCGGAGTGGAAAGCCTCGAACTCGAACACACCCACGGGTCCGTTCCAGATCACGGTGCCGGCCTGACGGACGATGCTGGCGAGCTTGCCGGCGGACTCGGGACCGATATCGAGGATCATTTCGTCGGCATGGATGCGGCCAACATCGCGCAGGGATGCGTGGGCGTCCTGGTGAAAGCGCTCGGCGGTGAGCACATCGGTGGGCAACGGGATGGCGGCACCCTTCTGCTCGGCGCGCTTGATGAGATCCGTCGCGGTGTCGACCAGGTCTTTCTCATACAGTGATGCGCCGACCTTGTAGCCGGCGGCGGCCAGGAAGGTATTGGCAATACCGCCGCCGACAATGAGCTGGTCGACCTTGTCGATCAGGGCTTCCAGCACCTGCAGCTTGGTCGAGACCTTGGCGCCACCCACGATGGCCACCAGCGGGCGTTGCGGCTTGGCCAGTGCCTTGTCCAGCGCCTCGACTTCGCGCGCCAGAAGCGGCCCGGCACAGGCGATTTTTGCCTGGCGGATTACGCCGGCGGTGGAGGCCTGGGCCCGGTGGGCGGTGGCGAAGGCATCGAAAACCAGCACGTCACACAGCGCGGCCATCTTGTTTGCCAGCGACTCGTCGTTGGCCTTTTCGCCCTTGAGAAAACGGACGTTCTCGAGCAGGACGACCTGACCCGGCTGCACGTCGACGCCGTCGATCCAGTCGCGCTTCAGTTCGACCGGCTGGCCCAGCAGCTCACCCAGAGTTTCAGCCACCGGGGCCAGGGTGAACTCCTCGTCGAACCCCCCTTCATCCGGTCGGCCCAGATGCGACATGACCATGACCGCGGCACCGGCATCGATGCACTGGCGGATGGTGGGCAGGGCCGCCTTGATGCGCGCGGCCGAGGTGACCTGGCCGTCGCGAATGGGCACGTTGAGATCGGCGCGAACGAGAACGCGCTTGCCGTCAAGTTCAACCTGGTCGAGGGTTTTCATGGTCGTTCCTGCAAATTCAAAGAATCATTCACCACAGAGACACGGAGTTCACAGAGAAGATCACAAATGAACTCTAGTGGGCCATGCGGTTAATAAGGTAACACTCAGCCGTCGCACAAGCGTCGTGGGCAAGGCGCGCGAGCGCAGGACTGGCCGTACCAATTCAAGCGAGCGGAACACGTGCAGCGGCTCCACTCGCAAGGCTTCATTCGCTACGCGAAAGTCGCCATGCGGTTTCGCCTGCCCTGCCCACGGCGCTTGTGCGACGGCCCTTCGGGAGTCACTGTGCTGGCGCGACTCGGCGTTGCGTTTCTTGGCAAGGACGCTGCCATTCCCTGCGAAACGCGCCTTGATTCGCGCCAGCACAGTGGCTCTGAGCGTTACCTTATTAACCGCATGGCCCACTAGTGTCTTTTCTCTGTGTCCTCTGTGCCTCTGTGGTGAACCGCTTTTCAGACGCGCGAGAGGGCCAGCGCGGTGTCGAGCATGCGGTTGGAGAAGCCCCACTCGTTGTCGTACCAGGCCAGCACTTTGACCAGGCGGCCACCGGAAACCTTGGTCAGCGTCGAATCGAAAATCGACGAGCGCGGGTCGTGGTTGAAGTCGATGGAGACCAGCGGCTCGGTGTTGTAACCGAGAATGCCGGCCAGCTCGCCTTCGCTGGCTTCCTTGACCACGCTGTTGACCTCATCGACCGTGGTATCGCGACTGGCCACGAAGCTCAGGTCCACCACCGAGACATTGATGGTGGGCACGCGCATGGCGAAGCCGTCGAGCTTGCCGTCGAGGTCGGGCAGGACCAGGCCGACGGCAGCGGCCGCGCCGGTCTTGGTCGGGATCTGGCTCATGGTGGCCGAACGGGCGCGACGCAGATCCTTGTGATAGACGTCGGTGAGTACCTGGTCGTTGGTGTAGGCGTGGATGGTGGTCATCAGGCCCGATTCCAGACCGATCTTCTCGTGCAGTGGCTTGACCACCGGCGACAGACAGTTGGTGGTGCACGAGGCGTTCGAGATGATGTCGTCGCCTTCCTTGAGAATGCCGTGGTTGACGCCGTAGACGATGGTCGGCAGATCCTTGCCGGCCGGGGCGGAGATCAACACCTTGCGGGCACCGGCGCTCAGATGGGCCGAGGCCTTGTCCTTGCTGGCGAACAGCCCGGTGCATTCCATCACCACATCCACGCCCAGCTCGCTCCAGGGCAGCTTGGAGGGATCGCGTTCGGCCAGCACGCGGATCTTGTCGCCATTGACGATCATGTGGTCGCCCTCGACCTTGACCTCGGCATTGAACACGCCATGGGCGCTGTCTCTACGGGTTAGATGCGCATTGGTTTCGGCATCGCCCAGGTCGTTGATGGCGACGATCTGAACCTCGTCGTTGCGGTTGTACTCGTACAGGGCCCGCAGAACGTTACGGCCGATACGGCCATAGCCGTTGATGGCGACTTTGATGGACATGGATTCTCTCCGCAGTGATTGTTTTTGAGGGAATGCGTGAATTGTACTGTGGCGACGACCGAAGGACCAAGTGAAGTTGGGGACGGGTGACAGGCCATGACTTTCCGGCGCCATGACCCGCTCATCCCTGCGCGCTTTGTGTCAGTCCATTGCCTCGCGCACCGCCGAGACAACGGCCTCGGTAGTCAACCCGAACTCCTTGAAGAGTTCACCGGCCGGTGCCGATGCGCCGAAACTGTCCATGCCGATGACCTTGCCGCCGGGCCCGACAATGTGGCGCCAGTAAAGGCTCACACCCGCCTCGACGGCCACTCGCGTATCCAGCGCCGCGGGCAGGACCGATTCGCGATAATCGGCATCCTGGGCCATGAACAAGTCAGGATTGGGCATGGAGATCACACGCACGCCGATCCCTTCAGCGGCCAGGGTTTCGGCAGCGGCAACGGCCAGCCCGACCTCGGAACCGCTGGCAATGATGGCGGCTTGCGGATCGCCAGCCTGCGGATCGCTGAGTACGTAGCCACCGCGGCCGATGGAGGCGACCTGCTCGGAATCACGCGGCAGGTGCGGCAGCCCCTGACGGGTCAACACCAGGGCGCTGGGACCGTTGCGACGAGCCAGCGCGGCGGCCCAGGCAGCAGCCGTCTCGACCTTGTCGGCCGGACGCCAGACATCGAGGTTGGGAATCAACCGCAAGCTGGAGACATGTTCGACCGGCTGATGAGTCGGCCCATCTTCACCCAGTCCGATGGAGTCATGGGTGTAGACATGAATCGCACCGGTCGGAATCAGGGCCGACATGCGCACCGCGTTGCGCGCATAGTCGGAGAACACCAGGAAGGTGCCGGTGTAGGGTATGAAACCGCCATGCAGGTGCAGCCCGTTGGCGATGGCGGTCATGCCAAACTCACGCACGCCGTAGTAGATGTAGTTGCCGTTGGCGGCATCATCCATGATATCGACACTGCCCGACCAGTTGGTATTGTTCGAACCGGTCAGGTCGGCCGAACCGCCCAGCAGTTCGGGCAGATGCGGGCCGAAGGCTTCCAGGCTCATGCCCGAGGCCTTGCGCGTGGCGACGGTGCCATTATCGGCCTGCATGCGACCGAGAATGTCGGCGACGATACGATCGAAATCCTCGGGCAGCGCACCCGACATGCGGCGCTCCAGCTCGGCGGCCAGCTTGGGATGGGCGTCGCGATAGGCACGCCACCTGGCCTGCCATTGCTTTTCTCGCTCGGCACCGGTCTCGCGTGCGTCCCAGCCGGCCCGGATCTCGTCGGGCACCTCGAAAGGGGCATGCGGCCAGTCCAGTTGCTTGCGGGTCGCCTGAACCTCATCATCGCCCAGCGGCGCACCGTGCACACCGGCCGTGCCCTTCTTGTTGGGCGAGCCATGGCCAATCTCGGTCTTGCAGCAGATCAGTGTGGGCTGATCGGTATTGGTTTGCGCCTGCTCGATGGCCCGGCCGATGGCCGCGGCATCATGGCCGTCGACATCATCGATGACCTGCCAGCCATAGGCCCGGAAGCGTTCGGGCGTGTTGTCGGTGAACCAGCCGTCGACCTCGCCGTCGATGGAAATGTTGTTGTCGTCGTAAAACACCACCAGCTTGCCCAGGCCCCAGGTGCCGGCCAGCGAACAGGCTTCATGCGACACCCCTTCCATCAGGCAGCCATCGCCGGCAAACACCCAGGTGTGATGGTCGACGATGGTGTGCTCGTGGGTGTTGAAGCGTTCGGCCAGCAGTCTTTCGGCCAGCGCCATGCCGACTGCATTGGCCAGGCCCTGCCCCAGCGGACCGGTCGTGGTCTCCACGCCCGGCGCCTCGCCGTATTCCGGGTGGCCTGGCGTCGGCGAGTGCAACTGGCGAAAGTTCTTCAGGTCGTCAATCGACAGGTCGTAGCCTGTCAGGTGCAGCACCGAGTAGAGCAACATGGAACCATGGCCGTTGGAAACCACGAAACGGTCGCGATCCCACCAGTCGGGGTTGGCGGGATTGTGCCTGTGGTAATCGTTGAACAGCACTTCAGCGATATCGGCCATGCCCATGGGCATGCCCGGGTGGCCGGAATTGGCACGCTGGACGGCATCCATGGACAGGGCGCGAATGGCGTTGGCTAGGTCTCGGCGGGTGGTCATGATGGCTGGGGCCTTGGTTGGGCAATGGCGGAGAAACCGGACATTGTGCCGCCGCCCGGCCGGCCACACAAGGCCCGCGGAAAGGCCGGACATGCAGCGTGCCCGAACCAGTTCGCCCCCGACCGTGACGAGGGACCCATTTCTGCCATGATTCCGGGCATTTGCGTGTGAAATCTGCAGGTGCATCTCGGGCCCGGCTCTGCTAGACTTGGTGATGAGGAAAACTTATTCCCGGTATTGCACTCTAAGGGGGCGGGAAGAAGACAGCTGGATTTCGGGACCAAGTAATGACCGCTCTTAGGCACAGCCTGCTGATGACCACCCTGCTGATGGCCGGAACGGGCGCCATGGCGCACGATTCGACGCCGTGGTCGATTATCCCCGAGCGAGGCCCGGTTCCGAACGTGATCTCCGACCATGATGCTCTGGGTTTGCCGGGCATGCGGCCGCGCATGACGATGAACCTGCCTGACAGCCATTGGTCTCCCGAACCGGACGCCCGCAGTGAACAGGGCGCGTCGTTTTCCTGGTCGCTGGAGACCTGGCAGCTTAATACCGCCAGCCTGGCCCATATCCAGTGCAACAGCGCCACGCTGACCATTGACTCCTACCTGGCACAGGACTGTCGCTTTGTCGACCAGCCCCTACCCGCGGACTCCGTCAACCTGGTCCAGGTACGCGGCAACTGGACGGCCACCCCGGGGCTGCAGTTCGGCTTTGGAGCATTCCAGAGCCAGCCGGAACCGCCATCGCCCATTCTGGCAATGCAGCAGGGCGGACATGATTTTTCCAGCGAGCCGGCTGGCCATTACCCCAACCCGCGCTCGTCGGCCTCCGAGGGACTGGACTTCAATGTCAGCTTCGGCATTCAGACCGAGCGCGTGGGCGATTTCCTGGTGGGCCTGCAACTGGCGCGTTATCGCCAGCGCATGAGCATGACCGACTTCGGCCTTCCCGTGGACGAATCGGCCCGGCTTGGCCCCAGAGCCGCCCAGTACGGCAACAGCGCACAATTGATGCTGGGCTGGCGCCGTGGGCGTTTCAGCGGTGAAATGCTGGGCAACCACCTCGAAATGCCTTCGGGGCTTGGCCTGAGCAACGAAGCCAGCACGGCCCCCTCGGCCCTGCATACGTTCGACCTGGAACTTTCATGGCAGGCGCTGCGCAACGCTTCGATCAGCGTCGGC
The DNA here is from genome assembly GCF_014725735.1 of Wenzhouxiangella sp. AB-CW3. Classification (NCBI taxonomy): domain Bacteria; kingdom Pseudomonadati; phylum Pseudomonadota; class Gammaproteobacteria; order Chromatiales; family Wenzhouxiangellaceae; genus Wenzhouxiangella; species Wenzhouxiangella sp. AB-CW3. The sequence goes on from NZ_CP061368.1 coordinate 3,621,045, forward strand.
GTCAGCAATGTTCTCGACACCATGCCGCGAGCCGATGAGCCTGGTGCCGAGAGCCGGCTTGATGAATCGAGCGATAACATTTACGGTCGCATTCCGTACGTGCGCTACAAGCACGACCTCTGAGCGAAGGGCGAGCGCACCCCAACTCCAGGACAAGGTTTGACCGTGATGCCTGCATATTCACGCACCGTAGCATTGATTCTGCTGACACTGGCCGTCGCTGTACCCCTGAAAGCATCGCAACAGCCTTTCAAGACCCTGGAAGAGCGGATGACCGGGCGGGAGTTTCGCGACACCGGCCTCTACAGGCTCAGCGAAGAAGAGCTTGAGACGCTGAACCAGTGGCTTCGCGAGCATTCGCTGATGCCGAAAGAGCATCATGAAGATGCCAAGCCGTCGGCAGTACCGGACGATGCCGAACCGGCCGCAGAACAGGAGGAAGACCCTGCGCCGACGGAGCCGGTCGACCCCGAACCCACCGAGGAACTGGACGACGACACCGCGCCAACGGAACCGGTCGATGCCGAACCGCCCAGCGAACCGGCAGACGCGGATCCGCCCACGGAGCCGACCGATACCGCCCCCGCTGAGCAGGATGCCCCGGAGGAGCCGGGCGATCGCCGTGGCCTGCCTGAACAAGCCGACCGAGAGCCTATCAACAGCCGCATTGCCGGCACCTTCAATGGCTGGCACGGCAACACCGAGTTCGAGCTGAAAAACGGCATGGTCTGGCGCCAGGCCGAACGCGACACCTTCGCCGTACGGGAGATGGACAGCCCGGAGGTCACCATTCGCCCCGGCATGTTCGGGACCTGGCGGCTATCGGTGGAAGGCTACAGCAGCGCGGTGCGGGTCGAACGCATACGCTGACCACGGCCATCTACAGACGGGGCAGCACGATGGCCACCGGCGGACCAGCCTTCAGCCGGGCCGGTTGCGGCGCATGCGCAGCCAGAAAAGCCAGACACGCCCGCCCACATAGCCCGCTCCGCCAAAGATCACCAGGATGATGGTCACCACCGGCGGCGGCAACTGCCAGGCCACCGGGGAGCTCATCCACCACCACAGGATGCCAATGATGATGGCCGCCATGGCCATGTAGGTCAGGTTGCTGGCGCGGTGGACCCGCTTGCGCCAGCGTCGGAGTTCGAGCTTTCGGACATCCTCGTCGCTCATTTCGCCCAGGGGCAGATCGCAGTGCGGGCAGGCTTTGGCCACGCTGGAGATTCGCTGGTTGCAGCCGGGACAGTGAATGATAGCCATGCGACAGAGGGTAACCGAATCCAGTCAGCGGGTGATAGCCGGACGCATTCAGTCGTCCTGCCGGTCGGGGAAGAAGTGCACACAGACCTCCAGCCCGCCGGACGGTCGGTTGCTGAACTCCGTTTCCCAGCCGTAGAGGTCGCACAGGCGCTTGACGATGGAAAGCCCCAGGCCCGAGCCTTTGGTGCCATCAGCCTGGCGGCCGCGGAAATGGCGATCGAAGACATGTGGCAACTCTTCTTCGGCAATGCCAGGCCCGGTATCGAGAATGCAGGCCTCGCCGCGCCTGATGACCACCCTCACCTCACCGGTGCTTGTGTAGCGCACGGCGTTACCGATCAGGTTGCCCAGGGTGACGGCAATGACGGCCTCCGGGGCAATGACATTGACGGCCTCCTGCTCGTCCACCTCCAGACTCAGGTCGCGTTCGCCGATCAGCGGCCGATAGTTGTCAATGACATGGCGGGCAATGCTGCCGACATCGTTGGCACGACGCTGGTTGTCGGATTCACGCTCGGAGCGCACCAGGTGCAGCAGCGCCGTGGTGATGTCAGTTGACTGCCGGGCCGCGCGGGCGATTCGTAGCAGGCGTTCGCGGTCGCGTTCGCTCATGTCGGGCTGCGACAGCAACAACTCGGTGGCCCCGGAAATCACCGCCAGTGGCGTGCGCAGTTCGTGCGAGACATCGGCATTGAACGCCTTGTCGCGTTCCACCAGCTCCTTGAGACGATGCGCATAATCATCCAGCGCCGCGGCCAGTTGACCGACCTCGTCATCGGGAAACTGCCGCGCCAGGCTGCCCGGCTCGGCATGTTCATCCATGGTTTCCAGCCGCCGGGCCAGCTCGGTCACCGGCGCCATGATGCGGCGTGAAGACCAGACGCCCAGCGTCAGGGAAAGAATGGAAAAGAGCATCACTGCCGCCACCAGGCCGTAAACCAGGCGCCGTGCCAGTTCGCGGTCTTCGGACACGTCATAGGTCAGAAACACCCAGAAATCGTCGTGCTTGCGCACCACCGCCTTGAAGAAGGCGTCGTTGGACTGGACGTCGTGAACGCCGGTGGGCAGGTCTCGGAATGCCGTCGGCACGATATCAGCCTGCCCGGGGCGAGTGACATACCCTTCGATACGGCTGTAGAACGGCTCGACCTGTGAGGGGTCCTGGCGCAGCTGTGTGATGTACTGGTCGATCTCCTGCTCCAGCGTATCGGAAATCAGTGCATCGACCAGCCAGCTCTGCAGGAACAGCACCGCACCTGCAAACAGCACGCTCAACAGCGTGCCGAACAACAGGAATGACAGTATGAGTCGGCTTCTAAGTCTCTGCCGGTACTTCATCCGGGGCAACCAGGCAATAACCGATGCCATGGCGGGTATGAATCATGGGACTGCCGAAAGGCTTGTCGATGGCGGCACGCAGGCTGTGAATATGAACCCGCAGACTGTCGCTGTCGGGCAACTCCTCGCCCCAGACATGATGCTCCAGGTCGCGACGGGTGACGACGGCCGGCGAGGCCGACATCAGCTTTTCGAGCAACCGAAGACCGATCGGGTTGAGATCGATGGACTGATCGCCGCGCTTGACCGTCAGGGTCTCCAGGTTGTAGACCAGATCACCAACCTGCAGCTCACGCGGCTTGATTCGCTGGCCGCGACGCGACAACACGGCCAGGCGGGCTTCCACCTCGCGCAACTCGAAGGGCTTGACGAGGTAGTCGTCGGCGCCGGACTCGAAACCGCTGAGCTTGTCGTCGAGCTGGTCGCGCGCGGTCAGCATCAGCACCGGGGTTTCCTTGCGCCCTTCTTCGCGCAGCTTGCGACAGACCTCCAGGCCATCCATACCCGGCAGCGCCAGGTCGAGCACGATGGCATCGAACTCGTTGACCACGGCCAGGTGCAGGCCGGTGATGCCATCGTAGGCAAAATCGACCTCGTGGCCGCGATCGGACAGGAAATCCCCCAGGTTGGCGGCGATATCCCGGTTGTCTTCGATGATCAGGATGCGCATGAGTCTTGTCGAACCACTGACGTGTAAAAAAATGCCCGGACAGAAACCAATCCGTCCGGGCCCACATTGCCCCGTAACCGTCGGTGCAGAACCGGCTCTCGTCTTGACACCAACAGCCTGAATGCTACGCCTGCAGCGGTTAATGCCATGTTAATCAGGATGCAAGTAATGGTTAGGGAATCAGGAATTAGCGGGAATCGTCCACCAGATCAAGATTCTGCAGATTGCCCGACAGCGACTCGGCATCTCCGCCCTCGCTGAGCTTGACCGCCAGACGGACCTCATTGGAAGAATCGGCATGGCGAAGGGCTTCTTCGTAGGAAATCAATCCTTCCTGGTAAAGCCTGAGCAGGCTCTGATCAAAGGTCACCATGCCGTGGTGGCCGGAGTCCTTCATGATCGACTTGAGCTCCTCAATCGCCCCCTTGCGGATCTTCTCCTGCACCAGCGGGGTATTGAGCAGGACTTCCAGCGCCACGTGACGGCGACTGCCGTCAATGGACGGCACCAACTGCTGGGCGACCACGCCACGCAGGTTGAACGACAGGTCCAGCAGCACCTGAGGGTGTCGTTCCTCGGGGAAGAAATGCAGGATACGGTCCATGGCCTGGTTGGCGTTGTTGGCGTGCAGCGTGGTCAGGCAGAGGTGACCGGTTTCGGCAAATGTGATGGCATGTTCCATGGCTTCCCGGGTCCGGATCTCGCCGATGAGAATCACATCGGGCGCCTGCCGCAGCGTGTTTTTCAGCGCCACCTCGAAGGACTCGGTATCAATACCCACCTCACGCTGGGTCACGAGACTCTTGCGGTGCTTGTGCACGAACTCGATCGGGTCTTCAATGCTGATGATGTGACCCGAAGCGTTGACGTTGCGATGTCCGACCATGGCCGCCAGCGTGGTGGACTTGCCGGTGCCGGTGGCCCCGACCAGGATAACGATGCCGCGCTTGACCATGGCCAGCTCGGAGAGCGATTCCGGCAAATCGAGTTCATCGAAGGAGGGAATCTTGGTTTCGATGCGACGACAGACCATGCCGACGCTGTTGCGCTGGTAAAAGGCACTGACGCGAAAACGGGCCACGCCTTCCAGTGAAACCGCAAACTGGCATTCGTGGGTCTCGTGAAACTCCTTTCGCTGATCGGCCGTCATCACGCTGTCGATGATGTCGGCCACGGCATCGTGCGTGAGCGCTTCACGGGTCAGCGGCTTGATCCTGCCGTGGACCTTGATGCAAGGGGGAGCACCGACGGTCACGAACAGGTCGGAACCCTTGGTTTCATGCAGTTTGTGCAGCCAGTCCTGAACGGTATTCATACTTCAATTCTCCTGAGCCGATGGCTTCGATCAGGCCAGCGCCTGCTTGTTCTGGGCCTTGCGCTGGGCCTCATGCTTGGAAACCACGCCGCGACGCACCAGCTCGATCAGGCATTGATCGAGCGTTGTCATACCCACATTGTGACCTGTCTGAATCGCCGAATACATCTGGGCAACCTTGTCCTCGCGAATCAGATTACGGATGGCAGAGGTGGCGATCATGATCTCGTGAGCGGCCACCCGGCCCCCGCTGATGCGCTTGAGCAGGGTCTGCGAAATCACGGCCCTCAGGGATTCCGACAGCATCGATCGCACCACCGGCTTCTCGTCGCCGGGGAAGACGTCGATGATACGGTCGATGGTCTTGGGCGCCGACGATGTATGCAGGGTGCCGAAGACCACGTGACCGGTTTCGGCGGCAGTCAGGGCCAGGCGAACGGTTTCCATGTCGCGCAGCTCGCCGACCAGGATAATGTCGGGGTCTTCACGCAGGGCCGAACGCAGGGCCTGGTTGAAACCGTGGGTATCGCGACTGACCTCGCGCTGGTTGATCAGGCAGCGCTGGGGGGTGTGAATGAATTCGATCGGGTCTTCGATGGTCAGGATATGCCCCGGCACGGTCTTGTTGAGGTAATCCATCATCGCCGCCAGCGTGGTGGACTTGCCCGAGCCGGTCGGGCCGGTGACCAGGATCAGGCCACGCGGCACCTCGACGATGTCCTTGAAAACAGCCGGCGCGTCCAGATCCTCCAGCGAGAAGATGTCGTTGGGAATGACACGGAAAACCGCTCCCAGCCCGCGGTGATGATGAAAGGCATTGACACGGAAGCGGGCCAGGCCGGGCACGGCATAGGAAAAGTCCACTTCAAGGTTGGCCTCGTAGTCCCGGCGCTGGTGGTCATTCATGACCGAATAGATCAGCTCGGCCATGTCCTTGTTTTCGATCGCCGGCGTGTTGATCCGGTGAATGTCCCCGTCAACCCGAATCATCGGCGGCAGCCCGGCCGACACGTGCAAGTCGGATGCCTTGTTCTTGACGGTGAAAGCAAGCAGTTCGGTAATATCCATGTCGCGGTTTCCCTGAATCCAGCAGCAATGTCGACCGCCCCGGGCAGATCGGCACCCGGACAGACTGCCCGACCCTGAGCCAGCGTCGGCAGTAAAATCGACGTTTCCCCGATATTAGCCCAATGCGGACATGAACCCCAAACATCAGGAGAAATTCGACCAGGTCATCGAACGCATGACCGCCGCCTGCCGCGCCTGCGGGCGCAACCCGGGTGACGTGCGCCTGCTGGCGGTGAGCAAGACCCATCCGGCCGAAGCCGTCAGGACGCTGTACGCGCTGGGTCAGCGGGCCTTCGGCGAAAGCTACGTCGACGAGGCCGTGCAAAAGATCGATGCACTGGGCGATCTGGAACTGGAGTGGCACTACATCGGCCCCATCCAGTCGAACAAGACCCGCCAGATCAGCGCCCGGTTCGACTGGGTCCAGTCGGTCGACCGGCTCAAGATCGTGCGCCGACTGGCCGATCAGCGCCCCGCCGACCGACCACCGCTCAACGTGCTCATCCAGGTCAATATCGATGACGAACCGCAGAAGGCCGGCTGTCGTTCCGACGAGGTCGACCCGCTGGCCGCCGAGATCGCCGCTCGCGACAATCTGCGGCTGCGCGGCCTCATGGCCATTCCCGCCCCGCGCGAGGGTGCATCGGCCCAGCAACAGGTGTTCGACCGTCTGTTCGCCCTGTATCGGCATCTCCAGTCGGGCCATACCGGCGTCGATACACTGTCGGCCGGCATGACCGCCGATCTGGAAGCCGCCATCGCCGCCGGCAGCACCATGGTGCGCGTCGGAACCGCATTATTCGGTGCGCGCACGACCGTCTGAGCGCACACAACTGGCACCCGACACACCTCCCCGACTAGTGTACCCCGTCACTCATTGTGTAACTTATGGAGCGCGCCTGAACCGACAGTGCAGGGCAGGCGAAGTCGCATGGCGTCTTTCGCGCACCGAATGAAGCCTTGCGAGCGTAGCCGTTGCCCGTGTTGCGCCCCTTGCAAAGGACGCTGCCATTCACTGCGGGTCGCGCCTTGCACTGTGGCTCAGGCGCGCTCTATAAGTTACACAATGAGTGACGGGGTACACTAAAATGCATGCCATGGCACATTCCACCCCCATCATTACCTTCATTGGCGCCGGCAACATGGCCCAGGCACTGATTGGTGGCCTGATCAACGCGAACCACCCCACCGACTGTGTGCGCGTGGCCGACCCCAGTGCAGACCAGCGCCAGGCCGTATCAGGCCAGTTCGGCATCGAGGCACATGGAGAGAATGCCCGCGCCGCTGACGGCGCCGATGTCATCATGCTGGCGGTCAAGCCACAGGTTATGGACTCGGTGCTGGACTCGCTGAAGCACTCTGTGCGCCCGGAAACCCTCGTCATCAGCGTAGCGGCCGGCGTCACGCTGGCACAAATGGCGCGCGGCCTGGACGGTCACCGCCGTTCGGTGCGGGCCATGCCCAACACGCCCGCACTCTACGGCGCGGGTATCACCGGCATGGTGGCCGATGAGGGCGTGACGCGCGACGACCGGGAACGCACCACACAGATACTGGGCACCGCTGGCAAGACCGTCTGGGTGGCCGACGAGTCCCTGATGGATGTGGTAACCGCCATCTCGGGGTCCGGACCCGCCTACTTTTTCCGCTTTGTCGAACTGCTGACTCGCGCCGGCACACGAGCCGGACTGGATGAAGCCGATGCCGCCGCGCTGGCCCGGCAAACCGCCTTCGGTGCCGGCACCATGCTGGCCGAATCGGACCTTGATGCCGCCGAACTGCGGCGTCGGGTGACCTCTCCGGGAGGCACCACGGCCGCGGCCCTGGAAGCACTGGACCAGGCCGGCCTCGACGAGATTGTCGATCAGGCCGTGCAGGCGGCCATTCAACGCGGAAAGGAACTGGGGCAATGATGGCGGGCGGATCGGCAACCAACGCTTTTTCCTTCCTGGTAGAAACGCTTTTCCACCTCTACCTGGTCGCCTTGATGCTGCGGGTACTGCTCGAAGGCATTGGTGCCGACTACTACAATCCGATCTGCCAGGCCCTGGTCAAGGTGACCGATCCGGTGGTGCGCCCGCTCAGCAAGGTGCTGCCTCGTGTTGGCCCGATCAGCCTGGCAGGCCTGGCCGCCCTCTACATCGTGCAATTGCTGGCCCTGGTGGCGGTCGGCCTGATCGTGGGCTGGAAGCTGGACCCACTGGTCTTTGCCCTGCTGGCGCTCATGCGGCTGATTCGGCTGTTACTGGTGCTTTACCTGATCCTGATCATCATCGGCGTGATTCTTTCCTGGGTTGGGCATGGGGTCCGGCACCCCATCGTGCCGCTGATCTTCCAGCTGACCCAGCCGGTACTGGCGCCGATTCGACGCGTGCTGCCCAGCCTGGGCGGCTTCGACCTGTCGCCGCTGGTGGCCATTATTCTTATCCAGTTCCTGATCATTCTGCTGGCTGTCTGAGCGCGGGGGAGACCCGGATTGCCGTCAGTCTGAACGGCGAGTAGCATGACCAAGCAAACGCGGCCTGCTGGCCCGGGAGGACAACCATGATGCCCAAGCGACTGACCCTGACCGGCGTAATCGCCGCGCTGACACTGCTTGTTCCGGGCACTCCGGCCCTGGCCGAGCAGTCGCAGAGCTTCGAGCGCCATGTCGTGCACTACAACACCCTGATCACCGCGCAACTGCCGGCCGAAGTGGCCCGTGCCCACGACATTCAGCGTTCGAGTTCGCGCGCCCTGCTCAATATCGCCGTACTGGAAAAACCGGAAGACGAGGCAGACATGCCCAGCGCGGTCACTGCCGAAGTGACCGCCAGCGCCGTCAACCGGGCCGGTCAGCGACGCAACATCAGCATGCGCGAAGTCACCGAGCAGGATGCGATCTATTACATCGGCACGTTTCGGGTTCATGACGAAGAGAACCTGGATTTCACCGTCCGAATCACGCCATCGCACAGCGAGGCGGCACCCTACGAGCTGCGCTTCGAGCAGGAGTTCTTTGTCGACTGACATCGGGTCGACTGACCTCGACAGCCCCGGCTGGGCTAAACTGGCGCGATGACACCGGAACGCCAGCATCGCATCAGGGAAGTCGCTGCCCGCCGCCAGCCCGACCTGACGGTTTTTATGGAGCGCGTGCACAAGCCACACAACGTGGCCGCCATCCTGCGCACCTGCGATGCCGTTGGCGTCATGCAGGCCCATGCCGTCCCGCCCACCGGCGGCATCCCGCCGCTCAACCATACCGCCCAGGGCGCGCAACGCTGGGTCGAGCTGAAGCGCCATCGCGAGGCCGTATCCGGCCTGCGTGAACTCAGATCGGCCGGCATGGCGCTCTATGCCGCGCATTTCTCCGAGGGGGCCGTGGATTTTCGCCAGCCCGACTACACCCGGCCCACCGCGATTGTCGTGGGTACCGAACGCTTTGGTGTCAGCAGCGAGGCACTGGCCGAATGCGACGGCGAAATCGTCATTCCCATGCTCGGCATGACGCAGTCGCTGAACGTATCGGTGGCCACGGCCCTGATCCTCTACGAGGCCCAGCGCCAGAGACAGGCTGCCGGGATGTATCATCCGCGAGGCACCGACAAGGAACCGTGCAGGGGGCTGATCGAGCGCTGGACGGCGCGCGAACTGGCACGACGGCGTCAACCGCCACCGGAGGACTGACAAGCATTCATCAGGGGGATGCAATCCAACGCACGAGGGAGATCCATGAGTCAACTGTTCGAAGAATCATCCGAGATCGCGCCGGTATGGCAGGAATTACCGCGCTTTTTCCGCTATCCGTTCAAGTCCCGTATCCTGCCGGTCATTGCGGCAATCAGTGCCGCCATGGTGCTGACCGTCATTCCGATACTGGGCTTTTTCATCGGGCTGCTGCTCTGGGCCATGCTGTTCAAGCTCAGCTACGAGATCCTCAACACCACGGCCAGTGGCATGATGGAGGGGCCGCCGTCGGTCACCCGGATCTCCGGCGGCATCATGTTCAAGCACATCGGTCTGCTGCTGGCGCTCGGATTGGGTTATGGGCTGATCGCGGGTGCGGTCGGGTCGATTTTCTTTGCCCTCCTGCTCGGGCTGTTCCTGATGCTGGCCATGCCGGCGTCGATCATGACCCTGGCCATGACCCAGAGCCTGATCAAGGCGCTCAACCCGCTGATCTGGATTCAGTTGATGCAGACCACCGGCTGGGCCTACCTGCTGACCTCGGCATTTCTGCTATTGATGCTGTTGAGCCAGACACAGGCTGAAGCCTTGTTGCTGCCGCTGGTCGGGGGCTCGATGGTGCTGTTCACGGTCGTGTCGACATTCATCAGCGCCTATTTCATGGCCGCCTCGTTCCACCTGATGGGCTACCTGCTCTACCAGTACCACGATGAACTGGGTATCGAGGTGTCGCTGGCAGCAAAGCGTGAGCGCGAACAGCACGAGGACAAGGCGTCGCAACACCCCTTGATCGAAGAAGCCGCGGAGCGGGTTGCCCAGGGGCAGGCCGACGAAGCGGTTCAGGTACTGGGCGAACAAATCCGCCGCAGCGGTGCCGAGCCGGAAGTGCATGACTACTACCGCAAGCTGCTGCTCAGTCGCGACGACAAGCAGGCGCTGCTTGATCACGGACGTCAGTATGTCCCCGTGTTGCTGCATGCCTTCGAGTCCGAAAAGCGCGCCCTGGAAGTGGTGGCCGAGTGCCAGCAGATCGACCCGGCTTTTCGTCCCGAACGTCCGGGCGACATCCTGCCGCTAGCTCGCCTGGCCTTCAAGCAGGGGCGCGACGCGCTGGTCCTGCGCCTGACCAGCGGCTTCGGCAAGCGGCATCGCGATCATCCCGACCTGGTCGAGAACTACTTTCTGGCCGCGCGAAGCATGATCAGGCAGGGAGAATCAATCGAGCGGCCACTGGGCATTGTGCGCAAGCTCAGAAAGCGTTTCCCCGACCATCCGCTGGTCGAGGAAATGGCCAGCTTCGAAGCCCGTATCGAGGCCCCGCCGGCCTTTCAGGCCGACCGCTGATGCAACTGCCGGTATCGACGGGCGCGTGAGTCGCCATCGCACTCCAGGCGGTCGGCCAGCAGGCCGGCCGCCTCGTCCAGCCCGGCGATGGGCCGCGTACTGCGCGCCATGACATCAACCAGGAAACAGGCCTGATCCACCGCGCCCCAGCGCGCCAGCCGGCCGGCCAGGCTGACCGCCAGCGGCGCCGACATTTTCAGGTGTTTTCCGCGCAGGCGCCGGTATTCGGCAAAAGCGTCCACGACCAGTTCGCGCTGCTCGGGCGTATCGCCGGGCAGACGCAGAATGCGCTTCATCGCAATATCCAGGTCAGGATCTTCGCTTCTCAAACGACAGGCCGCCAGGTAGAGCGACCACAACCTGGCCTCGTCACCATGGCGCTTGAGAAGCGGCTTCAGCAAACGCTTGGCGCGGACCGGATCCAGCGCCTCCAGCGCCTTGCGCGCTTCGGCCACGGTCTTGCGGTCGCTGTGAACATCAGGCCCGCTGTCCTGGTCGAGCGTCTCGTGGTTGACCTGCCCGGCACGCACCAGCAACCAACCCACCAGCGCCCCGGTGACGATGCCGCCGGCATGCGCCTCATAGGCGATGTTGCTGCCCTCGAAAAGCATCCATTGCAGCATCTCCCAGCCCAGCCAGAGCGGCAGCAGGACCAGCGCCGGCGCACGCACGTAGTCGAAGTAGACGAAAGCCCAGTAAAAAAAGCGCACCTTGCGCAGCCCATAGACCACGGCCAGACCACCCATCAGACCGGCAATCGCGCCGGAAGCACCCAGTGAACCCGTGGCCGCACCCCAATTGACGGTCAGCGACACAGCTGCCGACCCCAGCCCGCTGATCAGGTACAGGCCCAGGTAGCGCAGGCCACCCAGCGCCGGTTCCAACAGGATGCCCAGCAGCACCAGGAACAGCATGTTGCCCACCAGGTGCCCGACACCACCATGCATGAACATGTGCATGATCAGGCTGCCGGCCTCGACCTCGTCGTAGTAGAGCAGGTAGCGGCGAGTAAAGCTGGCCTCGCGGTCGGCTTCCAGCCTCTCGCGGGCTTCGCGCCATCGGGCGATCTCCTCGCTGTCGGGGTCGATGACCAAGCCGGCTTCCAGGTCACGGTGAAAGTCGGGTTCGCTGTCGATCACGGCCAGGCGCAGGCGGTCGCTCCAGGACCACTCGCCGGGCTCGGGCAACCACTCATCCATTTCCTCGGGGTCGGCCTCCAGCCCGTGAGCCCGCTCGGCCCAGTCCGTGAACCACTGCCATTCTTCGGCCAGCACCCCGGATTCAACGTAGCGATCGACGGCCTGTTCTTCGATCTGCCTGTCGCCGCCTTGCAGCAACAGGAAAACCAGCAGGTTGACCAGCACTATGGCGGCAGTTACATAAGGAAAGTTCTCGCGGGTCGGCTTGCGGTCCAGCGGCAATATAAGCACGGTGCGTCCCTCCTGCTCAAGGCGGTGCGATCGAGCCCCTCCCGACCGCAGCCAATCCACCTTGTTCTCTATCTAAGGATACAACAGCGTCTCCTGCCAATCACCCGCGACGTGGCGATAGCACACGCGCTCATGCAACCTCGACTCACGGCCGTACCAGAACTCGACCTGGCGGGGTTTGACCCGATAGCCCGACCAGTGCGGGGGGCGCGGCACATCCTGGCCGGCATAGCGCTGCTCGTACTCGCGCACGCGATCGAGCAGATCCTGGCGCGACGGCAACTCGCTCGACTGCAGGGACGCCCAGGCCCCGATCTGGCTGCCGCGCGGCCGACTGGCAAAGTAGGCGTCGGCTTCCTCGTTGCTGACGGCCTCGACCCGGCCCTCGACCAGCACCTGCTCGGCCAATTCCCGCCACCAGAACACCAGCGCGACATCCGGGCAGGCATTCAGGTGCCGACCCTTGCGAGATTCCAGGTTGGTGTAGAACACGAAACCCTGCTCGTCCATGTCCTTGAGCAGGACGGTGCGCGCCGTCGGTCGGCCGGAGGCATCGACCGTGGCCAGGGTCATGGCGGTGGGCTCGGGCACCCCGGCGGCCACCGCGCGATCGAAGCCATCGCGGAAGCGCTCGACCATGCCGGCGGTCAAGTCAGTTGTTGTCGTCATGGCAGCATTGCTCCATATCCATGCCTGTAATCGGGAAACTCGAAGCGGAATCCGGTCGCCAGCAGGCGGTTGTTGGCCACGCGCTTGCCCTGTGCGCCCGATGCCTGCGACGCCAGGCGCTCTGGTGCCGGCAGATCCAGTCGATGCGACAGCCAGTCGAGCACTTGGCAGCGCGGTGTCGGAGCACCATCGCTGGCACAGTACACCGGTTCGGGGGCATCCAGTTCAAGCAGGTGTGCAAGAACGGCCGCGCAGTCTTCGACGTGAACGCGGTTGGTCCACTGGGGCGGGTCTTCACGGCACGTGGCCCGGCCATCGCGCAGCGACCTGAGCAGCGCATCGCGCCCGGGACCATAAATGCCGGCGAAGCGAACGGCAACGGCATCGGCCACCGCCTCCCGAGCGATACGCTCGCCTTCCAGCACCAGCCGGCCATTGAAGCGGGCCGGCTGGGTCAGCGAACGTTCATCGACCCACTCACCGTCATCCTGGCCATACACCGAGGTGCTGGAGACATACAGCAGCCGATCGGTGCGCACGTGTTCGAGCAGATTGGACAGCCCTTCGACATAAGCCTGTCGGTAACCGGTCTCGTCGCGTAGCGAGGGCGTGGCCTGGTAGACGACGGCATCCCAGTCGGTCTCGAGTGTCTTGAGAGTATCGGGCCGAAACAGGTCAGCGCCGACAGCGATGAGGTCGTCCGACAAGCGGTCCGGGCGACGTCGCAGGCCGGTCACTGTCCAGTCAGTGTTCCGTAGCCGCCGGGCCAGACGCAGCCCCAGGTCTCCACAACCGGCAATCAGCAACCTCGGCATGGCGGGCTCAACCCGTGCCGACCGGCGCCTCGACGGCGTCTTTTCCGGAGCCGCCGCCTTCGCGCGGCGGCAGCATGCGCAGCCAGATCAGCCACACCACCAGCGCATCCAGAATGATCAGGGCCTGCCAGAGATAGAGGTGAAACCAGTTGAACCAGGTCATGTTCCACTGCCCCAGGTAGAACAGGCTGATGATGCGCACCAGGTTCAGACCCTGAATGGCACAGAAGCCAATCGCGAAACCGATCAGCTTGTGCTTGAGGGGGGCGGGAAAGGCAAATATGGCCGCAAACAGGATGATCAGCGCCTCAACGCCGTTGCAGCCCGGTTCGATGCTGACGGCAAAACCGCTCTCCAGGTCGCGGATGACCTTGCCGGCCGATTCCACCCCGCTGTCGAACAACTCGATGATGAACACGCTGACACTGGCAATGACGCTGGTAAACGGCAGAATCACGGCCTCCTGCACCGGCTGCAGCACCTCGAGGGTGAACAGCACCAGGATCAGAACCACGAACAGTATGGAAAAACGCAGCATGACAGGGTCTGGACTTCGCTTGGGCCGGAGCGCGGTTGGATCGCAAAGTGTACCGAAAGTGCCGCCAGAGCGCAGGACCAATTGCTGCGGCCTGCGCCTTGACGGCAGATCGGACATTGCGCAGACTCTGATGCTCTCAAGTCACAGGAGGTACTCGCACATGAGACAGTTGATTGGCCTGACGGCCCTGGCGGTCGTGGTCGCCCTGGCATCCGCTACCGCCATGGCGCAGCTTTCGGTGGACGACCAGATCAAGTTTCGCCAGTCCGGTTACACCTTCATGTCCTGGAACATGGGACGCATCAAGGCCCAGGTGGTCGATGGCGACGTACCCTACGACCCGGCCCAGGTACAGCGCGCCGCCGACGTCATCGCGGCCATTGCCAACTCCGGCATGAGCGCCCTGTATGGCCCCGGAAGCGACGAGGGCACGGGCTGGAAACCGACCCGGCTGAAGTCGGAGTTTTTCGAGGATCTCGACAAGGTGGGCGAAATTGCCGGCCGCTTTATCGAGGAGGCCAACAGCCTGCAGGAAGTGGCGGCCAGCGAAGACCCCGACGCGATTGCCAGTCAGTTCAACAACCTCGCACGTGCCTGCGGCACCTGCCACGACAACTTCCGCGCTTCGGAATAGGGTTTAGGTTTCAGGTTTCAGGGTTCAGGTCGGGAAGGACCCTGCCAGAGGCCGTTTTACCAGCCCAGGTCGGGCGATGCTTCCGGTGGTGGCGGCAGCAGGCCGCCGTTGGCCACCCAGAGTGCGCCGGCGGTGATGGCCAGGGCGATCAGCAGGGCCACCCAGCCGCCGCCGCGCGCCGATTCGGCGTCGGTGCCGTCGGCTGCCCGGCCCGTGATCATGGGGCGGATCAGGGGTTTTTTCAGCACCAGGCTGTAGAAGGCGACTGCCGCCAGGTGCAGCGCCACCAGGCCGTAGATCACCCATTCCATCTGCATGTGCAGTCCGGTCAGTCGGCTGCTGGTCGCGCTGTCGACCAGTGATCTGAGCGGGCCGGTATAGGCGATGTCGTCGTCGGCGAACAGCCCGGTGGTGGCCTGGAAGGCAAGCACCCCCAGCATGGCCAGGACCGACAACGCGGCCAGCGGGGTATGCCCCGGGCGATGCCATTGACTCCGCCACCAGGCCAGCAGCCGGCCCGGCGTGGGGAAAAACCGGCTGAAGCGCGCATGCGTCGAGCCGATCACGCCCCACACCAGCCGAAATACCAGCAGCCCGAAGATGGCCAGGCCGAATCGCTCGTGCCAGGCCATCCAGCTCCCGCCGAGCTGCACCGTCACGACGGCGCCCACCAGGCAGATGACCAGCAGCCAGTGGAACAGGCGCAGCGGCAGGTCCCAGACCAGGGGTGGACGATGGTCGACTGACATGGTGCGAGCCCCCGAAGCCTTACTGCAGCATCCTGGCAAAGCGTTGCTCGGCGCGCTCGTCGGGCATCAATCGGCTGAACACGGCCGCGGCCAGGGCGGCGAAGATGGCGCCGGGAAGAATCTCGTAGACATCGAACAGTCCGCCCTCCAGCGGCTGCCAGACGAGCACGGTCAGCCCGCCGGCCAGCATGCCCGCCGCGGCGCCGGTGCGGCTCATGGCCTTCCAGTACAGCGACATGACGATGACCGGGCCGAAGGCCGCACCCAGGCCGGCCCAGGCGTGGGCGACCAGGTCGAGCACCATGCGGTCGGGGTCGGCGGCCAGCCACAGCGCGATCAGCGCGATGACGATCACCGAGCCGCGACCGATCCAGACCAGTTCGGTCTGGGTGGCATCGGGGCGCAGCAGGCCCTTGTAGAAATCTTCGGCGACCACCGAAGAGGCCACCAGCAGTTGCGAGTCGGCCGTGGACATGACCGCGGCCAGGATGGCGGCCAGGCAGAAGCCGGCCACCAGCGGGTGGAACAGCACTTCGACTAAGCGTATGAACACGGTTTCTGCGTCGGCGCCTTCCAGCGGCTCGGCCAGGCCGCCGATGCCGGCCATGCCGACGAGGATGGCGGCGACCAGGCAGATCGCGGCCCAGCTGACCGCGATGCGGCGCGCGCGGGTGAGCTGGCCGGCGGAGCGAATGCCCATGAAGCGGGCCAGAATGTGGGGCTGGCCGAAGTAACCCAGCCCCCAGGCCAGCAGTGAAATGATCGCCAGCAGGCCCAGTGCCTGGCCGTCGGTGTCGGTGAAGGGATTGAGCATTTCCGGGTTGGCCGCACGTACCGACTCGACCAGTCCGATATCGCCGAAACCCATCACCATGATGGGCACGGCCACCAGTGCCAGCAGCATCAACAGCGCTTGCAATGCGTCGGTCCAGCTCACCGCCAGGTAACCACCCAGGAAGGTGTAGACGATGATCGCCGCCGCACCGGCGCCGACCGCCCACATGTAGGACATCTCGAACACGGTCTCGAACAGGCGCCCGCCGGCGACCAGGCCGGCACTGACATACAGGGCGAAGAACACGAAGATGAACACGCCGGGAATCACCCGCAGCAGTCCGGAGGTGTCGGCGAAGCGTCGCTCGAAGTAGTCCGGCAGGGTCAGGGAGTCATCGAGGGATTCGGTGGCCACGCGCAGTCGTTGCGAGACCAGCAGCCAGTTCAGCCAGGTGCCGATCAACAGCCCGACGGCAATCCAGCCGGCCTCCAGGCCGCCGAGGTAGGCGGCCCCGGGCAGGCCCAGCAACAGCCAGCCGCTCATGTCCGAGGCGCCGGCGGACAGGGCGGTGACCCCGCTTCCCAGACGGCGCCCGCCCAGAATGTAGTCGGAGAGATCCTGTGTCCGCTGCCAGGCAACAATGCCCAGCCCGAGCAGAATCACGAAATACAGGCCAAAAGTGGAATAGGTCGCGATCATGGCTGTTTCTCCCTGGTGATCTCTTGCATCGCAAACAGCACGCCGGCAGGCTGCCCAGACCCCGCCGCAGTCTATCACGGCATCGCCATTGGACACCCCCGCCGTGCCGCCCGTGCGCCTGGATGGCGAATCGGTTACCTTTAGCGTCCACTTTATCGGACCGCAAGATACCTGACTGCCATGACCCGCAAAACATCCATTACCCTGTGTGCCCTGTTGCTGGCCGGCTTGATTGTCATATCGTCGGTTCAAGCCGACGACACCCGGCTGCTACGCCAGCCGGCCATTTCGGCCGACCACATTGCTTTCGTCTACGCCGGCGACCTCTGGCTTGCCGAGCGCGACGGCAGCAACCCCCGTCGCCTGACCTCCAGCGAGGCCGAAGAAAACAACCCCCATTTTTCGCCCGACGGCCGCTACATCGCTTTTGCCGGCCACTACGAAGGCAACGCCGACGTGCATGTCATTTCGGTCGATGGGGGGCAGCCGCAACGCCTGACCTGGCACCCGGGCGACGACATCCCGGTCGGCTGGAGCGCCGACGGCAGCGCCGTGGCGTTCGCTTCGCGCCGGGAAACCGACCACGGCCGGTCGGCCCAGCTGTTCCATGTGCCCGTCGACGGTGGCGCACCGGTCCGGCAGATGGAAGCGCGCTTTTTCCGCGGCCGCTGGGACGCGTCGGGCGACCGACTGGCCTACATCGATTTCGGTCCGGCCTACAACGGGCTGTATGGCGGCAATGCCGGCTGGCGGGGATACCGCGGCGGCACAACACCATCGATCAGGATTCTCGAGCCCGAAAGCGGGGAGGTCAGCGCCATCCCCGGGGAACGGGTCAACGACATTCTCCCCTTCTGGCTCGACGACCAGGTCGTCTTCGTGTCCGACCGTGAAGACCAGCGCTTCAACCTGTTCCGCTTCGACCCGGCCGGCAATGATCTCGAGCAGCTGACCGAGCAGGAGGACTGGGACATCCGCTGGGCCGCGGGCCATACTCAGAGCGTGATCTTCGAGGCCGGAGGGCGCCTGCACAAACTCGACCTGGCCAATGGCGAACAACAGACCCTGACCATCCACATTCAGCCTGACCTGCCGCAGACCCGGCCGGGCTGGAAGAACGTGCGCGGCAACATCGAGCAGGCCGGGCTGTCGCCCAACGGCAAGCGTGCCCTGATCACGGCCCGCGGCGAGGTCTTTACCGTACCGGTGGAAGACGGCTCGACGCGCAACCTCACCCGCACCGACGGGGTGCGGGAATACACTGCGCTGTGGTCGCCTGATGGCGAAGAGATTGCCTGGGTTGTCGAGTCCCGGGAGGGCCAGACCCTTGTCGTGACCGACCAGCGCGGCATGGGTGATGCTCGCGAATACGAACTGGGGCCGGACTTCTATCGACTGCAGGCCTGGGATGCCGACAATGGCCGCATCGTGTTCACCGACAATCTTCTCGGCCTGCACGCAATCAGCCTGGATGACGGCCAGGTCACCGAGATCGACCGCCAGTCGCGTCAGGGGGGTTACGATGTCGCGCTGTCGCCAGACGGCCAGTGGCTGGCCTATACCCGCCGCGCCAGCAACTATTTCAGAGACCTGGTGCTCTATCACTTCGATGACGAGCGCTCGGTCACCGTGACCGATGGCATGGCCGACGTGGCCTCGCCGGCATTCAGTCGCGACGGCAAATTTCTCTATCTGGCCGCATCGACCAACAGCGGTCCGCGCCAGTTTTCGCTGGACATGTCCAGCCAGGAGCGACCGTACCGCGCCGGGCTGTATGCCCTGGTGCTCGAGGCCGACGGCGAGTCGCCACTGGCCCCGCGCACCGGCGACGAGGAAGCCGGGAGCGACACCAACAAGGACAATGACGACGCTGACGAAGCACGCGGCGTCAACATCGACCTGGACGGACTGTTTTCCCGCAAGGTCGCCCTGCCGGTCGAGAAGGGCAACCATGGCAACCTGACTGTGGCCGCCGATGGCAGCCTGTACTGGATGCAGCGTGCCCAGCCAGGGGCGACGGTGGAGCCGCCGGGAGAGTCGGTGGTGCGTTATCACCGCCTCAGGCGCTTCGACTTCGACGAACGCAGCGCCAGCCGGGTCTACTCCGGCCTGCAGAGCTATAACATGAGCGCGGGCGGGGAACATGTCCTGGTTCGCCGCGACAACGGCCAGCTGGCCGTGGGCCGCACCGGCGACCGCCTCAGTCCGGATAATCTCGATCTGTCGGGCCTGCGCATGCACGTCGATCCGCGCGCCGAATGGGCACAGATCTTCGACGAGGGCTGGCGCTTCCAGCGCGACTATTTCTACGCGGAAAACCTGCATGGACTGGACTGGGACGCTGTCTATGAACAGTATCGTCCCCTGCTCGACCATGTCGGGCGACGCGAGGACCTCAACGACCTGATGGTCGAGATGATTGCCGAACTCATGGCCGGCCACAACCGGGTCAGTGGCGGCGATGTTCATCGGCCCAACGGACCCAGCGGCGGCCTGCTCGGCGCCAACTTCAGCGTCGCCAACAACCGCTGGCGCATCGATCGCATCTACACCGGCGAAGCCTGGAACCCCTTTGTCGACAGCCCGCTGGCCAAGCCCGGTCAGAGCGCCCGGGAAGGCGAGTACATCCTGGCCATCGATGGTCGCGACCTGAGTGCATCGGACAACCTGTTTGCCCGCCTGCAGGACACCGCCGGCAAGCAGATCGTGCTGACCGTCGGGCCCGACGCCGGGGGCGATGATGCCCGCGAAATCGTGGTCGAGCCGGTGTCCTCGGAAAACGGCATGCGTCTGTGGCACTGGGTCGAGAAGAATCGCCGCCTGGTCGACGAAGCCACCGATGGACGGGTCGGTTACATCTACCTGCCCAACACCGCCGGCCCGGGCTACACCTTCTTCAACCGCATGTTCCATGCCCAGCTTGACCGCGAAGCCCTGATCATCGACGAACGCGCCAACGGGGGCGGCCAGGCGGCCAACTACATCGTCGAGGTTCTCAGCCGCCGTCATCTGTCGAACTGGGTCTATCGCCAGGGTGAAATGTCCACCACGCCCATGGGCGCGCTGCACGGACCAAAGCTGATGATGATCGACCAGGATGCCGGCTCGGGCGGCGACTTCCTGCCCTACGCCTTCCGCGAACTCGAGATCGGCCCGCTGCTGGGCACCCGCACCTGGGGCGGCCTGATCGGCATCTTTTCCAATCCCCCGTTTGTCGATGGCGGCGTGATGACCGTGCCGCACTTCCGTTTTGTCGATGTCGACAACAACTGGTCGGTCGAGAACGAGGGCGTGGCCCCCGACATTCATGTCGAGCTCGACCCGGCCGCGACCAACGCCGGGCGCGACAGCCAGCTCGAACGTGCCATCGAGGAAATCCTGGACATGCTCGAGGACTACCGGGACGATATTCCGCGCGAAGCCCCGCCCCTGCCGACCCGGCCGGGGCACTGAGCCCGATACCGGAGCGAACGGCCGCCCTCCCTGGCCGTTCGCTCCGGGTCCTTTGCCTGCCCCGGGCAATTCAGAGGACTTGACCGAATCCCGCCCCTGGCCCAATATATGGGCACCACGGTGCCCCAGAACACAAGATATGGGGCTAAGAGGGAATTCGGTGCCGATGGCCA
This sequence comes from Wenzhouxiangella sp. AB-CW3, assembly GCF_014725735.1. Taxonomy (NCBI): domain Bacteria; kingdom Pseudomonadati; phylum Pseudomonadota; class Gammaproteobacteria; order Chromatiales; family Wenzhouxiangellaceae; genus Wenzhouxiangella; species Wenzhouxiangella sp. AB-CW3. The sequence continues at coordinate 3,641,647 of NZ_CP061368.1, forward strand.
GCCCATCCATTCCGAAGCTGTCCCCGCAACTGTAGGCGGCGAGCCCGCCGGACCCACACGCCACTGGTGGTCGCACCGGGAAGGCGGTCCGGACCCGGGCCATGACCCGCAAGCCAGGAAACCTGCCGTGGCGCATGCAACAGCAACCGGGCGGGGCCTCCCGGCGGCGGTGGATTGCGGCTCGTCAATGCCGCCAGTCCTTCCGACCCCATGAGCCAACCCCGCCTCCGAAAGACTGCAACGGAGGATTGTATGAACCAGTTGGCTTCCGCGCTGACCCCGCCGAGCACCGAACGTGCCCGTCGTGCCCCTGTTCCCGCTCCGCTGGGACCCCGCCCCGCACCCGAATCACTGCGCCTCGATCCCCGCGGCGACGAGCGCCTGACCGCCTTCGGACTGCAGACGCTCAAGGACCGCTACCTGCTGCCCGGCGAAACGCCGCAGGACATGTTCGCCCGGGTCGCCTGCGCCTATGCCGACGACGCCGAACACGCCCAGCGCCTGTACGATTACATGTCGCGCCTGTGGTTCATGCCGGCCACGCCCATCCTGTCCAATGGCGGGACCCGGCGTGGCCTGCCGATCTCCTGTTTCCTCAACTCGGTGTCGGATTCGCTCGAAGGCATTGTCGGCACCTGGAACGAAAACGTCTGGCTGGCCGCCAACGGGGGTGGCATCGGCACCTACTGGGGCCAGGTCCGTTCGATTGGTGAGCAGGTCAAAGGCAGCGGCCAGACATCGGGCATCATGCCCTTCGTGCACGTCATGGACGGACTGACACTGGCCATCTCCCAGGGCTCGCTCAGGCGCGGGTCGGCCGCCGTGTATCTCGACATTCACCATCCCGAGATCGAGGAGTTCCTGGAAATTCGCAAGCCCTCGGGCGACTTCAACCGCAAGGCGCTGAACCTGCACCACGGCATCAATGTCACCGACGAGTTCATGCAGGCGGTCACCGATGGCCGGGAATTCGGCCTCAGGAGCCCGAAAACCGGCGAGGTGCTGCGCCATGTCGATGCCCGCAGCCTGTGGCAACGCATCCTGGAGACCCGCCTGCAGACCGGCGAGCCCTACCTGCTGTTCATCGACACGGTCAACCGCGACATGGCCGCGCACCAGAAGTCGCTGGGCCTGAAGGTCTCGACCTCCAACCTGTGCTCGGAGATCACCCTGCCCACCGGAACCGATACCGATGGCCAGGAGCGAACCGCCGTATGCTGCCTGTCATCACTCAACATCGAGACCTGGGATCAGTGGCATGGCGACGATGACTTCATCGAGGATGTCGCCCGCTTTCTCGACAACGTGCTCACGCATTTCATCGAGTCGGCGCCCGAGCAGATGGCGCGTGCCCACTACTCTGCACTTCGGGAGCGCTCGATCGGACTGGGCGTCATGGGCTTCCATTCCTTTCTTCAGGCGCGCGGCATTCCCCTGGAATCGGCACCGGCCAAGTCCTGGAACCTGAAGATCTTCCGTCATATCCGCTCGGCCATGGATGCCGCATCGACTGCCCTGGCCGAGGAACGTGGCCCGTGCCCGGATGCGCTGGCCGCCGGCGCCCGTGAACGCTTCAGTCACAAGCTCGCCATCGCGCCGACGGCCTCGATATCCATCATCTGCGGCGGCGTCAGCGCCTGCATCGAGCCGGCACCGGCCAACATCTACACGCACAAGACCCTGTCGGGATCATTCACCGTGCGCAACCGCCACCTGCAGACGCTGCTGGCCGAGCGCGGGCAGGACACACCGGACACCTGGGCATCGATTCTCGAGCACGAGGGTTCGGTGCAACACCTGGACTGCCTGGACGAAGACGAGAAGCTGGTGTTTCGCACCGCCTTCGAGATCGATCAGCGCTGGATCATCGAACTGGCCGCCGATCGCGCACCGCTGATCTGCCAGAGCCAGTCGCTGAACCTGTTCCTGCCGGGCAACATCGACAAATGGGACCTGCACATGCTGCACTGGTCGGCCTGGAAGCGCGGCATAAAGAGCCTGTACTACTGCCGCTCAAAGGCCATTCAGCGCGCCGGCTTTGCCGGCCAGCTCGGTGCCGCCGAACACACCGGTGGCCAGCAGCCGGCCACCGACTACGAGGAGTGCCTGGCATGTCAGTGATCGACCCCAACACCAATCCACGCAAGCTGCTCGGTACCGGCCGGGTCGGCCTGCTCGAGTCGACCGGCACCTACGATGTCGAACGCTACGGCTGGGCCTACGAATTCTGGAAACGCCAGCAGCAGACCCACTGGATGGGCGAGGAAGTACCGCTGGGCGATGACATCAAGGACTGGACCGGCGATCGCCTGAGCGAGGCAGAACGCTCGCTGCTCACACAGGTGTTCCGTTTCTTCACTCAGTCCGATGTGGAAGTTTCGGACAACTACATGAAGCGCTACATCCCGATCTTCCAGCCACTGGAAATCCAGATGATGATGGCCGCGTTCACCAACATGGAAACCGTGCACATCGACGCCTACGCCCTGCTGCTCAAGACCCTGGGCATGCCGCAGACCGAGTTCGAGGCGTTTCGCGATTACCGGCAGATGAAGGCCAAGGCCGACTACATGCAGACCTTCGGCGTCGACACGGTTGCCGACGTCTCGCGCACGCTGGCCATGTTCGGTGCATTTACCGAGGGCATGAGCCTGTTTGCCAGCTTCGCCATGCTGCTCAATTTCCCGCGCTTCAACAAGATGAAGGGCATGGGCCAGATCGTGAGCTGGTCGGTACGCGACGAGTCGCTGCACTGCGAGGGCGTGATCCGGCTGTTTCATGAATGGAACCGTGAAACCGGCGCCCTGACCGCGGCAGTGCGCGATGACATCATTGACGTCGCCCGAACCATGGTATGCCTGGAAGAAAACTTTGTCGATCTCGCTTTCGAACTGGGCGATATCGAAGGCATGAGCGCCTATGACATCAAGCGCTACGTGCGCTATATCGCCGACTGGCGACTGGCCCAGCTCAAACTGCCCACCGTGTTCGGCTGTTTTGCGCAGGAAGAGGGCAGCTACCGCGCGCTGACGGCCCACCCCCTGCCCTGGCTGGTCGAGATTCTCAACGGCGTGGAGTTTGCCAACTTCTTCGAGCAGCGAGCCACCGAGTACGCCAAGGCAGCAACCCGCGGGCACTGGGACGGTGAACAGGGGGTCTGGTCGATGTTCGATCAGATGCACCGGCGCGCCCCGCACTCCACGACCTAAGGGAGCCTCTGAATAACTCTGCGCGGGCGCGACGGGCCTTTGCGGGATGACCCGGTGTGGCTTCGGCGAGCGCCGTTTCGTGCCAGGTGCGATTTGCCGAAGGCAAGAAGCGCCTGCGTAAGAAACGATTAGCGCGTGTGGTTTGGTCATTCCAAATGAGCGAGTCCAAACGCAGCGGGTCGCCCGCAAAGGCCCGTCCCATTCGGGTTTCGCCTCAAAAGCCGCATCTCGCGCGCTGCGCCCCTCGGCCGTAGCTACGGCTACTGTCACTCGGGTCGCACCACACGATCTACGGCTTTTGAGACAGAAACGCGCTCCGCGCAGAGTTATTCAGAGGCTCCCTAAGTTGAATCGCAGCGGTTTTCATGGTCTATTGCGATAAGCGTGTCTGAACAGTCGCATGCCTGCCCGGTCAAAAGAATGAGCCGGGGCCTGCAGGCAATCCGTCTGCACTCAGGCACGGCACAATGCCCAAACCCCAAGGAGGCACTTGTCATGCTGATTCGAAATCTGACCCTGTTGTCCCTGTTGCTCCCATGTCTGCTACTGGCCACAAGCGTGGCGGCCGAAAGCGATGAACGGGTCGAGGTGGCGTTTGCCGAAACGGATCGCTATACCGATGCCGGCAATCGTCCACGCGATCACGAGCGCAACCTCGATCGGCTCGAGTCCTTTCTGGTCGAGGCCGTAGAAAGCTGCCTGCCCGAAGGAGAACGTGTGGCCATTCAGGTGCTGGATGTCGACCTGGCCGGCCGCTACGAGTGGTGGCACCACCCGGATGGTGTGCGGGTCATGCGCGATGTCGACTTCCCGCGACTCAAGATCGAGTACACCCACTACGGCAGCGACGGCGACATGATTGACGAGCAGCAGCACTGGATTCGCGACATGAACTACCTCAGGCAGGGTGCCCGCCGCTCCGACTGGGATGCCCTGAGCCATGAACGACGCATGATCCGCCGTTGGGCCGACGAGCAGTTCTGTCGCCGGACGGATCGCTGATGCGATACGTCATCTTCTGTCTGATGCTGCTGGCATCGGCCGCCACGGCGGCCGATGCCGACACTCGATCGCAACTCGGCAGTTTGCTCGACACTTTCCTGGCAGGCGCCGGCAGCGACCCCGCGGTGCATGAGCGGTTCTGGGCCGAGGATCTGGTCTACACCAGTTCCGACGGCACACGTTTCGGCAAGTCGGACATTCTCGGCAGCCTGTCGGAAAACGAGCCCGACGCCGATGACGCGCCCCGATACTCGGCACGCGATGTGGACATCCGGGTATTCGACGAAGTGGCCACCCTGACCTTCACCCTCGTGGCCGATATGGGCAACGGCGAAGAGACCCGGTTTTACAACTCCGGGGTCTTCAGAAAGCATGAAGGCCAGTGGCGGGCTTTTCTCTGGCAGGCCACACGCGCCGCCGACTGAGCGCCATTTCACAGGCGGTTGCTGACTTGCTCACCCCGATCATGCGATCATTCCGGGATCAGGATCAAAGGGGTGACCATTGCCGGAGCAAGTCGAGCACCATGAGGGAATGGCCCGGAGCGGGCGCCGGCCTGCAGTGCCAGTCCGCGCCAGACTGCGGCAAATCACCGCCAGCCTGGCTGTTCTGCTGTGCGCGGCACTGACATGCCCCGTACAGGCCCTGCCCGATCCGGACCGGGCGTTCCGTGATTTCGTCCGCGACACCTGGTCTCTGGCCGAGGGCTTGCCGCAACGGTCGGTCACGGCCATTGCGCAAGGGCCCGACAACTACCTGTGGGTGGGCACGCAGCACGCGCTGGCGCGCTTTGACGGCGTCCAGTTCGAAACCTACACCACCCGCAACCAGCCGGCCCTGCCCGGCAACGAGATCTCGACCCTGTTTCGCTGCTCCAGTGGCATGCTCTGGATCGGCAGCAACCGGGGCCTGACGAGCTACGATGGCGATGCGTTTCAACGCGTGCACATCGGCGAAAACGAGGGGTCCGACGAACTGGCGGTGCTGGCCCTGGCCGAAGATGGGTTCGGACGCGTTCATGTCGGCAGCAGTGACGGACTTTTTATCGTCGACAATGGCCGTCTGGTGCGCTCTGCATTGAAGGTTCGCGAGCGTATCGGAGCGTTGCACTCGACACCCGAGGGCTTGTGGGCCGGGGGTATTGGACGCTACTGGCGTCTTGACGAGGGCGTTGCCGATTCGGAACAGTCACTGCCTGAAGACTTCGGAAACGCGCTTGTCACCGCTTTCGTCCAGGACGGCGACGCTTTGTGGGTGGGCACCAGCGCCGGACTGGTCGGCACCGATGAACTGGCCGGTGTGGCGACCCGGGAGCCCGTCAACGCCATGCTTCGCGACTCGGTGGGCAGCGTGTGGGTGGCCGCCGATCAGTCGCTGTTACGCATCCGGGACGGTTATCCGCCGGAGCGCATCGACAACGATCACCCTGCTGCTCATCCACAGGCGCGCAGCCTGTATGAAGACCACGAACAGAACCTCTGGATCGGCAGCAGCATCGATGGCCTTGCCCGCTACTGGAGCGGCTGGGCCGATCGCTACTCCACCGAGCAGGGGCTGACCACGCCGTTGGTATGGAGTGTGGCCGTGGCCGGCGATGGTGGCATCTGGACCGGCACCAACGACGGACTGGCGCATCTGCACGATGGACAGTTCGACCGTGTGCTTCGCGGCAGCGAGCTGCCACATCCCCATGCCTACACCCTGCTCGAAGACGACGACGGTTTGTGGATCGGAACCCGCAGCGGCCTGACCGTTCTGAACCCGGACAGCGGAGAGCAGTGGCGACCGGAGGCCCTGGCGCCGCTGGATGCCGTGCAGATCAACGGCATCGTACCGGCCGGGCACCACGGGCGATACTTTCTAGCCACACTTGAGGGCCTTTATCTCTGGGACGGGGAGGAGCGCCTGGAACAGGTCGAAGGGGCCGGCAACGGCAGCATACGGCAGGTCCACCGCCTCAATGAGTCCGACATTCTGGTGGTCACCGACAACGGCGTGCTCAGAGGCGCGCCCCCGGAGTTGGAACCGTTCGAAAGCGGCCCGGAGCTGCTCAGAAGTGGCAACTTCGTGGCCGCCCATATTCTCGATGGGGATCGCCTTGCGCTTTCTACCCTGGAACGTGGGATGGTTTATGGCCATGACGACCGGCTGGTGCAGCTCACCATGGAGCAGGGCCTGCCCAGCGATTCCAGCTACTTCCTGACCCACGATGATCAGGATTACTTGTGGGTCAGCAGCTACGAAGGACTGTTCCGTGTGCCGCTGGCCCAGCTGGATGAGCTGGCCGCTGGCGAACGCACCCGGGTCGACGCCGAGATGCTGCTCAGCGAGAGTGGCCGGCATGCGGGCAGTCAGCAGGGATACTGCTGCAATGGTGCCGGCCATGCCAAGGGCTTGATACGCCCGGATGGGCTGTGGCTACCGAGTCGCGACGGCGTCGTCCGTGTCCGCCCGGATCGTATCCGGCGCAATCCCGTGCCGCCGGTCGTGCGCATCGAACGACTGCAAGCCGGCGGTGAATGGCACTCCCTGGATGACGACCAGGCAAATCTGCTGCGACCAGGTCAGCGCGACCTATCCCTGGCCTTCACGGCATTGAGCTTCCGCGACCCCGGCAGCGTACGTTTCCGCTTTCGACTGGTCGGCTACGACACCCAGTGGCAGAACCCCGGCCGGGACGTGCCGCGCATGGCCAGCTATACCAACCTGCCGCCGGGCCACTATCGGTTCGAGGTACTGGCCGCCAACAACGTCGGGCGCTGGAGCCAGCAGCCGGCCACCGCCGATATCCACATCCCGGCCCACTTTCATGAAACCGCATGGTTCTGGCTGCTGCTCGTTGCCAGTACGCTGCTGCTGCTTTTGGCCGGCTACCGCTGGCGCAAGCATCAATGGGTTCGGCAGCAGTCGCTGCTGCGCGAAGAAGTCCAGTCCCGAACCGCTGAACTCCACCAGGCCAATCGCCGTCTGGTGGAGGTCAACCGCAAGCTGAAAGACCTCAGCACCATCGACACCCTGACCGGGCTGCGCAACCGCCGGCACCTGTACGAACGCATGCGCGAGGAGCCCCGTCAGCTGGCCACGCTGCGCCAGCAGGACCCGGAGGCCGATCTTGTGCTCGGTTTTGCGCTGATCGATGTGGATCATTTCAAGCGCGTCAATGACGAGCACGGGCATCACGCCGGTGATCGAGCGCTCGAACAGGTGGGCGATCGCCTGCAGACATTCGTGCGCAAGGGCGATCAAGTCGTGCGCTGGGGCGGCGAGGAGTTCCTGGTGGTGTTTCGCGCACTGCCCAGGGCCGAGGCACCGGCCATGCTCGACCGCCTGAGCCGCATGCTCGGCGAGCGCCCCTACCAGCTCGGTGCCGAACGGGCCCTCGCAGTCACCTGCTCGATCGGCTTTGCCGAACTGCCCCCACGCGACCGCGATCCGGCTCGCGGCAGTCAATGGCAAGCCAGTGTCGACCTGGCCGATCAGGCGCTCTACCAGGTCAAGAAAACCGGCCGCAACGGATGGGCCATACTCCGATACGATGCGGAGACCGATCCGGGTTCGATTCGACACTCGGAACGCAACGCCGTTGAAGCGGCCATTGCACAGGGGCGCATGCAGCTGATCAGCAACCGGAGTGCAGCGGGTGAATGAACAATCCGGAGCAATTCCCGGCGAAGCACGATTCGACAATCGTTATGCTCGATTGCCGCCACCATTCCACAGCCCGGCACAACCCACACCGGTGGCACAGCCAGCGCTGATCGCACTCAACCGCCCCCTGGCATACCGACTGGGTCTGGATCCGGATGCGCTGGCCACGCCAGAAGGCACGGACATGCTGGCCGGCAACCGGCCCATGCCCGGAACCGAGCCGGTGGCCATGGCCTATGCCGGCCACCAGTTCGGGCACTGGGTGCCGCGACTGGGCGATGGTCGGGCGCTGCTGCTGGGTGAAATCATCGACAGTACCGGCAGACGCCGCGACCTGCACCTGAAAGGCTCGGGCCCGACGCCTTATTCCCGCGGCGGTGACGGCCGCTCGTCGATTGGGCCCGTGATCCGCGAATACCTGGCCAGCGAAGCCATGCATGCACTCGGCGTACCCACGACGCGGGCGCTGGCGGCGATCAGCAGCGGCGAGTCTGTCATCAGACAGTCACCGGAACCCGGCGGTCTGCTGCTGCGCGTGGCCGGCAGCCATGTCCGTATCGGCAGCTTCGAGTACATTGCCAGTCACGATAATCCAGAGCTGGTTCGCCGCCTGGCCGACCATGTCATCAGTGTCTGTGACGCGGACCTTGCCGGTCAGCCGGACCGCTACCTGCATTGGCTGAGTCGTGTCATCGATCGAACGGCCCGGATGGTGGCGCAATGGATGCACCTCGGGTTCATTCACGGGGTGATGAACACCGACAACATGTCGATATTGGGAGAAACCATCGACTATGGTCCGTTCGGGTGGATGGATCACTATGATCCCAACACGGTCTACAGCTCGATCGACCGCCGCGGCCGATATGCCTACCGCAACCAGCCAACCATCGCGCAATGGAACCTGGCTCGCCTGGCCGAATGCCTGCTGCCGCTGATCGACCCCGACACCACTAAAGCGGTCGAGCTGGCGAGCGAACAACTGGAGCAGTTCACCGCCTGCTTCGAGTCCCGCTACCACACCGGCTTGTGCAAAAAGATCGGATTGGACAGCCAGCACGAAGGCAATCTGGAACTGGCCTTCGACCTGCTGACCCGAATGAGCGAACAGCGCGCCGACATGACGCTGACGTTTCGTAGACTGGCAGATCTCGGCAGCCGGGATGCCAGTTCTGACGGGCCGGTCAGATCGCTATTCGACGATCCGGCAAGTTTCGATGCCTGGGTCGGGGACTGGCGGCAGCGGCTGCGAGGCGAGGGTCGCGACGAGGCAACGCGCCAGGCCGACATGCACCGGGTCAACCCAGCCATCGTCCTGCGCAACCACCTGGCCCAGGAGGCGGTCGATGCCGCCGTCGATCATCTGGACTTCAAGCCCATGCAGCAACTGATGGACGCCCTGAGCAGACCCCATGATCCCCGCCCGGAAGACCAGCGCTACATGCAGCCACCGCAGCCACACGAACGCGTGCTCGATACATTCTGTGGCACCTGAGTACCCTCCGGTTTCTTGCGTGAATGAGCGGCAGGCTACAATCAGGGCCCGAGAGTCGCGCACACAGCAAGGGTTCGGCAGCGCATGAACGACAAGACCAATCCGTCACCGCAGACCCAGACACAGACCCGCATTGAGGCCACGACCGCGAACCGGCACAGCGGGCTGGCGCGGCTGGTCGTGATTCAGGGACCGGAGCTGGGCCGGCAGTACAACCTTGCCAACCAGGCCATGGTGCTCGGTCGTTCCAGCGAATGCGACCTGAAACTGGCTTCGGCCGGGGTATCGCGTCGTCACTGCCGAATCGAATGGCGCGACGGCAGATACTGGATCGAGGACCTCGGATCGACCAACCATACCCGCATCAACGAATCGGTGGTTGACAGTCAGGCATTGAGAGACGGCGACCGGATTCGGCTTGGCCAGACGGCACTGAAGTTCATCGCCGCCGACAATCCGGAAGCGGCCTGGCTGGACCGGGTGGCCGAGGTCGACACGCAGCAGCATCACGGCCGCCTGTTCGATCGGCACCAATTCCACGCCCGGCTGGAAGCCGAGCTGAACGCGGCCAGCGCCAACCCCGACCGCAGTGCCGGCGGCGTGCTGTACCTGCTGATCGACGCCGCATCAACCATTCGCGACCATGTCGGAATGAAGGGTGTCGATCAGTTGATCAACCGGATTGGCCAGCGACTCAGCGATGCACTGACCGGCACTCACCTGCTGGCCCGGCACGGCGAATACAGCCTGGCGGTACTGGCAGCCGATGCCGATCAGCATGCCCTGGAACGACTGACCGAAACCCTGCGCAACCAGGTCACGGCCGGCGTCTTCGCAGTGGGCGATCAGGAAGTGGCTGCCTCGGTCAGCATCGGGGTCTGCCCGTTCAGCCTGCGAATCAGCGATGCCGACACCATGCTGGTCTGTGCCGCCCGTGCCGCCGAGCAGGCGCAGGCCGATGGCGGCAATCGCAGTCGCACCTACACGCCCGAAGTCTCGGCGGCCAGCGCCAGCGATAACGAACAGCACCTGCTCGGACTGCTACGCGAGGCCCTGCAGCGAAACAGCCTGCAGACGCTCTACCAGCCGGCGGTCAGCACCCGCAACGACGACCTGCTGCACTACCAGTTGCTGCCGCGACTGCTCACCGACGACGATCAACTGATCCCGGCAGCCCGCTTTGTTCCGGTGGCCGCCCGGCACGGTGCGGTGCAGGCACTGGACCGCTGGATGAGCGTGCGGGCCCTGGCCGTCATTCGCGAACGCGTCACCCGGAGCAGGCCACTGCGCCTGCTGGTCAGCCAGTCCGGCAAATCCCTTGATGACCTTCGCCGTTTCGAAGTACTGGGCAAGGACCTGGAAAGCGAGATTGCCCGGCAACGCCTGCTGGTGTTCGAGTTTGCCCTGGCCGACCTGGAGCGCGAACTCAAGGCGGCTCGCCAGCTACTGCCGAAGATTCGCACGCTGGGCTTTGGCGTCAGCGTCTCCGGCGTCGGCGATGACTCCCAGCCGGAGCGACTCCTCAACCACTTCCAGATCGACTATGTCAAGCTCACCCGGCGCTTCGCCGAGGGCGCCGGCAGCGATCCGGTCGTCAGCCAGCAGTTCGAACATCTGGCCAAGGCGTTCCATGCCGCCGGCACCCGAATCATCGTCGGCCAGGTGGAAGATGCCGAAACCATGGGTCGGATGTGGAATTCCGGCGCCGACCTGCTACAGGGAAACTTCATCCAGAAACCGACACAAACGCCCGACTTCAAGCTCGAGGACGACTGATCGGACACACGGCCACAGGCCGGAGAAAACAGACACTTGACGCGGAAACAGCAAGCGGAGACAATATGCGGCTTCCCCGTGGCTACGTAGCTCAGCCGGTTAGAGCACAGCACTCATAATGCTGGGGTCGGTGGTTCGAGTCCACCCGTAGCCACCACATCATCCGCATCACCAGTTCCCTGGCTGGACCGCCCTGAAAACTGGGGGGCCCTTGATTCATCCCAACCATGAAAAAAGACAGTTTGGTCGTGGCATCGGCTCGGGTGCAGCCTGGTGGGTTTTTGTCGGGGTGCTGGTTGCCGGCTTTCTGGTTACCGCCTGGGCTTACCAACTTCTGGCCGACGCGGAACGGCAGCGGCAGGAAGCCACCCTGGCCAGCACTGCCGAACAGACCGCGGGATCCATTCTCGGGCAGTTTGCGCGCTACGAAACTCAGCTGGCCGCCGCTCGTGCCCTGTTTGCCGGATCCGACTTCGTATCAAGGTCGGACTGGCGGGCTTTTGCCCAGGCATTCCAGCAGGATGAGCGCCAGAGGGGCTTTTTTGAACTGGCCTGGCTTCCGGAGGTCGACGGCGAACAGCTGGCCCGGCTAAAGCTGCGGGTTATCGAGGAAGGTCTTGGGGAAATGACCCTCGATCCGCCCGGGCTGCGCGAGATTTACTGCCCGATCTTCTATGTCGAGCCCTGGGAAATCCATGCCGACCATCTGGGTCTGGACGCCTGCGCCCGGGAAAACACCCTGCCGGCAATGATCCAGGCCCGGGCCACCGGAAGCGCCCGACTGTCGAACCCCGTGAGCCTGGTGAGTGAGGAAACGGACCCGGTTCGCGGCTACGTGCTGTTCGTCTGGGTCGAAGATGCCGGGGGCAACCTCCCCGGCTGGGTTCTGGGAACCATTCCATTCGACTTTGTTTTTCAGGTGCTCCCCGACTATCGAACCGATCTGCACATGATCGTGACCGATCATACCGACCCCGATGCACCCGAGCATATTCATGACGGAAACGAGCATGTCGCCAAAGCCGCTGACAGCATGGTGGTTGAACGCCAACTGAAACTCGGAGGCCGGGAGCTGACCCTCCAGTTTCACCAGAAACCGGTGCTGGGACCGGGGCCCTGGCTGCTGCTGGCCGCAGGATTCGTGATCACGCTCCTGGTCGCCGGATTTGTTCATGTGCTCATCCGGAATCGTGCCCGGGCACTTGCTCTGGCCGACCGCATGAGCCGGGCCTACCGTGAAAGCGAGCAGATGCTCAGCTCGATCACCAACAACATACTCGAAGGCATTTATCGTGGCGTGCCCGGAGAGAACCTGGTGTACGTCAACCAGGCACTGGTGCAGATGTTCCGCTTCGATAGTGCGGAGGAAATGATTGACCATACCGGCCCCATCCTCTATGCGCACCCCGAACAGCGTGAAGAGCTGCATCGCCAGCTCATCGAGCACGGCCAGTACAGCAACCAGGAAGTCGAGTTCATCCGCCAGGACGGCACCCGCTTTACCGCCATCAACAACTGTGTGGCCGTGCGCGATGACCAGGGCCGTCTGCTGCATTTCGACGGGGTAATCTCGGACATTACCGAACGCAAGCGTGCCGAGGAGGAAGTGCACCGGCTGGCCCACTACGATCCGCTAACCGGCTTGCCCAACCGGACCCTGCTCAATGATCGCATCCGGCAGGCCGTTCGTCAGGCTGGTCGCATGCAGCGGTCGCTGACGCTGATGTTCATGGATCTCGATCGCTTCAAGATGATCAACGACTCGCTGGGTCATGGTGCCGGCGATCTGCTGCTGGGTGCCGTGGCGAGACGACTTGAGCAAGGGGTCCGAAGTTACGACACCATAAGCCGGCTGGGCGGCGACGAGTTCGTACTCGTACTGCCTGATACCGATGCCAATGTGGCGGCCGCCAAGGCCAGCGCGATACTGGAGTCTTTTCGCAAACCCTTCGAGATCGAGGGCCAGGAGTTGACCGTCACGCCGTCGATCGGGATTGCCATGTATCCGAATGATGCCGTGGACGCCGAAAGTCTGATTCGCAATGCCGACGCCGCCATGTATCACGCCAAGGAACGCGGCCGGTCCACCTTCCAGTTTTTCACCGCCGAGCTCAACGAGCGCGCCTACGAGCGACTGACCATCGAGAATCACTTGCGCAACGCGCTCGATCACGACGAGCTGTCGCTGGTGTACCAGCCCCAGATCCGGCTCAGCGACAACCAGATGATCGGTGCCGAAGCCCTGCTGCGCTGGACCAACCCGACCCTGGGGCCGGTTACACCGGATCGCTTCATCCCGGTGGCGGAACAAAGTGGGCTGATCGTGGAAATCGGTGACTGGGTGATCGATGCCGTGTGCAAGCAACTGGCGGAATGGCGCAAGGCAGGAATCGGAGCGATGTCCATTGCCGTCAATGTCTCGGCCGTTCAGTTCTGGCGCGGCAACCTGGTCGAAGTGGTGCGCGATGCGCTGGGCCGATGGGAGATCAGCCCCGGAGATCTGGATATCGAGCTGACCGAAAGCGTGATCATGCAGGATGCCGAGGCCGCGCGCGAAGTACTGTCCGAACTCAAGACGCTTGGCATCGGCCTGGTCATCGATGATTTCGGCACCGGTTATTCCAGCCTCAGCTATCTCAAGCAGTTTCAGATCGACTTGATCAAGATCGACCGCTCTTTTGTCAACGACGTGGCGGTAGATGCCGACGATGCGGCCATCGTCTCGGCCATCTTGAGCATGGCACGCGACCTGCGTATTCGAGTAGTAGCCGAGGGTGTGGAGAACCAGCAGCAGCTTGAGTTCATGCATTCCAAGGGCTGCCAGTTTGCACAGGGTTTTCTGTTTGATCGCCCCCTTGAGCCCGAACAGTTTCTGGCCCGGGCAAAGGGTTCCCTCAAGCGGCAAGAACAGTCATGACCACAATGCCCCGACCGGGGTGTCGGGGGTGTAGGCATGTGCCACCTGTGCCTGAAACAGTTCGGCAGTCGCCAGTGCATCGGTGAGTGCGTGGTGCGGGGCGTAGTGCGGCAGGTTGTAGCGTTGACGGCAGGCCGCCAGCCGCAGCGACACCGGCTTGCGCCCCAGCCAGCGACCGATCACTCCGGGTTTGCGCCGTGGATGCCGGCGGGCTTCCAGGGCCATGGTATCGAGGACCGGGAAGACCAGCCCTTCTCCCAGCCGGCTGCGCGCCGCGGCATCCAGAAACCGTCGCTCGATCGGGCGATAGTGGACCACGACAATGCGTCCGGCCAGCATGTCCAGCAGTGACTCCAGCAACTCGGCAATATCCGGCGCGCGGGCCATTTCCGAATGCGTGATGTGGTGAATGGTCACCGATTCAGGCGCCGGGTCGCGACGTGGCTGAACCACCCGGTAGTGAGATTCGCGACAACGGATTCGAGTCAGTGAGAAGGGGACCAGCCCGAAGCTGACAATGCTGTGGCTTTCCGGATTCAGTCCCGTGGTTTCAAGGTCCAGCGCCACCAGGGGAGTATCGGCCAGCGGCCGGTCCGGCTCCACGCACCCTGCCGAGTAAAACCGCCCAAGCACCTCCGAGCTCGCCGATTCGGCCCTGCCTGCCAGAATCGTTGGCCAGTCGGGGGCGGCATTCGGGCGCTTGCGTGCTCGGCCTGTCGACATCTTGCCTGTCCTCAGCGCGCACCCGGGCGGTAGCGAAACTTGAGAAACTTCTGTGCGTTGGCCAGCACCTTGAAGGCATCCTTGAGGCTGCGTCGCTCCAGGTTCGAGAGGGTTTCGGGGTCGATGTTGTTGTTGGGCGACCCGCCGACTTCGATGGCTGCGGCCTGGTGTCGCGCTCGCACGACCGAGATGAACTCCAGCGCATCGCGCAGGTCGTCGGCCATGCTGGCGGTCAGAAAGCCGGCAGCGCGGATATCGTCTAGCCGCCGAAAGGAGTTCTGGGCGGTCGAGCCGGCAGCCAGGGCATGCACGCGAATGACATCGACCATGGGCCCGGAACCGCGGCGCTTGAGGTTAATGGAGTTTTCGTGCCGGCCGCCCTTCTCGAGCACGAAATCACGGAAGAACCCGAGTGGCGGCGTGCGGTTCTGGGCATTACGTGCCAGACAGCCGAGAAAGTGCGGCGACTGGCTGGCCTTGCCGGCGATGAAGGACTGGAGCGTGCTGGCGAGCGCCGTGTTCCCATGCACGCCGTCAAGATCGAAAAAGATCGAACTGTGCAGCAGGGTTTCGGGTTTGGGGTTTTCGATCCAGTCGGTAAACATCTGCTTCCACACCGCCAGCGGCTGGCGCCACTTGCGATTGGTCGCCATGACATCGCCCTTGCAGTAGGTGTAGCCCAGCCGGGCCAGGCCATCGGACACGAATCGGGCCAGCTCCAGGAAATAGGCGTCGTGCTGTTGCGGGTCAAACGCATCGTCCAGCACCATGGCATTGTCCTGATCGGTGACGATGTACTGCTCATCGCGCGCCATTGAACCCAGTGCCAGGTAGCAGTACGGGACAGGCGGCGGGCCAAGCGCTTCTTCGCCAAGCTGGAGCAGGCGCTGCTTGAAGGCGCGACCAATGCCGGCCATGGCACTGCCGATCATGTGCGAGTTGGCGTCCTCTTTCACCAGCCGCACAAAACAGTCCCGCACATCGCCGACCAGCGACTCCAGTCCCTCAATACTGTTGCGATAGAGGATGTTGCGAACCACGAAAAGGCTGGATTGGGACTCATGCCCGGCAATGTCGGACAGATCCACCAGACCAATGAGGCGACCGCGATCGAGCACGGGTAGATGATGCACCTTGTCCCTGAGCATCACCATCAGCGCCTCGAACAGGAACTGGTCGCGCTCGATGGTGATCACCCCGGAGGACATGACCTCGCTGACCGGCGTTTCGAACGACATTGCCTCGGCCACCACGCGACGTCTGAGATCACTGTCGGTGAGTACGCCGACCATGTCGCCGGCCATGACGCTTTCGCCGGGTTCACCGGCAACCACGATCACCGAGGAAATGTTTTCGCGTGTCATCAGCTCGGCAGCCTGCTGAACCCGGGCACTATCGGATATGACAACCGGATGAAGGCTGACCAAGTGGTCGACGCGCGTTGTCAGCAGCGGATTGTCGCCAACCGATGCGGCCGCGGCCTGGCGCAGCCGGGTACGGTCCTCGACCTCCACGAAGTCGGCAAACGACTCGAACTGTTCGAACAACTCATGGAACAGCGAGGCGGGAATGAAATAGACCAGCGTGTCTTCCTTCGCCCTGACCGGAAAACGCGCACGCCCGGTGGTCATCAGTGCCAGCTGGCCAAACAGCTCACCCTCACCCAGCCGATTGTAGAGCTCGCCATCGCGCCGGAACATTTCGACTGCGCCAGAGCGGATGTAGCCAAGATCGCTGACCTTGTTTCCGAAGGCCAACAGGGTGTCGCCGGCCTTGAAATAGCCGACCTCAACCTCACCGGCAACCCGATCCAGCCATTCCCCGGGCAATTGATCAAACGGCGGGTGCCGTTTCAGGTGATCGCGGACCTCGAGTTGCTCGACTTCCATGCGCCTGCTCCCTGCACGACCGGCATCAATGCGGCTCAAACTACCACGGCAGCGCGTCGAGATCGACGTTTCCGCCGGTGAGTATGATCCCAACGCGCAGCCCGTTGATGCCCATGTCATGTTCGCTCAGTGCGGCCAGCGGGACCGCGCACGAGGGTTCGATGATGATTTTCATCCGCTCCCAAACCGTGCGCATCTCGCGGATGATGGCCTCTTCCGACACGGTCAGAATGTCGTCGACATGATCACGGATCACGGCCAGATTGAGCGGACCCAGTGTGGTTCTCAATCCATCGGCCACCGTCTGCTCGGGCGATGCGGGTTCGAGTTTTCCGGAATGAAACGACCGCGCAGCGTCATCGGCATTTCGGGGCTCGGCACCGATCACACGAATGTCGGGGGCCAGGTGGCGTGCAGCGATGGCCGTGCCGCTGATCAGTCCGCCACCACCGACCGGCGCCAAGATGACGTCGAGGTCCGGAATCTCGCCTAGCAACTCACTGGCGGCCGTTCCCTGACCGGCAATGATGTCGGGGTGATTGTAGGGCGGCACGAAGACATGATCATGCCGGTCAATCAATTCCTGAACGGCGTCATCGCGGCTTTTCGTTCCCGGCGCGCAGAACACGACCTCGGCGCCGTATTCGCGCACGGCTTCGACTTTGACCCGGGCGGAATCGTCCGGCATCACCACCACGGCCTGATAGCCGTGAAGCCTTGACGCCAGTGCAACGGCCTGACCATGATTGCCGGAGGAGTGCGTGATGACGCCACGGCGGGCCGTTTCGGCTGGCAGGGCGGCAATCGCATTGCATGCACCGCGGAACTTGAATGCACCAACTCTCTGAAAATTCTCGCACTTGAAGAACAGGTTGGCACCTGTTCGACGATTGAAGTAGCGACTGCTCAGCACGGGAGTGCGATGGACGTAGCCATCAATGCGTCGGACAGCCTGCTCGATATCCGTCCAGGATGGCAGGCGCAAGGTCTCGGACATATCAGCTCCAACCTTCTTTTAGTTGTGTCATGGCGCAGTCGAGTCAGGGCGCCAGCTTTTTCTTCAATGCCTTGGCCATCGGTCTTGGCATGGCCGGCAAGGATCGCAGCAGCCACGGCAGGATACGGCGTTTGGTGCGGTTGAGGGATTCGGGAATGACCGCCTCGATCAGGTGCGGGCCGGGTTGCTCGAAGGCATATTCCATGGCCCGGCAGAAGTCTTCCGCGGTATCCGTGCGAACGGCGTGCACGCCCATGCCCTGGGCCAATCGGGCAAAGTTGAGGTTCGGTTCGGTGAGGTCAAGCTGCGACCGGGCCTTGGGTCCGCCGCTGTCGCGGGCTCCTACCCGCTCCAACTCGACGTTGAGAATCGAATAGGCGGCATTGGCGAACACCACCACGGTCACATCGAGGTTTTCGCGTGCCATGGTCCACAGCGCCTGGTTGGTGTACATGGCCGACCCGTCCCCCACCAGCGCCAGAACCGGCCGGCCTGGGCAGGC
This sequence comes from Wenzhouxiangella sp. AB-CW3, assembly GCF_014725735.1. Taxonomy (NCBI): domain Bacteria; kingdom Pseudomonadati; phylum Pseudomonadota; class Gammaproteobacteria; order Chromatiales; family Wenzhouxiangellaceae; genus Wenzhouxiangella; species Wenzhouxiangella sp. AB-CW3. The sequence continues at coordinate 3,659,805 of NZ_CP061368.1, forward strand.
GATGGCGGCGCCGACCGCATTGGGCAGGCTCTGACCGATGGCACCGCCGGTGAGTGTGATCAGGTCATGCTTCGGAGCCCCGGCCGTCATCACAGGCAGCATCAGGCCCGATGTATTGGCCTCGTCCACCATGATGGCATTGTCGGGCAGCAGGTGACCGATGGCCTTGCAGACCTTCTCGGCGCTCAGCCGGCCGCGGGGGCGACCGGGGCGGGCGGACTTCTGCAGATCAGGTTCAGTGCCCTCGGCTCCAACCGCCGCGGCCAGCTTCGCCAGACTTGCTGCTGCATCCTGATCCGCCGCAGCCAGCGTATGCACCTGGCAATGGTCCGGAACCAGCTCACTGGGCTTTCCAGGATAGGCAAAGAAAGAGACCGGCGGCCGGGTATCGACCAGCACTAGGTGGTCGAACTCCGCCAGTTGCAAAATGGCCAGTTCGGCCAGGTAGGCAATACGCTCGACCATGGGTCGGCCCGCACCACGCTCCAGGCGCGTCGGAAACACCTCGGAAAAGACCTTGACGCCGGCATGCGCGGCGATGCGCCCGGCCTCAACCAGGGCCGGCTCGCGCAGGGCTTGCCCGCCGAGAAGCATGGCTACTCGGCCGCCCGAACAGATGGCCTCTGCTATGGACTGGACGGTCTGATCATCAGCCGGCTCGGGTGCCGGCATGACGGGCAGCGTTGCCGGCTGTCCACCTTCGCCCCAGGAAATATCGGCCGGCAGGATCAGCGTAGCAACCCGACCCGGTGGACCGATTGCCGCAGCGATTGCTGCCGCGGCATCTCGACAGAGGTCTTGAGTGGATTGCGAGGAGTGCACGAATTCCGGCGAGACATTGCGTGCCACGGTCTCGATGTCGGACTGCAACTGCGCATCGAGCGGCTGGTGATAGGTGGCATGATCACCCACGATATTGACCACGGGCACCTTGCCCTTGCGTGCGTTGTGCAGATTGGCCAGTCCATTGCCCAAGCCACAACCCAGATGCAACAACACGGCAGCCGGCTTGTCGGCCATGCGGGCATAGCCGTCTGCGGCCCCCGTGGCCACGCCCTCGAACAGCCCCAGCACCGCGCGCATGCGAGGTTCATCGTCAAGGGCGGCGACAAAATGCATCTCGCTGGTGCCAGGGTTGGTGAAACAGACCTCGATACCAGCATCAGCCAGCGTCTTCATAAGAGCTTGAGCGCCATTGGGCATAGCTGGTCTCCTGTCATTTCGGATTACTTCCAACCGCGAATCAACGCGGGTTCTCGTGGGTGGGTTTCAAAAAAGGATCACACCACAGAGGTACAGAGTGCACAGAGGAAAGAATTAAAAACAGTTCTTTCAAATCATCTCAACCTCTGTGTTCTCTGTGACTCTGTGGTGAATCCTGCAATTCGCTGGATTCCCGCTGACCGGTATCAAGACAATGGGGGCCGATATCGGCGATGCGGGTCACACCGGTCAGGGCCATGGCCAGGCGCAGTTCCTCGCGGTAGCCGGCCAGAAGTCGTTCGAGGCCCGGCCGGCCGCCGCCGGCCAGCGCCCAGATCCACGCGCGCCCGATCAGCACCCCACTGGCACCCAAGGCCAGTGCACGGTAGATGTCAATACCGCCGCGAATGCCGCCGTCTACAAGGATTTCGCAGCGCCCGCCCACCGCGCTGACAATCTCCGGCAGTTTCATGGCCGTCGAGGACACGCCATCGAGCTGGCGACCACCGTGGTTCGACACCACGATGCCGTCCACGCCCATCGCCGCCGCACGCTCGGCATCGTCGCCATCAAGCACTCCCTTCAACAAGAGCTTGCCCTTCCAGTAGTCGCGCAGCCATTCGACATCGGCCCAGGTGACGGTCGGATCAAACTGGGTATCGATCCACTTGCGAAACGAATCGGGGTCGCTGGCCGCAGGCACGTGCGGGTTCATCGTCCCCAGGCACATCGGACCCCCGCGCAACGGCACATCCCACAGCCAGCCGGGCCTGGAGAGCACCTGGGCAATCTTCAGCAGTTTCGCTCGCGTACCCGGCACCGCCATGCCGTTTCGGGTATCGCGATGACGTGGGCCCGGCATGGGCAAATCCACGGTAAAGACCAGGGTTCGACAACCGACCGACCAGGCCCGATCCACGACCGCCTTGACGATGTCGCGGTCTCGAATCATGTAGAGCTGAAACCAGAAGGGCCGGCTGGCGGCCCCGGCCAGCTCTTCAAGCCCGCAGATTCCCACCGTCGACAGGGTGAACGGCACACCGGCCGCTTCGGACTCGGCCAAGGCCTGGAGCTCGCCGCGGCGCGCACTCATACCGCCAAGACCGATCGGCGCCAGCGCCAGCGGCATCTGCAGGTCCTCGCCGGCGACCGTGGTTGCCGTGTCAATCGAATCGACATCGACCAACACGCTTTGCCTGAGCTTCACGTGATCCCAGTCGGCTGCATTGGCTGTCAGAGTCCACTCGCGACCGGAGCCGCCGGCATAGTAGTCATAAAGAAATCGCGGCAGGCGCTTTCGTGCCCGGGAACGAAAGTCTTCGAAGGTTGCGGGTATCTGTCGAATCATGAGAACTCTCGCGAATCGCCGGAGAGGATCGAACGGGCAGCAGCCCGCGCCGTGAGAATACAGCCAGGCAGGAAAGTGCCTTCCAGCGATCGTTTGCCATTGCAATTGCCTCCCCCGAAACCCGCCGCCTCGCCGACGCAGTACAGTCCATCAATGGGCTGACCGGCGCCATCGAGCACCCGGCTTTGCAGATCGGTACGCAGCCCGCCGAGGCTCTTGCGGGTAATCAGCTGCATGCGGATGGCGATGAACGGCCCGGCGCCTTTCTTTCTCAGCGGAGCCGGCGTGCAGGTGCGCAGCCTGTCCGGGCCCCACTGCCGCGCATGCCGGATCATGCGAATCTGGGCATCGTTGTTGAGCGCATCGCGTTTGTCGAAATTGGCATCGAAGGCGTTCACCGTGGCTTCAAGAACGGCGGCATCCATATCATGCGTGCAGGTCAGCTGGTTCATTTTGCCTGCCAGCCCGTCCAGCGTGTCGTCGACCAGGAAGTCATCACTCTCGTGCAGTATTTGCTCATACAGGCGCTTGTTGCCCAACAACAGTTCCTTCAGAAACACGGGGAACCGCTTTTCGCGAATGGCGTGGTTGTGCTCGGCGCCGGAGATGGCGAACTCCTTGAGCGCGATGCGGCGGTTGAGCAAATGCCAGGTCCAGGGCTTTTCCTGCTCGGCCACGCGTTGGCACAGCCAGTGGGTGTCGAAACCGGTGACCAGGGGTTCCGGGCCGATACGACGACCACTGTGATCCAGCCAAAGTGCCGACTTGCACGGGATGCTTGACAGCCCATGGCCTGAGAAATGCGGATAGGGGTGAGAGAATCCCGCGGCGTAGTTCCACATCTCCCCGGGGTTGACGATCTGACCGCCCAGGTGTCGCTCGGTGAAATGGTGAAGTTGCCCATCGGCAAACGGATGGGCGCCATTGAGCATGGCTTCCGGCTGGGGCCTGCTTTTCGGCCAGTGGGCCCGGCACTGTTCATGGCTGCCATTGATGCCACCCGTGGCGAGCACCACGACCGGCGCCTGCAGGCGCACTTCCCGGCCGCTGGATTCATCCATGGCCAGCGCACCACAGACCCGCCCGCCGGCCTGCTCGATGCGGTCGACCCGGTGACCATGCAGCAGGGTCAGCCGGCCGCCTTCGCCGGCCCGGCCCAGGTGATCGATCATGCACCGCGTCAGCTCGCGTGCCGTTCCCCAGACAATGTGGTAGCGCGGTACCGAATTGCCTTCGCCAAAGCGGCCGCGCTCGACCCAGTTGACCGCCGGCATGAACTTAAGCCCGTGTTCGACCAGCCAGTCATAGACCTCGGGCCGCGAACGCTCGACATAATGCTCGGCCCAGGCGACCGAACGCCGGTCGCTGCGATCAAGCTCACCAAAGCGCAGCCAGTCGGCGAGAGCCCGCTCCGGTGTATCAGTGATCTTCGCACGCGCCTGCAACGGTGTGCCAATCAGCGCCATGCCACCAAACGCCCACAACGCCAGGCCACCAAAGCGATCCGGCGTGTCGCGCTCAACCAGTGTCACCGAACGCCCGCCACGCAGGACCTCCAGCGCGGTGACGATACCGGCGAGGCCGCCTCCAATCACCACCACATCGGAAGACAGGTTGCGCCTCACGACCAAAACCCCGATCTGGAGGCCCCAGCAACGTGTAGCTGTACGGTCATGCAACCAATCATAATCTGCAAGACTACATCAATCAGACCACTTTGCCTGCATTTGCAGGAATGTGATCACGCATGCTTTTCAGCCATGGCCCTGACCCAGTTCATGAAACCGCGGATGAACGCAGATTCATGGACTTGCCAATGAGGCCGGCATCATGACCAACATCATTCATTGCCGCCAGCCTGCTTGCGACTCCGTGGCTGTCACCTTGCGCATGACAGCAAGCGCCGACCGGTCGACCACCCGCATCACGCCGGGCCGAATTTGATCGAGCAGGTGACTGAAGCCCAGGCTGGCCGAACTGACACCCCACGCCAGCAGGGGGAACACAATGAACATGACGATCCAGCCCGCAGCCGGACCGGCATAGGCCTCGCTGCCGAACAGCCAGGCAAAGAACAGCAGCGCCGAGCAGGCGGCAGCGGCCAGGCCCGCGCGCAGGATCTTGCGTTTGATGGTTGCCGGCCGCCAGGGCCCGAACAAGCAGCTGCGCAACAAGCCGAGGAGGAAACCGGCCAGTGCCGCAAACAGCCAGATACGGTAGACCCAGGGCTTGAAGTCCTGCTCGGTGAGAACAATGGTTTCAGCCTCGCCCCCGTTTTCCTCGCCCTGCTCGACCGGGCCCAGCCAGCGCTCCACCCAGGGCTCTGCCCGCTCAAGCATGCTGTCGATATCGCCCTGAAAATTGATCGCCAGCATCAAGACAACAACCAGCAGCAGCAAGGCCCAGGAAAACACCATGGGAACCAGCGCCAGCCAGCGAAGGTAATCGACGGCGAAGGCGGCCAGCAGGCCGGGCAGGCCGGCACGTTCCTCGGGTGTGGTTCGACTCTCGGAACTCACTCGTTCAACCGTGGAATCAGCGACACGAAATTGCATGGGCCGGTGCGCGAGTCAAGCTGGGCTTCAAGAATGCGATCCCAGGCGGTCCTGCAGGCACCGGTCGAGCCCGGCAAACCGAAGATCAGCGTGGCATTGGCGGTGCCGGCAAATGCGCGCGACTGGATGGTGGAAGTGCCAATTTCTTCCAGCGAATAGTAGCGGAACAATTCCCCGAAACCCGGAATCTCGCGCACCAGCAAGGGCCCGATGGCCTCGGGCGTGGAATCGCGCCCGGTAATGCCGGTGCCGCCGGTGATCAGCACGCAGTCGACATCGTCCGCCGCAATCCAGGCCGACACCGCCGCGCGCAACTGAAAGATGTCGTCAGGCAACAACTTGCGATCGGCCAGCACATGACCGGCCGACACGATGCGCTCGGAAAGCGTGTCACCGGAGGTGTCGTTGTCACGCGTTCGCGAATCGGAAACGGTGAGGACGGCGATGCTCAGGGGCTTGAGAGGGGTGTGGGATTGGCAGCGGGTTTTGGACATGGATTGGGAGTGTTAAGTGTTAGGTGTTAAGTGTGAAGTGTGAAGACGGTCAGGGTCCGGTCCGCCCGCGTTGCTTCCCGGCTACAGTCCAAACCGAAGCCAAGAACATCGGACAACCACCATACCAGCCTAATACCCACCACTTAACACCTAACACTTAACACTTCACACTATCCCCTCATCCAACCAAGGCCCCAAACCCAAAATACTCGATCCGATCGCCCGAAGCCACCACGCTGTCGGCCGGGATCCGCGCCAGTCCGTCGGCCCAGGCGACCGAGCTCATCACGCCCGAGCCCTGGTGGGGGTAACCGTGGAGTTGGCCGTCTTTGATGCGAACGCGCAGGTATTCCTCACGTTTGGCGGCCGGACGATCGAAGGCGGCGGGAATCTGGATCGGGTCGGGGAAGGGTTCGCTTCGACCTTGAAGATATCGGATCACGGGGGCGGCGAACAGGCAGAAGGTAACGAATACCGACACCGGATTGCCGGGCAGGCCGAGAAACGGTACACCGCCGAGGTCGCCGAAAGCGACCGGCTTGCCGGGCTTGATGTTGATCTTCCACAGATCGAGCCGACCCATGGCCTCGACGGCAGGCTTGACGTGGTCGGCCTCGCCCACGCTCACGCCCCCGGAGGTCAGTACCAAATCGGCCTGTCCGCGCGCCTGTTCAAGGGCTTCGCGGGTCGCCTCGGCGGCATCGGGCACCTGCTGGGTCGGGAGCAGTTCGCAACCCAGACGCTCAAGCAGTCCGGTCAGCACCGTGTCGTTGCTGTTGTAGATCTGGCCCGGCGCCAGCGGCCGGCCCGGTTCGACCAGTTCATCGCCGGTCGAGAGCACCTGTACGCGCAGTCGCGGGCGGACCGGGACTTCTGCCAGGCCCACCGATGCGAGCAGGCCCAGGTGCTGGGGCTGCAGGCAAGTCCCGGCACAAACCACCGTGCTGCCGCTGCCGATATCCTCACCCGAGCGGCGGATGTTGGCACCAGTTTTCGGCAATTTCTCCACGCTGACCAGGCCGTTGTCTTCCTGGCAGTGCTCCTGGATCACAACCGTGTCGGCGTCTTCCGGCACTACCGCGCCGGTAAAGATGCGTGCGGCCGTACCCGGCTCCAGCGGCGCCGGAAAAACGCCGGCCTGTATACGGGCCGACACGGGCAAACGACTGCCCTCACCAGTCAGATCGTCAACCCGCACGGCATAGCCGTCCATGGCGCTGTTGTCGGCCGGGGGCACATCGATCGGGGACTGAAGATCCTCGGCAACAACCCGGCCGAGTGCCTGGCCCAGGGCAACGAGCCCGGAGCCGTTCAGCGGCGCCAGTGTCGACAAAATGCGCTCACGCGCATCCTTTGCCGACATCGTGACCGGTGCGGATCGGTCAGTCATGGTGACAACGGGATGCGTCATCAGCATCCATCCGGGCCCGCTTCAACATGTACCGCTCAGTTGTCTTCGTTCTCGAAGTGCCGTGCCGCCTGCTGCCAGGCCGATACACCGGTCATGTCGGGCAGGCGATGGGCGATGCCCTTGTGGCAGTCGATGCAGGTGGCCTCGCCGGTGGCCAGGGAGCTGGCATGCATCATGCGCGCCCTGGGCGCCTGTTCGGTGAAGTCCATGTATTCGAAGTTGTGGCAATTGCGGCACTCCAGCGAGTCGTTGGCCTTGAGCCGCGCCCACTCGCGCTCGGCCAGCTCGCGCCGCCTGGCCTCGTATTTCTCGTGGGTGTTGATGGTGCCGAAGATCCAGCCCCAGACCTCCTTTGAGGCCTCCATCTTGCGCGCCACCTTGAATGTCCAGTCGTGCGGCACATGGCAGTCGGCACACTCGGCACGGACCCCGGAGCGGTTGGTGTAGTGGATGGTGGGCTTGAGTTCCTGGTAGGGCTTCATTTCCATCTCGTGGCAGGAGATGCAGAACTGCTCGGTATTGGTGAACTCCATGGCGGTATTGAACCCGCCCCAGAAGAGGATGCCGGCAACAAAGCCGCCAAGCGTCAGCACACCCAGGCTGAGGTATTTTGCCGGCTGGTTGAGCAGCCGCCAGTAGTCACGCACCGTGTTTCGGATACCCATGGCTCAGTCCCTTCCCCGGCGCTCCCGGGCCTCCTCCGCGATCAGTTGCTCCATATCGCGGAAGGTGTTTTCCACGGCCGGGTCAATATCCTTCTGGGGGACATGACATTGCAGACAGAAGTAGCGTCGCGGGGATACCGCCCCCAGCGGTTGTCCATCGCGGTCGTAGTAATGGGTGACACTGACGGCAATGGCGCCGGTTTCCGGGCTCTGCGTGCGGCTGTGACAGCCCATGCAGGTATTGAAGTTCTGATCGATCTGGTAATCGCGGATGGAGTGCGGAACCACCGGCGGCTGTTCGGGAAAGTTGCGCTTGGGCCGAGGCATCTCGCGCACTTCGCGCGGAATGGGCGGTGCGGCGAAGTCCTCGAACAGCGTACCCCCGGCGCGCAGGCCGTCAGGCGCCGAGGGACCCCGGTCGTCGTTGTAACCGTCTTCCGGATCTCCGGCCAGCACCAGCAGCGCGGTACCGGAGGTGAACAGCAGGATGATCGCGATCGACAGTAGTACTTGCAGCTTGCTCATTGTCACGCTCCTCAGGCCAGGCTGACCAGTTCCAGCCGCACCGCGCATTTCTTGTAGTCGGTCTGCAGCGAAATCGGGTCGGTCGCGTCCAGGGTGAGCTTGTTGACCAGCCGGTTGGCATCGAAAAACGGCACGTAGACCAGCCCCTTGGGCGGCCGCACCCGGCCGCGCGTTTCGACCCGGGCACGCATTTCACCGCGGCGGGTGATCAGGCGGACCTCACTGCCCCGGCGAAAACCCTGGTCGCTGGCATCATCCATGTTCATGTACACCATGGCATACGGCACGGCCCGGTGCAGCTCGGCCACGCGCTGGGTCATGGTGCCGGTGTGCCAGTGCTCCAGCACCCGCCCGGTGCTGAGCCAGAACGGGTATTCCTCGTCCGGCGCTTCGGCGGGCGGCTCGTAGGGCAAGGCATACATTACCGCCTTGTTGTCATCGTGCCCGTAGAACTGGTAGCCGGTGCCTTCCTCGACGTAGGGGTCCAGTCCCTCGCGATAGCGCCAGCGGGTCTCCTCGCCGTTGACCACCGGCCAGCGCAGTCCGCCGCGGGTTTCATGCAGCAGGTCGAAGTCGGCCAGGTCGTGACCCTTGCCGCGGCCAAAGCGGGCATACTCCTCGAACAGGCCCTTCTGGACATAAAAGCCGAAGTCCTTCGATTCCTGGTTGGGGAAGTCCGGATTCATGTCGTCTAGCGGGTACTGATCGGCCTGACCATTGGCATAGAGAATGTCGAACAGGGTCTTGTCGCGGAACTCCGGCACCTTGTCGAGCAGTTCATCCGGCCAGACCTCGTCAACCCGGATGCGCCTGGCCAGCTGCATGGTCTGCCACAGGTCCGAGCGCGCCTCGCCGGGGGCGTCGACCATCTGGTACCAGGTCTGGGTGCGGCGCTCGGCATTGCCGTAGGCACCCTCTTTCTCCACCCAGGACGCCGCGGGCAGGATCAGGTCGGCGGCCTGGGCCGACACCGTCGGGTAGATATCGGAGACGATGACGAAGGCTTCCGGATTGCGCCAGCCCGGCAGGATCTCGTCATTGACGTTGGGCCCGGCCTGCACGTTGTTGTTGACCTGGGTCCAGTAGACCTTGATCACGCCGTCCTTGAGCTTGCGGCTTTGCTGCACGGCATCGAATCCGACCTGGTCGGGAATGGTGCCGTCGGGCATCTTCCAGATCTCCTCGGCGTATCGGCGATGCTCAGGATTGGTCACCACCATGTCGGCCGGCAGGCGATGAGCGAAGGTGCCGACCTCGCGGGTGGAGCCCCCGGCTGAAGGCTGGCCGGTCAGCGAGAACGGGCTGTTGCCCGGTTCGGAAATCTTGCCGGTGAGCAGGTGCAGGTTGTAGACCATGTGGTTGGCCCACACGCCGCGGGTGTGCTGGTTGAAGCCCATGGTCCACAGCGACATCACCTTGGTGTCGGGGTCGGCATAGAGCTCGGCCATGGCCTTGAGTCGACTGGCCGGGACACCGGTTTCACGCTCGGTTCGCTCCAACGTGTACTCGCTGACGAAATCGGCGAACTCATCGAGGTCCATGGGCTCTCCCGCACCGGGATTGCCGGCACCGGTGGCTGCCTGCTGACGCGGATCTTCGGCCCGCAGGCCATAGCCGATGTCCTGCTGACCCTTGAGGATGCGGACGTGTCTGTTGACGAAATCCTCGTTGACCTTGCCCGACTGGATGATGTGGTTGGCGATGTAGTTGAGGATATAGAGATCGGTATGCGGCTTGAACACTGCCGGGATATCGGCCAGTTCGAAGCTGCGTGTCTCGTAGGGAGAGAGCACGGCCACGCGCACGTGGTCGTGTGACAGACGACGATCTGCGACCCGGCTCCACAGCACCGGGTGCATCTCGGCCATGTTCGCTCCCCACAGCACGAAGGCATCGGCATGTTCGATGTCGTCGTAGCAGCCCATGGGCTCGTCGTAGCCGAATGAGCGCATGAAGGCGGCCACGGCCGAGGCCATGCAATGGCGCGCGTTGGGATCGATGTTGTTGGAACGGAATCCGGCCTTGAACAGCTTGGAGGCGGCGTAGGCCTCCCATATGGTCCACTGCCCCGAGCCGAACATGGCAATGCTTTCCGGGCCGTGTTCCTGAAGCGCGGTCTTGAACTTCTCGGCCATCAGTTCCAGCGCCTCGTCCCAGGAGACCGGCTCGAACTCACCGTTCTTGTCATATTGACCGTTCTTCTTTCGAAGCAGCGGCCGGGTCAGGCGATCCTTGCCATAGAGAATCTTGGACAGGAAATAACCCTTGACGCAATTGAGTCCCCGATTGACGTCGGCCTTGACATCGCCGTGAGTGGCGACGATCCGGTTGTTGCGCGTGGCCACCATGACACCACAGCCGGTGCCGCAGAAGCGACACGGCGCCTTGCTCCAGGTCAGCTCGGTCAATTCGCGCTGGGTGACGAACTGCATGGCACTGGCCGGAGCTGACAGTCCCAGTGCGGCCGCGGCCGTGGCAACAGCCTGTGCCTTGGCGAACTCGCGTCGGGTTATCTTCATGGCGAATCGTCCTCGTTATCAATGATTTCGTGGTAGACCATGGCGGTGTTGAGCACCCCGGGGCGATCGCCGATCATCTGCATCAGGTCGGCGATGGCGCGCTCGGAGTCGCTTTCACTGACCACCACCAGCTTGCCCTCCGGGCTGGAAACGGGGATCTCGACGCCCTCCTGCTCGATCAGCCAGGCCTTGAGCGACTGCAGCTTCTCGGGTCGGCAGTGCACGATCACGCTGGCCACGTGAAGCTGGCCGGCACCCGGGCCTTTGAGTACAGCAGCGCGGGTGCTGGCGTCCATGACGGGGCTCATGCCCTCTTTCTCCCTGCTTCATGCAACTCGATGGCCTGTTGCGGACACACGGGCAGGCAGGCGCTGCAACCGGTGCAGGCGTCCTGATCAATGAATGGCCTGGAAACGCCTCCCGGCGCCAGCCGGAAGCCGATGGCCATTTCCGGGCAGGCTTCCTCGCAACTGCGACAGCTCACACCGATATGGGTCAGGCAGCGTTCTGAAATGGCCACTTGCCAGGGGAATGCGGGTCGGTCGACTTCAAACACGCCTTCCTCGCAGGCCTCGACGCAGGCACCGCACTGAATGCATCCATCGCCACGTGGCGCCATTTGCGGAATACCAGCCCGACCGGCAACCAGCACACCCTCCGGACAGACCGGGATGCAGTCACCACAACCGGTGCAGCGATCCGCGAAATCGGCCGCCGTCCACGGCGGTCGCAATGCCGGCTTGCGGCCTACCAGCCTGAGAAAGAATTCGCGGCGAGCATTCATCTGAAAGTCACGCCTCAGGCCGGTGGCCCGGGCGGGCCCATGATCAACTGATACATCCAGATCGAGAAGCCGTAGGTGCCCACCACGGCCACCGAAAGCAGTGGAAAGAGCAGGAGGATGATAAACAGGAACAACCGCCACTCCTTGCGCTTGCGATCCCTCTCGGCTTTCCTGTCGTCCATGCGCGTGCACTCCCTGATCTGGTCCGGCGCCATCGGAACTTGGCGTGACATTGCCTGATAGTCATACTAGATAAACCATAGGGGCATTTCAAATCAGGCTTTCCGGACTTGACCTGACTCGACCACTTGCGGTCTCATGGTTGTTCAATAACCGACTCCGAGCACATCTGCCTAAAGCCGCAACCGGCCAGGGTGGCTGTGCCGCTGCAGGCGGGACTTTCCGTCCGGGCAGCCAGGGTGGTCGCCGGAAACGGCACCGCCTTCCGGCCTTGAAAAGGAGTGGCAATGACACAGCTCAAAGACGGCTTCGGCCGCCGCTTTTCCTACTTGCGGCTGTCGGTGACCGACGTTTGCAACTTTCGTTGCGAGTACTGCCTGCCCAATGGCTACCAGGGCAAGCCCACGGGCTTTCTCGACCACGACGAGATCCGCCGGCTGGTCACCGCCTTCGCCGAACTTGGCACCTGGAAGATCCGCCTGACCGGCGGCGAGCCCACCGTGCGCAAGGACTTCCTCGACATCGTGCGCACCGTGCGCGCGGCACCGGGCGTGCAGCGCATCGCCATGACCACCAATGCCTTCCGCCTGGCACAGGATGCAGCGAAACTCAAGGACGCCGGCATGGATGCGGTCAACATCAGCCTGGATGGACTGGATGCCGAGCATTTCAAGCGCATTACCGGTGACAAGCGCTTCGACAAGGTCATGGCCGGCATCGACGCGGCCCTGGCGCACGGTTTCGATGCGGTCAAGATCAACACGGTACTGCTGAAGGGCCTCAACGACGAGCAGTTACCGGCGTTTTTCGAGTTCGTGCGCAAGCGCCCGGTCAGCGTGCGCTTTATCGAACTGATGCGCACCGGCGACAACGGCGAGTATTTCGAAAAGCGCCATGTCGGCGGGCAACTGGTGCGTGACCAGCTCGACGCCGCCGGCTGGACGCCGATGGAACGCGGCGAGGCCGACGGCCCGGCCATCGAGTACCGGCATCCCGAGCACGCCGGACGCATCGGCATCATCGCCCCTTACGCGCCGGGCTTCTGCGACACCTGCAACCGCCTGCGCGTGACCGCGCGCGGCGGGCTGCGACTGTGCCTGTTCGGCAACGGCACCGGCAACCTCAGGCCACTACTGCAAAGCGACGAGCAGAAGGAAGAACTGAAAGCCACCGTACTGACCGCCCTGTTCGGCAAGCGCGTCTCGCACTTCCTGCACGACGGCGACTACGGCGACACCCCCCACTTGGCGATGACGGGAGGGTAGAAGAAAGGTTTCAGGGTTCAGGGTTCAGGAAAAGCCCGACCAAAGCCCGCCCTGAATCCTGAAACCTGAACCCTGAAACCTTCGAGTGCAGCGATGAACGACAACCGACAGCACTACAAAATGATCGACGTTGGCGATAAAGCCATCACCCGCCGTGTCGCCGTGGCCTCGGGGCGGATTGTGATGAACGCCGAGACCTTTGCCATGGTGCGCGATGGCACGCTGCCCAAGGGTGACCCGCTCAGGCTGGCCGAGGTGGCCGGGGTGCTGGCGGCGAAGAAGACGCCGGAGATCATTCCACTCTGTCACCCGCTGGGGCTGGACCAGGTGCGCGTGGCATTCCGGCTCGATGCAGCCGACTCGGCAGTCACGGCCTTCTGCCAGGCCTCGTCCTCGGCGCGCACCGGGGTGGAGATGGAGGCACTGGCCGGAGTCAACGGGGCACTGCTGACCATCTGGGACCTGGCCAAGCAGGTCCAGCCCGACCTGGCCATCGAGGGAATTCGGCTGCTGCTCAAGACCGGGGGCAAGTCCGGCCGCTACGAGCATCCCGACGGCATCGGCGAGCTGCCCGAAGGCTTCGGTTCGTGAACCGCTCTACGACCAGGAGCTCACCGTGGCACGGTGACCTGACCGGCGCCTTTGCCGATGGTGCGGTACTTTTCCCATTGCTGCTGGCGCTGGCCTGGCAAACCGGGGCTTCGGCCGCAATCATGCTGGCGACCACCGGGGCAGCCTACCTGGTGACCGGCTGGCTGTTTCGCCTGCCCATTCCCGTTCAGCCACTGAAATCCCTGTCGGTCATGGCCATCGCCGCCGGCGCCAGCGCCCAGGAACTGCAGCTGGCCGGTCTGGCGCTGGGGCTGATCTATTTTTCCATTGCCTGGCTGCCGGTCAATCGTTTCTCCAATCGGATCCCGCTGGTGCTGGTTCATGGCTTCCAGCTCGGTCTGGGCATCATGCTGATGCTGGCGGCATTGCGCATGCTGGGGGCTTCACCCGCCGAACTGGCCGTGGTCGTGGCGGCCGCCATCACGCTGGTACTGATCACCCAGCTGACACGCTGGCCCCTGCTCGGTCTGGTGGCAGCCGGGGGACTGGTCTGGGGTCTGTTTCACGCCGTACCGGTCAGCGGTGATGTGGCCGACTCCGGCATCCGGGCCAGCATCATCGCCCTGATGGTCCTGCCGCAGATTGCCCTGACACTGACCAATTCGGTGCTGGGCACGGAACGGGCGGCTCGGGATTACTATGGCGAGCGCGCCGAACGCGTCACTCCGCGCCGATTGTTGCAGTCTCTGGGCATCGGCAACCTGGTAGTCGGCACCTTCGGGGGCATGCCCTACTGCCACGGCTCCGGCGGCGTGACCGCCCACTATCGCGGTGGCAGCCGTACCTGGCGCTCCAACGCCATCATCGGAATCACGTTGCTGGCCATGAGCGCCATCCTGGTCGCTGGCGGCGGTGGACTACCGGAGTATCCGGCCATCCTGCAGGCCCTGCTGATCGGCGTGATCGGCTGGTTTCATTTTCAACTCGCCCGGCCGAGCTGGCAGCTCATGCACAGCCGCGCCGTGCTGTTGCTGATGGGTGGCGCCGCGCTGGTGTTTGCCAACATGCTGGCGGTGCTGGTTGTCGGCACCGCCGCGCTGCTGATCGCGTACCAGCTCGGCTACCGCTTTCCCGTACCCCGGGCCATCGGCGGCGATGGCTCCACTCCCTCCAGTCCGCAACAGGCAGGTCCCTGATGAACGACGCAACCGCCACTGACAACAATGTGACGATATCCATCCGGCTGTTTGGTGCCTTTCGCCAGTTCGGTGACGACAGCACGGTTACCGTGACCCTCCCCGGCAATGCCCAAGTTCGTGATGTGCGCGAGGCGCTGAAAGCGCACTATGCCGGCGACGACAATGCCCTGGCCCTGCTCAAGGCCTCGGCGTTTGCCACCGACCAGGCCGTGCTGGACGATGACGACAGCCTGCCGGAGGGCGAACCGCTTTCGATTCTGCCACCGGTGTGTGGAGGGTGAGATGAGCATCCATGTCGATGTCACCGATGCCGTGCTCGACCCGGTAACCGCACTCGATCACTGCTCGGCGCCCGGTCATGGCGCGGCCGATCTGTTTATCGGACGGGTGCGCGATATCAACCTGGGCCGGCAGGTGCTGGCAGTGAGCTACGACCTGCATGCCGTACTGTGCCGCAACGTGTTCAGCGAAATCTGTGCCGAAGCCAGACAGCAGTGGGGCGAAGGCATTCACCTGTGGCTGGCCCATCGTCACGGGCGTCTGGAAGTCGGCGAGGCCAGCGTGATTGCCGCGGCCAGTTCACGCCACCGCGACGAGTCCTTCAAGGCCTGCCGTTACCTGGTCGAACAGATGAAGCACCGCGCCCCGATCTGGAAGCAGGAACATTACTTTGACGGCGACAGTGAGTGGGTTAAGGGACATGCTTTGTGTGGGGGTTCGGGTGACAGGTGACAGGTGACAGGTGACAGGTGATTTGACAGGGATTGTGCTGGCCGGGGGGCGGTCGTCTCGGATGGGGCGGGACAAGGCCGGGTTGGTCTGGGGCAATGGGCAGACGTTTCTTGACCGTAGCATCGCCTTGCTGGGGGAGGCCGGGTGTGCGCGGGTGATCGTCTCCGGCAACCGGCCATGCTACGACCATGTGCCCGACCTGCAGCCCCACCTGGGGCCGATGGGTGGCATTGCTTCGATACTGGTGCGGCGACCGGAACTGGGCGGGACACTGTTGATCGTGCCGGTGGACATGCCTCATTTGGTCTCCGACGATCTGACTCCATTGGTGAGCGCAGCAGCGTCACACGATGGATCAAGGTTCACAACGACCCCGCTACCGATGGCCCTGAGTGCCAATCCGAGAATACGCCGGATCATCGTCGCCCTGCTAAACCAGCAGGACCTGGCCTTGCGCAACCTGGCCAATCACCTTGATCTGGCCTCGGTGGAACCGACTTCCGATCGCTTGTCGGGCAACATCAACAGCCCGGACGACTACCGGTTGGCTTCAGACAACCCATGAGTTCGCGCTACGCCAAGCAAACCATACTGCCCGAGCTTGGCACTGAAGGGCAGCGCCGCCTGGGCGCGGCAACGGTGCTGTGCATCGGTGCCGGTGGGCTGGGTTGTGCCTCGCTGCCCTACCTGGCCGCCGCCGGCGTCGGTCATATCGTGATCATCGACGACGACCGCGTCGACCTGTCCAACCTGCAGCGCCAGACGCTGTTTGCCGAGACCGATATCGGGCAACCCAAGGCAAAGGCGGCAGCCGAGCGGCTGGCCGCCATGAACGGCGACATCGTCGTCGAACCCCTGGTCTCGCGCCTGGACGTCGACAATGTCGAGTCGCTGTTTGCCCGGGCCGACGTGGTCATCGACGGCAGCGACAACTACGCCACCAAGTATCTGGTCGCCGATGCCTCGGTGAAGTTCGCTGTGCCGCTGGTCTACGGCTCGGCCACCGGCATGGAAGCGATGGTGACGGTATTCGCCCCGGATCACGGCCCCTGCCTGCGCTGCCTGTTTCCCGAGCCCCCCACCGGCTGGATGCCCAACTGCGCCGAGGCCGGGGTGCTGGGACCCCTGGTCGGCATGGCCGGCTGCATTCAAGCCGCCGAAGCCATCAAGTGCCTGGTCAGCGGCCCGAAGCTGGAAAGCCTGTCAGGGCGATTGTGGATGTTCGATGCGCGCGACATGAGCAGCCGGCAGATGTCCATAACCCACAAGCCGGATTGCCCGCTTTGCAGTCAGCCGGCGGCGACCATTTCACTGTCTGGCATTGGCAACAGGCTGATCGAGCTTGTCCCGGAAGATGCGCTCGCCCTGGGTGACACGCTCTGGGTCGACGTGCGCGAAGCCGATGAGTTTGCCCAGGGCCATGTCGACGGGGCCCTCAACCTGCCCCTGTCGAAGCTGCAGCGCGGCGAGGTCAAGGTGCCACGGGCACCAGCGGCAATCATTTACTGTCAGAGCGGTATGCGCTGTCAGACAGCCGCCCCGGTGCTCTCGGCAGCAGGCATCGAAACCCTCTACAGTCTCAAGGGTGGGTTTGAAGCGTGGAGTCGACGCCGTTGGTGAACAGGCTGGTTCAGGCCATGACGTCGATGAGGCGCCCGAGCGATTCATCGACGGCGCGCACTACCTCGACGGCCGCCTCCACTTCGCGCTGGGCTGATTGCATTTCGACTACCGCAGAAACGAATCCGTCCTGGGCCGGCCCGGAGCTGACGCGCTCGGCGGCCTCGCGGAAGTTGGTCGTGCCCTGCTGAAGTGCCTGCGCTGCAGAATTGAAGGTTGCGTCCATGGCGGCTGCCCCGAGCTGAGTGGGTCGCTAAGCCCACACACTGGCCCGGTTGCGCCTGTGCAGGGCAGGGCGAAAATCGAAACGGATTACCGCCGTGCCCCATTTAGCGGCCAGCAGGCAAGGAACTTTAGAAGGCTTGGGCGCATTGGCCATCGGGACTTGGTACTCTTGAGCCCTGTCCACCACCCAAGCCAGTTGCCGGCAGCCACCCATGGAACCCCTGGTCAATCATCTGATCGACAGAATTCGCAGCTACCTGCAGTCGGCCGGTGGCTCCCTGCGAGACCTGGCCAACCAGGCCAATATTCCCCCGGAACGCCTGGCCGGCGAGCCGACAGATCTGTCGCTGTCACAGCTCGCCCGGTTATGGATGCTGGCCCAGGAGAGGATGCGTCAGACTCCGGGCTTCTCCCCGCAGGTCCGCGAACTGATCCGTCGCAAGCTGGAAACCGGGCGTGCCCGGGCCGCAGTGATCGCCGCGGAACTCCATATCAGCCGACAGACGCTATACAAGCGCCTCAAGCAGGAAAACCAGACGTTCGCCGCACTGCTCGAAGACGTGCGACGCGAGCAGGCGCTGTGGTTTGTCAGTGATACGGACCGCAGCCTGACCGAGGTCGCTCAGTGCCTGGGCTTTTCCGAGCTCAGCGCCTTCAGTCGCGCCTTCAAGCGCTGGATGGGGCTGTCTCCGGCACGCTTCAGGGCTCGTTTTTCCTGAACACCAGGGTGGCGTTGGTGCCGCCGAAACCGAAGCTGTTGCTCATCACCAGGGGCAATTCGACCGCATCACGCAGTTCACGCACGATGGGATAGCCTTCGGCGCCTGTATCCAGATCTTCGATATTGGCTGACGGCGTGATGTAGTTGCCGCGCTGCATCAGCAGGCAGTAGATCGCCTCGTGTACGCCGGCCGCCCCCAGGGAATGACCGGTCAGGGGCTTGGTCGACCCCAGGGCCGGCAGATCCTGGCCGAACACCTCGGATATGGCTTTCAGCTCGACGATGTCGCCGGCCGGTGTACTGGTGCCATGGGTATTGATATAGCTGATCGGCTCTTCCAGTCCGTCCAGGGCCATCTGCATGCAGCGCACCGCGCCTTCACCGCTGGGCTGGACCATGTCGGCGCCGTCCGAAGTGGCACCGAAGCCGGCCACCTCCGCCCAGATCGTGGCCCCGCGTTCCAGCGCATGGTCGCGCTCCTCCAAAACAAGCATGCCGCCGCCGCCGGAGATGACAAAGCCATCACGATGGGCGTCGTAAGTCCGTGAAGCCGCCTCGGGCGTGTCGTTGTAGCGTGTGGACAGGGCGCCCATGGCATCGAACAGCAGACTCAGACTCCAGTGCAGGTCTTCACCGCCACCGGCAAACATCACGTCCTGGCGGCCGAGTGCAATCAGGTCGGCGGCATGGCCAATGGCGTGGGCGCTGGTGGCGCAGGCCGAGGTGATGCCGTAGTTGATGCCGCGGATTCCAAACGCCGTGCTCAGCGAGGCATTGATGGCACTGCTCATGGTGCGCGGTACCCGAAACGGTCCGACGCGTCGGATACCGCGCTCACGATGGGTATCGACGGCATCGAGCAGCTCCACGCTGGAATTGCCGCCGGAGCCGGCCACCAGGCCGGTGCGGTCGCTGCTGACCACGGTCGGGTCGAGTCCGGCCCGCTCGATGGCCTCGCGCATGGCCAGCCAGGCATAGCCGGCACCCGGGCACATGAAACGTCGCAGTTTCCGGTCGATCAGGGCTTCGAGATCCACGTCGATGGAGCCCCAGACATGGCTGCGCAAGCCGGCCTCACGGGCCTCCTCGCTGAAAGTCAGGCCGGAGCGAACTGACCGCAGGGATTCATCAACCGCATCCAGATCATTGCCCAGGCTGGAGACCACGCCCAGGCCGGTCACCACCACACGCCTCATGAGCCACCTCCCTCGAATGCATCCATGGACGTGAACAGGCAGACCTTGAGGTTGCGGGCGGTATAGATGTCCCGACCATCGACGGCCACGCTGCCGTCGGCCACGGCCATGTCCAGACCGCGGCGAATGACGCGGCGGATATCAAGCCGGTAGCTGACCAGTTTGTTGTCGGGCAGGACCTGGCCAAAGAACTTCACTTCGCCCACGCCCAGCGCCCGCCCTCGTCCATTGCCGCCGTTCCACGCCAGGAAGAAGCCCACCAGTTGCCACAAGGCATCAAGACCCAGGCAACCGGGCATGACCGGGTCTTCAATGAAATGGCAGTCGAAGAACCAGAGGTCCGGATGGATATCCAGTTCCGCGACCACCTCGCCCTTGCCATGGGCACCGCCCTGGTCGCTGATGTGGGTGATCCGATCGAACATCAGCATCTTGTCGACCGGCAAGCGCATATTGCCTTCAAAAAGGCGCCCCATGCCGCAGGCCTGGAGCGCCGCTTTGTCGTAATGCGAGGGAGAAGTCATGATGAATATTCTTTGCGGGTGAACCGGCTCACTTTAGCTGCTCGGATCCATTGGTGCTTGACCCTGCGTGACGTACGGTAGCGAATGGTTGAGCATGGCCAGCCTGATTGAATTCAGGTTCTGCCAAATGAAAGGGCCGGGAGAACCCGGCCCTTTGCATGTCCTGACAGGAGGGGGTGTGATCAGTTGCTCGGCTCGCGAACAATGACCTTGCCCTTCATGTAGGGGTGGGGCGTGCAGATGTAGGTGTACTCGCCCGTCTCGCTGAAGGTGAAGCTGTCGGCTTCGGCATGTCCCAGCATGCCGGTGGCAAACAGTTCCGGACCATCAATGGCCACGGCATTGTGAATGCCCGAGAACTCGCCGGCCATGTAGGTGAAGACGTCTTCATTGACCCAGGTCACCTTGGTGCCCGGCTCGATCTCAATGACCTTCGGATAGTAGGAGTTGCCGATGATCTGCACGAACACTTCATCGACTTCCGGGCCATAGCTGACCGGGCGGTCCGGCTCGGCAGGCAGGCCATTGAGGCGCTCGGCCGGAGCAAACGGGGAGATCGCCCGCATGGCCGTTTCGCGGATCTCGTCAATCTCTTCCTCGGTGTATTCGGGGCCGTCGGCCAGAACGGTCTTGGGCGTGTCTGCATCGGCGTCGGCCACCAGCACCCCGATCGCGCCACGGGCCGTGGAACCGACCGCGTGCGAGAGCATCAGGTAGGCGCCTTCATCGGGCGGTACACGGAACTCAATCACCCAGGAGTCGGACGGTCCGGCAGTGACAGTCTGGCCACCCGGCATCCATGCTTCCGGATGCCCCTGCCAGTAAACGAAGTCCCAGATGATGCCCACCAGGTGGAAGGTCGAGACCAGGTTGGGGCCGATGTTGAGGAAGTTGACGCGCACGTAGTCGCCGGGCTTGGCCACGATCGGCTCTTCGACGTAGCGGAACAACTTGCCATTGAAGGCGGTATAGATCGGGTTGCCTTCGATGGCGTCCTTGCCGCTGGCATAGAACTCGTGCTGGATCATGTAGAGTTCCAGGTCCGGACCATGGCCAAGCTTCTCCTCGAGCTTGTACTTGGTCTCCTTCGGTTCGACCACGATCATGCCGTACTGACCGAACAGCACGTGCATCGGAATGGCATGGCCACCCGGCGCGCAGTGCCACATGTAGACGCCCGGCATGTTGGCGCGGAAGGTCACGCTCTTCGACTGACCCGGGCCGATATCACCGATGTACTTGGAGGTCTGTGTATCGGCGGCATGGATGGAGGCACCGTGCGGAACCGTGCCGGTGTTTTCCACCGTGATTCGCACGATATCGCCCTCGGTCACCTTCAGCGTCGGGCCGGGAATCTTGCCGTCGGAGAGAAAGCCGTCGTAGATGACGCCCTGACCGATGTAGGTCTCGCCCTCGTCCAGGCGAATGGTGAACTCCACATCCGGTTCGGCGTCCTGCGGCACGTAGCTGGTGGCGGGAATGTCGAGCCCTTCGTCGCGCTTGATGATCTCGATGAAATCGGCACCCTCGAAGATGGCATCGAGAACGACATCGCCGCCCCGGGCCGCGGCCACGGAACTGGCGGTGATCGCCTGGCTGGCCGAGCCCAGCGGCAGGCCTTCCTGGTTGGCCACGGCGGCCAGCAGGTCGCGCCCGACGGCCGTGTGGGCCCGTTCATTCTTGAGTTCGTGCATGAACGAGTCGTTGCACGACGGGCAGGCCTGCGCATCCGGTGAGAACACGGCCGCACTCAGGCCAACCGCCAGAGCGGCGGCCCCCAGAAGCGTGGTTGGTGTGTATCTATTTAACATGGTCTTGTTCCTCAGGTGTCTTGGTTACAGGGTGAAGCTCAATCCGAAAGTGACTGGATATAGGCCACGATGTCGTGGATGGATGAGTCGTCCAGCGTGTGCCGGAATGCGGGCATCGTGGCGCGCATGCCAACAGCCATTCCGCCATCGCGCGTGGCAATGAAAAGGCGCTCACCAGTCAGGCCCTCGCGGGTCAGATCCGAGGGTGGCGGCTCATAGGCACCAGCCCACGAGCCGTCGCCCCGGCCATGCTCTCCATGGCAATCGGCACAATGTGTCTGGTAGAGCTCCTGGCCGACCTGCACATCGCCCTTGCCGTTGAAAGTCTCCTCGGCCAGCACGGGGGCGACGGCAAAGAGCATCACCACGGCCACCAGCGTGTGGCGGAAGACAGGTTTCAATGGGATTGGCGTGTGGTGGGTCATGTTTGTCCATCGCTGGGAGTGTCTACCGACGGTTTCACCGACCGTCGCGCTTGACAAACATGCTATGAAAATACTGCTTTGCAGATGTTGACCTGGGTCAATTCCTCAAAAAAGTTTGGAGTTGGAGCGTTCAGAGGTAAGGCTCGACTGCTGCCAGCAGATCCTCGCCTGTCTGCAGACCGAGCATTGTTTCGCGAACCTGCCCTTCGCGGTCTATGATCAGCGTGGTCGGATAGGTTCGGGCCTGAAACAGCTCACCGGCCTCGTCCGCGGTGGTCTTCCACAGGGGATAGACCGGTTCGATTTCCAGCCGGTGGGTCCAGAATCGCTGTATCGCCGAAGCACTGCCCGAGTCGACGGCGAGGCCGACTACCGTGGCCCCCACATCTTCAAGTTTTGGCTGCAGTCGTACCAGGTGGGGAATTTCGATCAAGCAAGGGGAACACCAGACGGCCCAGAGATTCAACACGACAACCTGACCTTCGAGTGACCGCAGGTCAGCCTGGCCGCCATCGATAGTATCAAAGCAGGCATCGGGCACAGGGTCGGCAGCAAACGCCGGCATGCCAACCAGTAGACAAGTAACGATGAGAGAGACGAACAACAGTTTATTCATGGATTTCCAACTCCGGTCAGCGGCCCGCCTGAACCCGTCAATGGAACGGGGGAGCAACTTTCATGAATGCACTGTACTTCTTTGTGGCCCTTCAGGATTTGCCCTGTGTCAAACCTCGCTGCTTCAGAAAGAGGCAATCTGGCCGCTACAAACAGAGGAGGCGAGACCATCGAGAGGCCACCGTGCTTAGCCGCATACTAGGAACAAGCGGGAAAAGGAATTCTGGCAGCCAAACCGGCCAGCCGACCGGTGGCGATGCCGATGGTGCCGGGCGAGGCGTGGAAAAGCCCCGCCCCCGTACCATGCCGCGAAACACGAAGCACTTCCTGCAGCAGCTCAACCTGCTCTCCAACGAGTGCGGCGTGATCGTGGGCGAGCTTTTCGAGCCCATGTCGCACACCTACAGCTCTCAGGATCTGATGGGGCAGGCCGCGAAACATGTCACGCTGCTCGATGACCGGCTGGATACCATCCGCACGACTGTGGAGGAACGCAAGGGCATTGCCGGCAAGCTGCGTGGCCATGTCAGCCACATCGAGGGATTTGTCGCACGGATTGAAAACATCTCGGCGCAGACCCGGATCCTGTCACTTAATGCCGCCATCGAAGCAGCCCGGGCCGGAGAGCACGGCAAGGGCTTTGCTGTTGTTGCCGATGAAGTACGCAAGCTTTCGGATAACGTTACCCGGATCACGCGCGATATCGGCGAACAACTGGAAGGCATCGAGTCCGACACTCAGGCCACCGAATCACTGATCGAGGTTCTGGCCGGCAGCCTGGAGGATATCAGCCAGGTATCCACCGAGGTCAACGAAGTGACCACGGACACCCACCATCGTATGGTCGATTTGCAGAAGGCGGCTTACAAGAGCATGGCTGCCGGTCACCTGATGGCTGTAATGTGCTGGCTCAATGAGCTCCATACCCGGATCATACTGGCCTTCGAAAATCCCGATCGACATGGCTTCCCCGAAGTGAGCAAGACCGGCAATTACTTCGGTGAGTGGTACTATGATGCATCGGATAACGAATTCGACTTTCGTGATCTGCCTGAATTCAGTCGGCTGGGGCAGGCCTATGACGAGCTTTTCGAGTTGTACGAGGGAATCCGAAATGACTGGCAACGTGGCAACCGCCAGGCAGGCCTGGCTAGTATGGGCGATCTGTCTCGACAGATCGATCACATGCACCAGTTTCTTGATCAGATTCGGAATTATCTGGTGGAGCAAATGCAATCACAGCTTTCGGGCTAAAGCTGCGGTAGCCGGGTCGGGGACAAACCAAGGGATATCGCAGACTTCCGGCCATGAATTGCAACGACAGCACTGAAACTCTGGGTCGGCTGTTTCTCGAGGGGCTGGGCGAGGCCGTCCTCATTCACGATGCCCAGGGGCACATCCTTCATGCCAATGCGGCAGCCTGTCGGCAAAGCGGCTACGAACTGCGGGAACTGTACAAACTCAACGTCGCCGACCTTGATACGGACGTTCTTCCCGAGGAAGTGTCGCAAAAGCTGCTGGAAGCCCTGCCGGCCGGAGAGGACGAAACCCACTTCCACGCACAGCATCGCCGGTCATCGGGAGAGATACGCCAGGTACTGGTCAGCCTGTCCAGGCTGCGTAGAGACCCCACACCGCTCTATGCCGCCATCATGCGACCGCTGGATGAACCTCAGCGTCTGCATGACAGCGTCGAACAGCGCATCGGGTTCAACCGCTTGCTACTCGATATTTCCCTGCGCCTGGTCAAGCTGGATCCGGAATCGCTGGATCAGGCTATCGATGAATTGCTGGCCGATATCGGTAGATTCTTTGCAGTCGACCGCTGCTACCTGTTCACCATCGACTGGCAAAACGACACCATCACCAACACACATGAATGGTTTGATCAGGGTATTCCCCCGGCCATCCATCGGCTTCAGAACCTGCCATTTGCCAAACTGCCCTGGCTCAGGGAGCACATGAAAGCCAACTGTGTGGCTCACGCGCCGGATGTTGACGGAATGGATGATCAGTATGCCCATGATCGGACCGAGTACCAGGCACAGAATATCAAGTCGCTGCTGATCGTACCGATCATCCGGGGCGGAGAGGTTGCAGGCATGTTCGGCCTGGATGCGGTGCGGCAGCGTCAGTACTGGAACGACGAGATTCAGCACGATTTGCGCCTGCTGGGACAATTGCTGGCGGGTGCACTGGATGCCGCGGGTCTGGGTCGTCAGTTGCGCCACATGGCCTATCACGATGTGCTGACCCAGTTGCCGAATCGCAAGCTGCTGGCCGATCGGATCGAGCAGACAGCTCACCGGTGCCGGCGCTACAACCAGCGCGCCGCCCTGATGCTGCTGGATATCGACGACTTCAAGATCATCAACGATACCCTCACGCACGCCGCCGGCGATCAGTTGCTGGTTGAAGTGGGTCGGCGGCTGAAATCGGCGCTGCGCGAATCCGACACGGTGGCCCGACTGGGTGGAGACGAGTTTGTCCTTCTGTGCGAGATCAGCAAGCGTGATGACGCCATCGAAATGGCCAGGCGGATCATGGCAGCGATTACCGCACCTGTCGAACTGCGGGGGCAACGGCTGAGCATACAGGCCAGCATTGGAATCACCCTCATGCCGGATGACGATCAGGACCAGGAACGACTGCTGCGCAACGCAGACCTGGCCATGTACGAAGCCAAGGCCGCTGGCAAGAACACCTTCCGATTTTTCGAGCCGGCCATGTCGGCTGCCATTTCCGACACACTCCGATTGCGCTCCGAACTGGCCGATGCTGTAGAGCGGGATGCACTGGAGGCCTGGTACCAGCCCATCTACCGCCTGAATGACGGTCGGCTGATTGGCCTGGAAACCCTGGTGCGATGGCAGCATCCCGAACGCGGCATGCTGCCGCCGGGCCAGTTCCTTTCTCTGGCCGAGCGCTTCAAGCTGATCGGTCGAATTGATCGTCAGATGATTTCCCGCGCTTGCCGGATACTGGTGTCCTGGTCTCCCGCCCGGACTCCCGGGTTCCTGATGGCCGTCAATCTGTCAGCCAGCGACCTGTATGACGCCGAGCATGTGCTGGCACTGATCAGGGACACGCAGAAAAGCGGCGGCGAGAGTGGCGAACGACTGTGCTTCGAGATTACCGAGACAGCACTGATGGAAGACATGCCAACAGCCATCAAGCACCTGCACCTGATCAAGCGACGCCTGCCCGGCATCAGTATTGCCATTGACGACTTTGGCAGCGGCTACTCTTCGCTGAATTATCTTCGACAACTGCCGGTCGACACACTGAAGATCGATCGTCGCTTCATTGCCGACCTGCGCACCGACCAGACCAGCGGTCAAGCCATTGTGCGCGCCATCATCGGCCTTGCCCACAACCTGGACATGCGGGTGGTGGCCGAAGGAATCGAGAACGCCCGCCAGTATCAATTGCTCAGGGACATGGGCTGCGAGCTGGCCCAGGGCTTTCTGATGGGTCGACCGGTTCCCTCCAATGAACTCAGACAGCTGGCGCTCGAGTTCGATTCATCGGCCAGCCATGTTTCAGAAACGTGAACCAGTTCAAGGCACTGGAGCCTTCGTTCCAGCTAGAATGACGGGTTGAATTCGCCAGGAGGCGGAGAATACATGACGGACGGATCGAACACTTGCTGGCAGAGACTCTGGCAGTTGACAGGTCTGGCACTGGCGTTATGTTGCAGTATTGCGGCCATGTCCGATGATGGGGAATATGCACTGGAGTCCAGGCTGGACGACTACCTGTTGCTGCTGGATCGACCGGACACCGACCGCGAAACCAGTCACTCGGCCATCCGTGCCATCATCGATGACTTCACCGAAACCACGCCGGCCGCAACTCAGGTTCGTGCACTGGGATATCTTGTCCTGCACCAGGTCTTTCATGGCGATTTGGATGCCGCGGAGATCACGGCGCAAACCCTCATCGAGGTTGCCGAAAACGACGACGACATCCAGGCATTGAGCGAAGCGCTGGGCTTTCGGATGGAAGCACTGATGGCCACCGGGGAGCTTTCAGAGGCCTTGCTGCTGGCGCCCCGGGCCGAGCAGACACTGACCGAGGTTCGCGACCCGCGCGTGCGCTACTACGTGCACAATGTACTGGGAAGACTGCTGCGCCAGGTCAGTCAGTTCGAGGAGGCCATGGCGCATTTTCTGGCCGCCCACGACGCTCAGCTGGAATCGGACGACCCACGCTCGCCGCTGCGCAGGCAGTTTCTCAACGTCAACATGGCCTATCTTCAGGCCGAGCTGCGCAACCACGAGACGGCTTTGGACATGGTGGAGCGCGCAATCGAGCAGGCCACTGAAATCGGCATCGATCATTCCATCCCCGAACTACTGCTCTTTCGCGGCTACCTGGAGAATCACCTGGAACGGTTCGATGACTCCATCCACACGCATGAACAGGCATGGAAGCTGGCCCTGGAGTACGACCAGGCCAGCGTGGTTCTCAACAGCATGAACAACATCGGCTCGGCCCTGGTGCACCTGGGCCGCTACGATGAAGCGAAAGCCATCATGCAGGAAGCACTGATCGAAGCTCGCGAACAGGAGGCAGAAGTCACGGCAGACCTGCTGGATTTCAACCTGGGCTACATCGCCGTCATGCAGGGGCAGCACGATGATGGCCTGGCTCGCCTGGAAGATGCGAAAGAGCGGCTTGAAGCGCAGTACACCCGTTCGCAGTTTTCGGCCCTGCTCGACTACGTGGCCCGCGCCTATCAGGAAGCCGCGCACTACCCGCAAGCCATTTCGGTATTGAAGCAGCAGCGCAGTCTGAACGAGGCGTTGTTTCGCAGCGAACGGGAACGCAGCCTCAGCGAACTTCAGACCCGCTACGAGGCGCAGGAGCAGGCCACGCAGATCGAACTGCTCGAGCAACGCAATGCACTTCAGGAAGAAATGATCGAGAACCAGCGTTTGCAGCAGCGCATCGCCATACTGTTCGTGCTGGTCGTACTGATGGGTCTGGTACTGCTCTGGCTGGCCTGGCGTGCGGCACGGCAGGCCAACCGCAGCCTGAAGGTGGCCAACCGGCAATTGGAATACCAGTCGCGGCATGATCCGCTGACCGGCCTGCTCAATCGGCGCCTGTTCCATGAAAGGATGCTTGATCGCAGCGAAACGGCCACGGATCGCCGTGACGACGATCTCCCGGATGCCATACTGCTGCTGGATGTGGATCACTTCAAGCGCATCAATGACCGGCACGGCCACAGCACCGGAGATGCCGTGCTGGTGGAGTTAGCCCGCAGACTGGAAGCACTGACCCGCGAATCGGACATGGTTGTGCGATGGGGCGGAGAGGAGTTGCTGATGTATCTGCGCCAGATGGATCCCGATTGCCTGCCGGGTTACGCGCGGAAGGTGCTGTCTGCCATTGGTGAGCAGCCGGTTGTTCACGACGGCAGGTCAGTCCAGGTCACCGCAACCGGCGGCTTTGTCACCTTGCCCCTCGCCGGAGCCGAAGAACACAATATCGGCTGGGAAAAGGCGCTGCAGATTGCCGATCTGGCGCTGTACATGGGCAAGACCCAGGGCCGCAACCAGGCCGTTGGAGTTCTCGGCCTGGAAGTGTCGCTGGAAACGGTTGGCCAAACGTTGCAGACGGATCTGGCCGGCGCCATTGAGAAGGGCTGGGTCAATGCCGTCACGCTGCAGGGCCCCCGCACTACCAAGTCGTCCAACGATTGGGGAGCCTCTGAGTAACTCTGCGCGGAGGGCGTTTCTGCCTAAAAAGCCGCCGACCGTGTGGTGCGTTCCGGGCGTAAGCCAAAGCCCAAACTGCTGCTCGCAGATGCCCTATACTGACCGTGATGGTTCTCATGTCCGGCGGCACATTGCCGGCCTGGGATGAAAAGGGAATTCGGTGCGCCGGCAACCATTCCGGCTATTCCGAAGCTGCCCCCGCAACTGTAAGTGGTTCGGGCGCTCCATGACGCCACTGACCGGTCGACCCCCTCGGCCGGATGGGAAGGCGGAGCTGCTCCAAACACCACGAGCCAGGAGACCTGCCATCACGTCAAACCCGAAACAACCAGCGGAGGGCTGGTGGA
Organism: Wenzhouxiangella sp. AB-CW3; assembly: GCF_014725735.1. Lineage (NCBI taxonomy): Bacteria > Pseudomonadati > Pseudomonadota > Gammaproteobacteria > Chromatiales > Wenzhouxiangellaceae > Wenzhouxiangella > Wenzhouxiangella sp. AB-CW3. The sequence continues at coordinate 3,688,450 of NZ_CP061368.1, forward strand.
GGTGCATGCATGAAGTCTCCGTCAAACGGCGACGGGTTCGGATCGAACGCGTCCCGGCAATCTCGGCAAGTGGACACGCTGGCATCGCGCCGCGCGCCCGGTGAGCCCGATGGACTGTCCCGACAGCAAGCGGCCCGGTGGCCGAATGGTTCCTCACGCGACGACCGCGAGGATGTATTGCTGCGGGCACTGCATGGCGATTTCGCTGATGCCGATGCGGAAGACCTGATCCTGGCCTGGCTGTTCCTGCAGCCGGATTCACCCGGAACAGTCCCGGCCGCCCGCCGGCTGCTGGCCGCATTGCGTCGCGATATCTCCCCAATCCTGGCGACACCTCGCAACCGTCGTCTGCTGGTGCTTCTGGAAACCATTGCCGGAGCGCAAACCACCCCGAATGCCCGGGGCAGAATCCGGCACCATCAGCACTACGGAGAACCCCATGACGATACAAGCAACTAATCTCGGCTTTCCACGCATTGGCGCACGCCGCGAACTCAAGAAAGCCACTGAAGGCTACTGGTCGGGGCGGCTGGAAGACGGCGAGCTGAAAGACATCGGTCGCGAGTTAAGAAAAAGGCACTGGTCATTGCAGGCCGAATGCGGCCTGGACGTCATTCCGTCCAATGATTTTTCCTATTATGACCAGGTGCTGGACATGATCGCCATGCTCGGCGCCATACCCGAGCGCTTCGCCGATATTGGCGATGGTAAGGATTTGACCACCTACTTCGCCATGGCGCGGGGCACCGACCAGGCGCCGGCGATGGAAATGACCAAGTGGTTCGATACCAATTACCACTACATCGTGCCGGAGTTCTGCCACGACCAGCACTTCAGCCTGTCATCCAGCAAGGCCATCGACGAGTTCCTTGAGGCGCGGGAACTCGGCATCCACACACGACCGGTGCTGATCGGGCCGGTGAGTTTCCTGTTACTGGGAAAGCTGCGTGACGAGCCGTGCCGCCCACTTGATCTGCTTCAGCGCCTGCTGCCCGTCTACCGCGAGCTGCTCCAGCGCCTGGTCGCTGCAGGGGCCGACTGGGTTCAGATCGACGAACCCTTTCTGGCGATGGATCTCGATGAATCGGCCCGAGACGCGTTTCAGCAAGCCTACGACGGCCTGGCCGGGTCCGGGGTCAGACTGCTGCTGGCCACCTACTTCGAAGGCTTGCGCGACAACCGGCATCTGGCCTGCAGACTCCCGGTCGCAGGTCTGCACCTGGATCGCATACGCGGCAATGACCATCTCGACGAACTGGCCGCGGAGCTGCATCCCGACCAGACCGTGTCGCTGGGGGTTGTCGACGGACGCAACATCTGGCGCAGCGACCTCGACGCGACACTGGAGCTGCTCGAACAGGCCCGGGAGTTACTTGGCCAACGCCCTCTGCAGATCGCGCCATCGTGTTCCCTGCTGCATGTTCCGGTGGACCTGTCACTGGAACGGCATCTCGATGACGAACTGGCTGCCATGCTGGCCTTCGGCCGCCAGAAGCTTGAGGAGATCAGTGCCCTGGCCCGAGCACTGAACGGTCAAGGAGATCAGGCACGCAGCACCTTCGAGGACAGTCGTCGGACCTTGCATGCCCGGAGCAGCTCCGACCGAATTCACAACACTGCCGTTGCCCAACGACTGGCCGCAGTCGGGCCGGACGACGTGGTTCGCGACAGCTCTTACCCCGTGCGACGCAAGGTGCAGCAGGCCCACCTGAACCTGCCTGGCTTTCCGACCACGACCATCGGCTCGCTGCCACAGACCATGGAAGTCCGGCGCACCCGGGCAGCCTGGCGCCGGGGTGACATCGACGATGCGACCTACCGGTCTTTCATCGAACGTCAGATCGACCATGCCATCGAGTTTCAGGAACGCATTGGACTCGACGTGCTGGTCCACGGCGAGTTCGAGCGCAACGACATGGTTGAGTATTTCGGCGAAAAGCTCGAGGGATTTGCCTTCACCGACAATGGCTGGGTGCAATCCTACGGTTCGCGTTGCGTCAAGCCACCGATCATCTTCGGTGATGTCCGGCGACCCGAGGCCATGACCACGCAATGGCTACGCTATGCGCAGTCGTGTACCCGGCGTCCCGTCAAGGCCATGCTGACCGGCCCGGTCACCATGCTGCAATGGTCGTTTGTACGCGACGACCAGCCGCGCTCGGATACCTGTCAGCAGATCGCACTGGCACTGCGCGACGAGGTGGCGGATCTGGAATCGGCCGGGGCGCGGGCCATCCAGGTCGACGAACCGGCCCTGCGCGAGGGCCTGCCTCTGCGGCGGGCCGACCACGACGACTACCTGGACTGGGCAACATGCAGCTTCCGGCTGGCCACGTCCGTGGCCGGCAACAGTACGCAGATCCACACCCACATGTGCTACTCCGAGTTCAACGACATCATGCCCGCCATCGCGGCGCTGGATGCCGATGTCATCTCGATCGAGGCCTCGCGCTCGGCCATGGAACTGCTCGATGCCTTCGTGGATTTCGACTACCCCAACGAGATCGGCCCGGGTATCTGGGACATTCACTCGCCACGTGTGCCGTCGAGCGAAGCGATGACCCGGCTGCTTGAAAGAGCCGCCAGCGTGATCGACCGCGATCGCCTGTGGGTCAACCCGGACTGCGGCCTCAAGACCCGCGACTGGCCCGAGGTTGAACAGGCCCTGACCCACTTGGTCGCGGCGGCGAGAACCATGCGCGAGTCGACGTCACAACGCCACTCCGCCTGATTCCTGGTCGGCACGTCCGGCTGACCACCCGGCGCTGCGCGCGGGTGGTCAGCATTCTGGGCCCGCAACACGCCTGCCGCCTCAGGCGGCCCGCGACATCAGGATCAGCGCACCGCATGGATTCGGTATCATACGGTGACGTATGCGTTGATTCCCCCGGGACTCCTGATGACCGTGCCGACCTCCCCCAGCGGGTCCTTACATGATGTGGCCGCCTCGGACTTGCTCGATGCGCTGCTCGACATTTCCGGTCAGCTGGTGGTCATGCTTGATGCCGAAGGTCGAATCCTGTTGTTCAACCGGGCCTGCGAGGAACTGACCGGGCATGCCGCCGGGGAGATCATCGGGCGATCGATCTGGGAGACTCTGATTCCCGCCGATCAGGCCGACAGGGTCCGCGCCGTGGCAGAGGCACTGGTATCGGGAACCGGCGGCAGGGAGTTCACCAATCACTGGGTGGGACGCAACGGCCAAAGACACCTCATCCGCTGGCGCAACCGGTTGCTCACGGGCGGCGATGGCAAGTCTACTTGCATCCTGGCAACCGGCATAGACATCAGCGCAGAAGACCGCGCCAGACGGCAGCGTCGGCACGCGGAAGTCCGGCTGGAACACCTGCTGGACTCGCTGCCTGTACTGATCGCCCAGATCGACTGCAATTGCCGGGTGCTCTATGCCAACGACGGCTACCGGGAATGGTTTGGCCTGGACCCCGCCGCACAGCACGGGCGACATGTCCGGGAAATCATCGGTGAGGCCGCTTTTGCCACGCTCGGGCCGCGCTTTGCGCAGGCACTGGCCGGAGAAAGCGCCACGCCTCACGGCAAAGTGCCTTATGCCCGAGGCGGAACCCGCTTCATACACGGCAACTACATCCCCTCTTACGATGAGCACGGACAGGTCGACGGCTTTTACATCCTGGCCGTCGACATCACTGCCGAGAACCGCCTGCGCGAGCAGCTCGCCGAAGAACTGCGTCGCAGCAAGACCATTGTCGATCATGCTTTTGACGGCATCATCACCATCGACCCCGATGGAATCATCCAGAGCTTCAATCCGGCCGCCGAGGAGATGTTCGGCTATAGCGCCAGAGAAGTCATCGGCCGCAATGTCGGCATACTCATGACCGAGATGGACCGCAACCACCATGACGGCTATCTCGCGAACTACCTGTCTGGTGGCCAGGCCCGCATCATTGACAGCGCCAGGGAGGTCACGGGTCTGCACCGGGATGGCTCCCCGATCGACCTCAAACTGGCCGTGGCCGAGATCCGCGACCGGGAACATATCTTTGTCGGCTTCACCCGCGACATTCGCGCTCGCAAGCGGGCCGAACGGCAAGCCCGCGAACACCTGGCCGAACTGTCCCACGTGACCCGGCTTTCGGCCATGAACGAGGTCACCTCGGGCCTGACGCACGAACTGAGTCAGCCGCTTACGGCCATTGCGGCTTCAGTCGAAGCCTGCCAGATGCTCAGCGAGAGAGGTGAAGTGGACCTGGCACGGTTGCGGCACATGCTCGAGCAGATCGCCTGTCAGGGCGAACGGGCCCGCGGAATCATCGATCAGCTGCGCTCCTTCCTTCGCAAGGGGCAACCCGAGGAGCTGGTCAGTTGCCAACCGGCCAAGCTGGTGGATAACGTACGCAAGCTGCTGATTCACGAACTGGAAGTGGCGGGTATCGACGTTCGAATCGACATGGATCAGGCGCCCGACCAATGGCAGGTCAATCGAATCCAGGTTGAGCAAGTGCTGTTCAATTTGTCCAAGAACGCCATCGATGCCATGCGTGAATCCAGCAAAGATCGAATCCTGCAGATTCGTGCACAAGGCCTGGACGAGGGCTGCCAGATCGAGATCATGGACAATGGCCCTGGTATTTCCGAGGACGCCATGCAGCAGTTGTTCAGCCCGTTTTTCACGACCAAGAGCGAAGGCCTCGGACAGGGCCTGGCCATCTGTCGATCCATTGTCGACCGTCATGGCGGATGCCTGGAAGCAAGCAATCGGCCCACGGGAGGCGCGGTATTTACTATGTGGCTTCCACTGAGTCCACCGGCGTCATGACTCGCGCCCGGGAGACTTCGGCAACAGTGGTCATCGTGGACGATGACGATGGTGTTCGCCTGTCTCTGGAATCACTGCTGGAAGTCGCCGGCTACACAACCGTCACGCATGCCAGTGCCGAAAGTTTCCTGGACTCCGACTGGCCAGGCGGACCCGCCTGCGTTCTGCTGGATTTGCGCATGCCGGGACTCGGTGGCATCGACGCACACCACCAGATCAGGAACAGGGATGCAGAACTGCCAGTCATCTTCCTGACCGGCCATGCCGATGTACCTGCTGCAGTGCAGGCACTAAAGCAAGGCGCCTACGACTTTTTCGAGAAGACCGGATTTGATCACGGCCAGTTGCTGGAGCGGATCGAATCGGCCATGGCACAACACCGACAGCGACTGGCGCACCGTCAGGAAGAGCAGGCGCTTCAGTCACGGCTGTTGACACTAAGCGAACGTGAACGCCAGGTGGCCTGTCTCGCCGCTCGTGGCATGCCCAACAAGATCATTGGCCAGGAACTGGGAATCAGCGAACGCACCGTCGAAGTTCACCGGGGCCGGGTGATGCGCAAGCTGGCGCTGCGAAGCGCGGCCGACCTGGTCCGACTGGAGCGCTTCCTCGATGACTGATTACTTGACTCCCATCACCTCCATGTCTGGCCCGGCATGCTCCAATATTGTCCCATGACGACCATTCCAGGGTTACGGTTGATGGAACACGCAGGGTTTGCCTACGGAAAACCGCCGATCATCATCGTCGAAGACGATGATGCCGTGCGTGCCTCCCTGGTGACACTGGCCGAGCTCAGGGGCTGGAATGTAACGGCCTTCGCCTCGGCGCTGGAGTTTCTCGACTGGTCCGAGGAAGCCGAGGTACGCCCGGCCTGCCTGGTGATCGACCTGCAGATGCCGGAGATGAACGGCGCGGAGCTGGCCGAGTGGCTTCAATCGCACAACCGCAATATCCCCACGCTGGCATTGACCGCGTGGCCTGATGGTGACCTGGCCCACCGGGCCAGCAGTGCGGGCGTGTCTAAGGTCATGTCCAAGCCGATTACCCCATCGGAATGGATCCGGGCCGTGGAACAGGTCTGTACCCTGCAGCCCGGACCACGCATGCAGTAGGTTAACCTGGCAGGTATGTAGACATCAGTCGTACGGGGATCCCCTCATTGGCAGCTCTGCCTGTCAGCGCTAGTCTGTTTCGACAGTGAACACAGAGGAGCGTCGACATGGGCCTGAATCCGCAGCGACACAAGCCGGCTCCTCATCGTGCTGTCACGTCGTCCCGACACTGGAGTACCGGGACCGAAAAACATTTCGCCACACGCCGTCTCCTGCAGCAAGGCGAACATCTCTTTCACGCCGGCGAACAGCTCAAGCACGCCTACGTGGTACGCAGCGGCTCGCTGAAAAGCTATGTGATTCACCGGGACGGCGAAGAGCAGTTTCTCGAAATACATGGCCCCGGCGACGTACTCGGGTTCGACGCAGCCCTTGGCGCTCCGGCCAACCGCGGGGTGATTGCACTGGATGTCTGCAGCCTGCAGCCCCTGTTGCACGTGGCAACCTCCATTGATGCCGGCAGTACCGATGATTCGGTTCACACGCTGCTGATGGGCATGTACCGCGAGATCGGTCGGCTGACCCGACGACTTGAACTGGAGCGCCACCACAGCGAACGCCGCATGGCCGGATTTCTGCTCGACCTGGCACAACGCCAGGGTCGTGACATTGGCTGCCCGACCCGGATTGACCTGCCGGTCTCCCGGCGCAACCTGGCTCATTACCTTGGAATGGCGCCGGAAACGGTATCGCGCACTCTGTGTGGTTTCGAAAGCCGTGAGTTCATCCAGGTCGACAACCGCCGCATTCGAATCGTCGATTCGGAGGCCCTGGAAACGATGGCCGCCGGTGGGGAAGTTTCTTAGTCACTCACCGTTCCGGACCGTGCCCCCGGCGCCAGTCCTTGGTAAACTTCGGTTCCCCACCGAAGCCAAAGACAGGATCGGATGCGCTACAAGACGGTAAAGGATGTGCTCGACTGGACTGCCGAGCTGCACAAGCAGCTGGGAGACCTGGCCAGGAAGGTTGCTGACAATCCCGAGAGGGCTCGTCTCAAGCTGGTAGTCGACTACCTGGCAGACCACGAAGCGCGCCTGAAAGACGCCATCGTGAAGTTCGAGGAAGCCTCCCCCGACGGTGTACTGGCAACCTGGTTCGACCGTGCCCCCGAGATCGAGCTGCCCGACCTGGAACAGGAGGCCGTGGCGCTGGCGCACGCCGACAATATCGAACAGGCGGTCTCCCGGGTGGTGGAATTCCATGAGCATATCGTCGGAATCTACACTCAGCTGGCCGAGCAGACCAACAACGAAAAGATTCGCGAACTGTTCGAGAATCTCGCCGCACTGGAAAACCACGACAAGCTGCACCTGGTACGCAACGCGCATCACCTGCGCGACATGTAAGCGCAGATCCGTGCCGCCCGTCGCGGCGTCAGCAGGCATGACCCACTAGTCACCGACTGTATCGACGGCGCATTACGGCGAGCGGCCGATCAACCGGCAACCAGGTTGCCGTGCCCATCCATGCCCCCGGAGCGCTCCTGGAATCTCGGGTAAGCACCGGATCATGACGATCCGGAGGTTTAAGGGAATACTTGGTGTTGTAAATGCGAGTGACTCTCATTACAATATCGATTCCTATTTGAACCAACGTGTACCTCATATGTCGAAAAGAACGCACAACAATAACGCTCTGCCCGTGGTGATTTCCGCCGCCACCCTGCTCGCCACCGGCCTGACCCATTCCGCCGTAGATACCGATGGCGCCGGAGAACGTACCTTCCAGGAGGCCGCTTCGATTGAGCTGCCGCGTATACGCGTCGTTGCCCCGACGCTGACCGCCCTGTCCACCACCCCGGGGGCCGTTTACGAGATTTCCGAAGAGGATATCGAACAGATCCAGCCACGCTCGACCGAGGACCTTCTCCGTCGCGTGCCCGGCATCTACATCAAGCGTGAGGAAGACAGCGCGGTGGTGACCAACTTCGGCGTGCGCGGTCTGCCGGCCGGAGACTACAAGACCCTGGTGCTGGAGGATGGGGTCCCGATCCAGCCCGGAATCTTTGTCGGCAACGCCCGCTACTACAACCCGCGCGTGCAGCGCATGGAAGGAGTCGAGGTGCTCAAGGGCGCCTCATCACTGCGCTATGGCCCGAACAACATCGGCGGCGTGATCAACTACCTGACCCGGACTCCCGATGATGGCCTGGTGATTTCGAGCCGGGTCGGTTCCTGGAACACGCGCGAGGCCACCGTGGAACTGGGCGGCAGCTCGGCTTCCCGTGAATCCCAGTTCGGCATCATGGCCACCCGCGGTACAAGCGATGGCTGGATGGACAAGGGCTGGGACATGACCGATGTCATGGTCAAGGCCGGCAGCGCGCTCGGTGACGATCATTTTGTCGGGGTGAAATTATCCTACTACGAAAATGACGCCAACATCTCCTACCGCGGCTACTTCGAGGATGCCTTCGAGGCCGGTGCCACCTTCAACCCCGCACCGGATGACTACTTCCTGACCGACCGCCGGGCCTTCGATGTCAACCACGAATGGAACATCAGTGACGATATGCGCTTGCAGACCGTGGCCTTCTGGAGCGAGATGAGCCGTGATTACTGGCGGTTCAATGTTGACGGCACGACCACCAACGCCGAGGGCCTGACCGTGTGGAACTTTACCGACATCCTGGAGGGCCGCAACCGCGATTTCGAGCGGGTGGGTTTCGAATCCCGCTTGTTCGTGAACCACAAAGCCTTGGGTGTCGACAACGAGGCCCAGTTCGGCCTGCGATTCATGCAAGAAGAGATGCACGACACCCGTCCCCGGGCGACCCGGGCTGCCCCTCGCGACCCGGTTTCTCTGGACTCGGGACCGGGCCAGCCAGCCTTGCGTCGCAACCGACTGGATTCCGCCGACAGCCTGGCGCTGTATGCCCAGAACCGTTTCGACGTCAGCGAGCGACTGTCGGTCACGACGGGATTGCGCGTGGAAACCTACGAGCAGGAACGCAAGGACCTGCAGCAGACGGTCGATCGCGTGGACAGCTTCAGCAATACCGAATGGCTGCCCGGCTTCGGCGCCACCTTCCAGGTCAACCCCTCCACGCAGCTCTATGGCAGCGTATACATTGCATTTGCACCGCCCCTGGTCGGCAGCGTAGTCGGCTCCGATGATGTCCCCACCGAGGCCGAGAAATCAGTCAATGTGGATCTCGGCATGCGCGGTGGCAGTGGCTCGTTCACCTATGAGTTCACCGCCTTCCGCATGGATTTTTCCAACCAGGTGGATCCGGGCATTTCCGGCATCCGGCCGCCGCATGAGGGCAGCGCCCTGATTCAGGGCATGGAGGCCTCTGCCGGCTACGAGTTCGGCAACGGTTTCGGCATCAACGGCAACCTGACCTGGATCCCGACCGCCGAATTCGGTGAAGATCGCCCCGGTGAAGCGGAGGAAGGCAATCGCCTGGCCTACTCACCAGACTGGACCGCCAATCTCACCCTGAGCTATCGAACAGGCGGGCTGAAGTCCGCCGTGCTGCTGAATTACACCGACGAGGTGTTCGGGGATGGGATGAACCGCACGGAGATCGACCCGCTCAATCATATGGGTGGATTGATACCGAGCTATTACACTGTCGACCTCACGGCAAACTACGACTTCAGCCAGCACCTCAACGTCTTCGGTGCCGTCAGGAACCTCACCGACAGGCGCTATATCGCTGGACTGCGCCAGGGCATCTACGCCGGCCCCGAGCGCAACTTCGAAGTCGGGCTGACTTACCGTTTCTGAGAACCTTCAGTCGGCCATGCCGGGCGCGCCCCGCCAGTAGCCACCGACCGAATCGGCCGACGCTGTGACCGGTTCCCCGGACAGCGCCTGAACAAAGCGCTCAATGGTCTTTTCCATGTCATTGTCCTGGGGGTAGATGCGCAGAATGTCGGCGCCGGCTGTGGCCAGTTCCTGCACATGGGAGGAGAGATCCTGAATGCCGGCACTCTGGATCTGTATGCCGTTCATGTTAAGAAAGGGCTGATCCTCCCGGGTTCTGACCCGCTGGCCATCGGGATGATGGATGCACTCGAACTGGCACTGGTCCTTGCCGCGCCCCACCGCCCTGGCCGTGAAACAGCGTGCCGAATGCGAAAGGGGGATACGCCCGTAAGCCAGCACTTCGAACTCCGGCAGCTCCCCGCCGTCCTCGCGTAGCCCGGCCTTCATGGATTCAAGCTGCTCCCGGCCCAGTTCCACCGGCAACACCATGCGACGCATGCCCGCGCGCATGAGAATGCGCGCGGCCTGGTGATTGTAGGTATTGACCCCGGGGCCGGCAACGAAATCCAACCCGGCCTGTCGACAGAGTTCCACGACCGACAGATCACCGGCCTCGACCGGAAAGCTGCCGTTGCCAACGATACGCTTGCAGGCCGACAACTCGGAGGCCGCCTCGATCAGCGTCAGGGTGGACAGCACTACCTCGTGTCCGGCCGCATGCAGATCGCGCGCCAGGCGCATCCAGTCATCCAGACTGAGCTCGCGCCGTTTCGAACAGACCGTTTCTCCAAGATAAATGGTGTCCAGTGGCTGACCGGCCATGGCCCGGTAGAAGTCCAGCGTCTTTTCGCGCGGCCAGAAATACTGCAGGGGGCCCAGAGACAGTTTCATTGCCAGGCCCTCTGGTAGGGGCCCAGCGTGACCTGGTGGCCCTCGGAAAGCCGGGTCAGTTCCTGCTGCCATTCTTGCTCGTTGACCGAGGCTTGCGGCGAAGCCTCCAGGCGATCGATGGCTTGTCGCCAGATACGGGTCACTGTTCCGACATAGGCCGGGCTGCGCTGGCGCCCCTCGATTTTGACGGCGGCAATGCCCATGGCCTTGAGCCGGGGCAGCAGTTCAAGAGTATTGAGGCTGGTGGGCTCTTCCAGGGCATGAAAAGTCTGCCCGCCAACCCGGTAACGACCCTTGCACACCACTGGGTAGCCGGCCGGCTCATCGGCGGCAAAACGGTCGATCAGCACGCCGTTCAGACGAGCCGTCTTGCCCGCCGGCGTATCTTCCCACTGGACGAATTCGGCCGGTGAACAGACACCGGCAACGTTGGGCGACTTGCCAGTGACGTAGCTCGACAGCTGACAGCGACCTTCGACCATGATGCACAGGCTGCCAAAGGCAAAGACCTCCAGCTCCACCGGCGACTGCCCGGCCAGATGCTCGACCTGCCCGATGGCCAGCACTCTCGGCAGCACGGCCCGGGATATGCCGAACTGCTCATGGTAGAAACGAAGTGCGGCCGGGGTGGTGGCCGATCCCTGCACCGACAGGTGCCGGCGAATATGGGGATGCTTGCGGGCTGCAAAGTCCATCACCGCCATTTCGGCGATGATCAGGGTGTCCACGCCCAGATCGGCGGCACGATCGACCGCCGAGTACCACTGGTCGAGGCGATCGGATGTGGGATAGGTATTGAGCGCCACGTAGACCTGGCACCCCCGGGACCGGGCATGGGCCAGGCCCTTATCGATCTCGCGATCGGAAAAATTCAGGCCCGGAAAGGCGCGTGCATTGGTGGCGTCGCGAAAACCCAGATAAACCGCGTCGGCGCCGTTGTTGACGGCTTCGTAAAGGGCGGGCAGCGAGCCGGCCGGACAAACCAGTTTCATGTCGAGCATCGGAGATGGCAGCAGTGGAAGTGTGCGACTCCCCGGACGAAATTTCCTTGACCATCATCAAGGTCCGTATCCCGGAGACGGCGGGTGGAAAGGGCCGCGCCGGCAGGCCACGAGTCTGGGCACGAAGTTGATCCGTCACAATAACGTGGCCCGGCACATCGCTTAGACTGAACTGCATACCCGCTCCATCCGGCCCGGCCCATGCTTCCGAAACGCCCCGAACTGAATCAACAGCAAAGCCTGGCTCTGGCGACGTATCACCAGCAGCTCGCCCGGCAGATGCTGATTGCCGCCTCCGGGCTGGTCATCTTGGTGGTGCCGGCCTACCAGCTTCAGGAGTTCTTCCTGATCGGCGCGGTGCCCGAACACTGGGCGGCACATGCCGCCTGGCGTTCACTGCCCCTGCTCGTCGCCGTCTTTGCACTGGCCTGGTGCAGCATTCGCGGCGACGCTCATGGTGCGCCTGTCCTGCTGCGCCTGCTGGCCCTGGCGGTAATGAGCATGATGTTCGGCCTTTTTGCCGTGCACTGGATGAATGATGGCACCCAGGTTGATCGGATGCTGCGCGGCATCATCATCTCCACCTTCGCCGTGACCCTGTTTTCACTGAAGGGCTGGCGAGAGTTGCTGGTTTTCTTCGGACTGCCCTTTGTTGCCCTGCTGGCCATGCTTCAAGCCCGGGGGTACCCGGCGCTGGAGGTCATGACGGTCATGTTCGACCCTCTGATGATGTTCCTGATCGCCGCCATTGGCGCCGAACTGCTGTATCGCACCTGGCTGGATGCCTTTCTGGCCAACCAGAAACTGGCCGAGCACGCGGCCACCGACCCGCTCACCGGCCTGAGCAACCGGCGCCACATCAAACCGCAGCTCCACAGCGAAACCGCGCGCGCGCGGCGACACGGCACACCCTATTCCATCCTCATGGCCGACCTCGACCACTTCAAGACCGTCAACGACCGCTACGGCCATGCCGTCGGCGATCTGGTCCTGCAGGAAACGGCCCGGAGAATGCGCGCCGTTGTTCGAACCGAAGACCGTATTGCACGCTGGGGGGGAGAGGAGTTCCTGATCCTGCTGACCGAGTGCGATGCCGATCAGGCAGCCATTGCGGCCGAGAAGATACGTCAGTACATGGCCGATGAACCGTTCCAGTGCGACGGGCATGCCATTCCGGTCACGATCAGCATCGGCGTGGCCCAGCATGAGGGGGCACAGGAGCCGGACGAAGTCATCGAGCGTGCCGACCAGGCGCTCTACCAGGCCAAGCAGGACGGGCGCAACCGGGTGTGTCGTGCACCGGCCATTCGGCCGGCCGCACCGGTGACCGGCGCGGCCTGATCAGGCCACGATCTGCCGGGCCAGTTCGGACATCCGGCGTTCCACCTCGGGGTCGGGCACAATGGCTTCGGGCCAGCGGCGATGAATTTCGCCCGGCAATTTGCGGGTGGCGTCGATGCCCAGCTTGGAGCCCATGCCGGCCTCGGCGGAAGCAAAATCCAGTACATCGACCGGGGTACGCTCGACCATCATCGAGTCGCGTACCGGATCGACATGATTGGCCAGCGCCCACAGCACCTCGTTGCCGTCGCGAATATCGATGTCGGCATCGACCACGACAACGAACTTCGTGTAGGTGAACTGGCGCAGGTACGACCATACCCCCATCATCACACGCCGCGCATGACCCGGGTAGCGCTTGTCGATCGACACCAGGGCAATGCGATAGGAACAGGCGGCCGGCGGCAGGTAGAAATCATGGATCTCGGGAAAGATGCCGCGCAGTATGGGCACGAACAGGTCATTGAGCGCACTGGCGAGCACCGATGGCTCGTCATGCGGGGACTTGCCCATGAAACTGCCCTGGTAAATGGCGCCGTCTCGCATCGACAGGCGATCAACCGTCAGCACCGGGTAGAGCCCACGGGCGTTGTAATGTCCGGTGTGATCGCCAAACGGCCCTTCTTCGGCAAAGTCATCAAGGTGGATATGGCCTTCCAGCACGATCTCGGCTCCCGCCGGCACCTCCAGGCCCGTCAGGGTCGTGGTCACGGTTTCGCTGCGTGCGCCGCGCAGCAGACCGGCAAACTGGAACTCCGAGAGCGTGTCGGGCACCGGGGCGACGGCCGCCAGGGTGGTGGCCGGATCGGCACCGATCACCACGGCGACCGGAAAAGGTTCGCCCGGGCGGTCCTGCTGCCACTGGGCAAGATCCTGGGCGCCGCCACGATGGGCCAGCCAGCGCATGATCACCCGGTTTCGACCCAGCAGCTGCTGCCGGTAGATGCCGATATTGCTGCGTGCCAGCCGGTCGTTGTGGGTCACGACCAGGCCCAGGGTGATCAGGCGCCCGGCATCTGCCGGCCAGCAGTGCTGAATGGGCAATGACTCGAGATCGACATCCGGCCCTTCCTGCACGCAGTCATCAAATGCGGCCCGTTTGACTCGCCTGGGGGAGACCAGCGCCAGTTGGCCCAGCTCCGGCCAGTCGGCCAGGGCGCTGCGGATCGAGCGCGGCAGCCTCGGTTGCTGCAGGCGCGCCAGAAGTTCACCGAGCTCACCGAAATCACGGACCGGTCGGTCGCCCAGTACGGCTTCGATGCGGCGGCGGTGACCGAACAGGTTGAGCAACAGGGGATGGATACTGCCGGTGGGCTGCTCCAGAAACAGTGCCGGGCCCGCGGCGGACTGGACCTGGTGGGCCAGGGTCGTGGCCTCGAGCACGGGATCGACCGGCTGGTCGACCCGAACCAGATCACCACGGCGCTCAAGGGCCGCAACAAAGCTTCTGAGATCCTGATAGGGCAACTCTCTCTCCTGCCGGACCGACACGTGAATGGCCAGACTTTATGACCGACCGGGTCATCATTCCATGCGCCAGGTCAAATCCCGACGCTTGCCGACATGACATGATTCGGGACCTGATCAGTTCGAGCCGGCCTGAGAACCGGGTCGATGGTACAATAAATGTATTTGATATACAGGTTAGTGGATGCGCATGTCCTCCGATTCTCTCTCCCTGGCCCTGATCGGTAGCGGCGGCGCCGGCGTGATGACCGCCGGCCAGACCCTGCTGGATGCAGCCGCGGCCTGCGGTCTGTACGGGCTGATGACGCGCGCGACCGGACCGCAGATTCGTGGTGGCGAGGCGGCAGCCATCCTGCGACTGTCCAGTGAGCCGGTCGAATGCCAGGATGATCGCCTGGATGTCCTGCTGGCCATCGACTGGAACAAGGCCGAACGCTTTGCCGACGAACTCATACTGGATGCCAACAGCCGGATCATCGCCGACCCCGGGCAGGGCCAGGCACCCGAATGGGTCCGCACATCCGGCGCACGGGTGCTGGACGTTCCGTTAAGCGAGCTGGTCAAGAACCACCGTGGAACACGCGCCAATACCATTGCCGTGGGCCTGCTGAGCCACTGGATCGGCCTGGACAACGCCAGGACCGAGAACACCGTGCGGGGCATTCTGGAAAGCAAGGGCGCACGCCTGGTCGATGCAGCCATTGCCGGACTGCAACTCGGTTTCTCGCAGGCCCGTGAGCTGCCGGAACTGCCGCAAACCCTGCCCGCCGCCGGTGCGGCTCGGGAGCGCTGGCTGATCAGCGGCAATGAAGCCGTTGGCCTGGGCGCGCTGCGTGCCGGTGTTCGCTTCTGCGCCGCCTACCCCATCACGCCTTCGACCGAGATCCAGGAATGGCTGGCTGTCCACCTGCCGGCTGTCGGCGGCACCCTGGTACAGGCCGAAGACGAACTGGCCTCGATCAATATGTGCCTGGGCGCCTCGTTCGGCGGCGTGCCGGCCATCACGGCAACCTCCGGCCCCGGCTTTTCGCTGATGGTCGAGGCCCTGGGACTGGCCAGTCAGGCGGAGATTCCGATGGTGGTGGTGGACGTGATGCGCGGCGGGCCTTCCACCGGCATTCCGACCCGCTCCGAACAGGCCGATCTGAACATCGCGATTCATGGCGCCCACGGCGATGCACCGCGCCTGGTGCTGGCACCCAACAGTATTGGCGACTGCGTGAGCACCACGGAATGGGCCGTACACCTGGCAGAAGCGCTACAGACTCCCGCCGTGGTCCTGAGCGACCAGCGCCTGGGCCAGGGCCGGGCGGCCATTCCGTCACCGCCGCCGGCCCGCTGGCAGGCCCAGCGCAAGCTGACCACGGATACGGGAGAGTCCTTCCGGCGTTTTGCCGACAGCAGCGACGGTATATCGCCCATGTCGCTGCCGGGCATGGCCGGGGGCGAGTACACCGCCACCGGCCTGAGTCACATGGCATCCGGCCGTCCTTCGGCCAGCGGCAGCGACCACCGCCGCCAGCTCGACAAGCGTCGTCGCAAGCTGCAGGCTTTCGACTTCGGCAAGCAGTGGGCCGACATCGAAGGCGACGGTGACACCGCGGTGCTGACCTGGGGCTCGACCACGCTGGCCGCCAGAGAAGCCGTGACCCGCCTGCGCGCCAAGGGCCAGTCCGTCCGGCTGGTCTCGATACGCCTGCTCAGCCCGCTCGATACCGGCGCGCTTGAAGAAGCGCTGGCACCAGTCAAGCGACTGCTCATCGTCGAGCAGAGCCATGGCGGACAGTTCCATCGCTACCTCAGATCACTGATCGACCTGCCGGCACACACCCGCGTGCTGGCACGGCCCGGCCCGCTCAACATCGGCCCCGGCGAGATTGCCCGTGCCATCCAATCACTCTGCCTGGAGGAAGCCGCATGAGTTCGGCCGTGGAAAAGCAGATCAGTATTCTGGGACACAAGGACTTCAAGTCCGATTACAAGCCGGTCTGGTGTGCCGGCTGCGGAGATTTCGGTGTGCTCAACGCACTCACCAAGGCCATGGCCGCACTCGAACTGCAGCCGGAAAACGTGGCCATGATTGCCGGCATCGGCTGCTCTTCGCGCATTCCGGCCTACACCAGCGTCTACGGCTTTCACGGTGTGCACGGGCGCGCCCTGCCCCTGGCGGCCGGACTGGCCATCAGCCGGCCCGACCTGACGGTGATCGCCACCGGTGGCGACGGCGACGGCTTTTCCATCGGCGGCAACCATTTTCTGCATGCCTGCCGTCGCAACGTCGACATGACCTACCTGGTCATGGACAACACGGTTTACGGCATGACCAAGGGACAGGCCTCGCCGACCACCGAGTGCGACTGGACCGGCAGCAAGCTGTCTCCACAGGGCACCGGCCAGCCACCGCTGCAGCCGCTGGAAATCGCCCTGGCCGCCGGCGCCCCCTATATCGCGCGCGCCTTTTCCAACAGCCCCAACGACCTGGCCCGGACCATGGCCGAGGCGCTGTCGTTCAGAGGCTTTTCCTTTGTTCAGATCCTCAGCCCGTGCATCACCTTTCGCCCGGACCAGCTGGGCTGGAAGAAGCGCGTCCACGCCGGCTTCGAGGCCACCGACAATCGTGCCGCCGCGTTTGCCGCACTGGCCGACGACGACGGCTTTACCACCGGCACGCTGTACCGCGCACCCCGCCCCTGCCACGCCAGTGCCCGGGCCGAGGAGACCACGGTTCAGGCCATCCAGGATCAATTCGGGGTGAAAACATGAAGCCAACCAGCCACCTGGGCTGCTTTCTCGCCCACGCCGTCGTCCTCGAGGACGAGGCCGCGACCCGCTACCGGGAACTGGCCGATGCCATGGCCGTGCACAACAACCCCGAGGTCGAAGCCCTGTTTCGCAAGATGGCGGAGTATTCCGACATGCACCGGGCCGAGGCCGTTTCGCATGCCGAGCAGCATGCCAACGGTCTGCCCGACCTCAAGCCATGGGAATTCGAATGGCCGGGCAATGAAAGTCCGGAAAGCGGGCGCCTGGAATCGGCGCACTACATGATGACGCCCTATCACGCCCTGGAGCTGGCGCTGCAGGCCGAACAGGGCGCTTTTGCCTTCTACGACGACATGGCCCGGCGCAGTGAACTGGACGCAGTCCGGGCCCTGGCCCGCGAGTTTGCCGAGGAAGAAGCCGGCCATGTCAGGGCACTGGAGAAGTGGCTGGCGGAATTTCCCGAGCCTCCGGAGAACTGGGCCGACGACCTCGATCCGCCGGTTGATATCGACTGACCGATTCGCTCAGAGGCGCGCCAAACCATAGGGCTGCGCCTCGATGGCCGGTGGCTCCCCGGTCAACCGGGCGGCCAGCAATTGGGCCGATCCGCAGGCCATGGTCCAGCCCATGGGTCCGTGGCCGGTGTTGAGATACAGCCCGCGCACGGGGGTCGAATCGATCAGCGGCACGCCGTCAGGCGTGACCGGTCGCAGCCCGGCCCAGAGTTCGGCGCGTTCGCGTCGAAGCACCTCCGAAAGCTCGGGCAACAGGCGGCGGGCGCCGGCCAGCAGACTGTCGATCCGACGCGACTCGATGGTTCGCTTGCCGCCGGCAAAATCCGCCAGCCCGGCAATCCGGAACTTGCGCTCACCCAGCCGCACGGTCACGAAACGACTGGCGGTGTCGAGCATGGGCAGGGTCGGCAGATGTTCACTGTGCTCGACCTCGAACGTGGCCGAGTAGCCGCGCACCGGGTAGATCGGAAGGCGCAGACCGAGCGGACGCGCCAGGGCCGCGGAATCCGGACCGGCGGCCAGCACACAGGCATCGGCCGCAATGCGGCCCTGATCGGTGACCACGGCGCGAAACGCGCCGTCCTCGGTCTCGATCGACTCGATGGTCTGGCCGAACTGTAGTCTTGCCCCCCGGGCGCCCGCGGTTTCGGCAGCCAGCTGACTGAACAACCGGGCATCACCCGACTCGTGGTCCGGGAAGACAATGGCGCCGGCCAGCCGGTCACGGATCGGCGCCAGCGCCGGTTCGCGGGCGATGGCCTCGTCGACTCCCACTGCTTCCACCGGGGCCCAGCCCTGCAGCAGCTCGCGCCGGAACTGCACCGCCTCGGCCAGGATCTCGCGCGAGAAATACACCTGCATCGAACCCGACAGGGTCTGGTCGTAGGCCAGGTCGTAGCGTTCCCGCCACTGGCGCAGGCACTCCAGCGAATACAGCCCCAGGCGGATGTTGCAACGCGCATTGTGGACAAAGCGTTCGCGGCGCATGTTGGCCAGAAAACGCAACCCCCACAGACCCATGCCGGGCAGCGCCGTGGGTGCCAGGCGGTAGGGTGCATCGGCGCGGCCGAGGTTGCGCACCAGTTTGCCCAGCAAACCCGGCGCATTCCAGGGCTCGGCATGAGCCGGGGTGACACCTCCGCCGTTGGCATGACTGGTGTCGGCGGCGGCCAGGCGATGGCGATCGACCAGGGTGACCTCGACGCCGCGCTCGGCCAGTGCCAACGCGGTGGTCGCACCGACCACGCCGGCGCCAATGACAACAACACTCGAAGGGACGTCACGAGTCATGGTGTTGATCCACTACCTTTCCCGGGTTGAACAGGGCATCCGGGTCAAGACACTGCTTGAGCCGGCCAAGAAGTTTCAGTTTGACGGGGTCGGCGCGCCGGGCCAGTTCGTCACGCCGGAGTCGGCCGATGCCATGCTCGGCGGCGATCGATCCATGGTGCTTCTGCACCAGGTCGAACACGATGCGGTTGCACTCCGGCTCGGTGGCCCGAAACGCGTCCGCCCCCATGTGTTCGGGCTGACTGAGATTGAAATGCAGGTTGCCGTCACCGACGTGACCGAACACACACGGCCGGATGCCGGGCACCGCCTCGGCCAGGGCAGCCGTGGCCTGCTCGATAAAGGCGGGAATGGCGGCCACCGGCACTGAGATGTCGTGCTTGAGGCTCACGCCGCCACGCTTCTGGGCCCTGGGAACGGCATCGCGCAGCTGCCAGAGCCGTTCGGCCTGGGCATCGCCGCCAGCCACGATGACATCACGCGTCAGCCCCTCCAGGTCGGCCAGCTCCAGCGCCGCCAGGCAGGCCTCGCGCAGCCAGTCTCCGGCCACGGCGCTGTCGGCCTGGGCAAACACGTACCAGGCATGGGGCTGACCGAAAGGATCATGCACATCGGGCAGGTCGGCCAGCACGTAGTCCATGGCCAGCCTCGGCATCAGCTCGAAAGCCGACAGGGTTTCGCCCAGGCGATTGCGCAGCAGGCGCAGCAGGGCCAGGGCATCTGTCAGTTCGGCCAGTCCGACCAGGGTGGTGAGGCTTTGTCGCGGGGCGGGGACGAGTGCCAGCGACGCGGCCGTCACAATGCCCAGGGTGCCCTCCGAACCGATGAACAGCTGGTTGAGATCATAGCCACTGTTGTCCTTGCGCAATGCCGTCAGACCGTTGTATATGCTGCCATCGGCCAGCACGACTTCCAGCCCCAGCACCTGGCGGCGGGTATTGCCGTAGCGAACCGTCATGTGGCCGCCGGCGTTGGTGGCGATATTGCCTCCGATGGTGGCCGTGCCGGACGAGGCCAGGTGAAGCGGAAACATGAGACCGGCACCGGCGGCAGCCTCGCGCACGCGGGCCAGCGGACAACCGGCCTCCACCACCATCGTGGCGCCCTCGGGGTCGAGCTCGCGAACGGCCCGCATGCGTTCCAGCGAGACGATCAGCTCACGACGCCCGAGCCCGGCCGCAGCACCCCCGACCAGTCCGGTATTGCCGCCCTGGGGCACGATCGCCACACCGGCATCCCGACACAGGGCTACAACGGCGGCCACTTCCTGAGTGCTGCCCGGGCGCACCACCGCAAGCGGCTGCCCCCGGTAGCGACCCCTGGGCTCGTGGACATAGCGTTCGATATCGTCGTCGGCGCCCATCACGGCATCGGCACCCAGCAGGTGAATCAGCCGGTTTGACAGATCATCGGTGGCTGGCGCGGACATGACGGGTATTATCCTCCCAACAATAAATGCATATGTTGTGCATGTTATGATGATCCCACTGGAATGTCGAGGAATCGCGGGCATGACCCGGAACGTTGAAAACCTTTGGCAGCACGGGCCCGGGTTACCATGGGCAATCAATATCAGTTTCTCTGTCGGAGGTTCACGGCCATGGTTGCCAAACGCAAGCAGGAAGCGCAGGAAGCCGCATGCTCCGAGGCGGTACTCGAAGTTTGCTGGGAAGACCTTCCGCTGTCGTGCCCGACAGCGGAGATGAAACTGTGGAATGCCCACCCGCGCGTCTACCTGCCCATCCATCGCAGCGGCGAAGCCCGTTGCAGCTATTGCGGCACCCGCTATGTGCTGAAGGATCCCGAGCCGGATCAGGCCATGCCGCGTTTCGACAACCAGGAGATCGAGGACCGCTTCCGGCGCGCCCAGCAGCGCGTACGCGACATGCGCGTCTGATCCTGCGCCGTGGCCGGCCTCGTACTGCATGAGCGCCGGGGCCCGATCAAAACGCCCGACGACCGAACGGCTGCTGTTTCCACTGGCAGCCGCTTACGGCGCACTGAGCATACCGCTGTCGCTCATGGGCATGGACGGGCATTCTTCGCCCCCCGGGCTGGCATTTCCCGCCGGTCACGCCCATGAACTGTTTTTTGGCTATGCGCTGGCCGTGGTGGCAGGATTTCTGATCAATCGTCTGTCAGCCCGGGGGCTGGTGATGCTGGCCGTGTTGTGGCTGTCGGCGCGCATCAGCTTCCTGTGGTGGCCCGGCAGCCTGCTGTCGCTGGCGCTCAATACCGGGTTTGCACTGGCCGTGGCCACTGTTGCGGCACCCCGGTTCATGAAAGCGGCGAAAAAATGGCGCAACCGCATCATCGGCCCGCTGCTGCTGGCCATCTGCACCGCCGCCATCGTGCTCCAGCTGGCCCTGACGGCCGAATCCACCGTGGCTGCCTGGGTCGTGATCCGGATGGCGGTGCTGATGTTTGCGCTGTTGATGCTGTTTTTCGGCGGGCGCCTGATCGCCCCGGCCGCGGCCGGCGCCATCGAACAGGCCGGAGGGCATCTCGAGGCCCGGGTGCAACCGCGCATCGAAGGCGCCCTGATCATTCTCCTGGCCGCGGCCATGCCGGCCTCGGCGTTGCCCGCGCTGGATCCGCTTCGTGGTGTGCTGCTGCTCACTGCCGCGACGCTGGCAGTGGTCCGGCTGGGTCGCTGGCGATTGTGGGCTTGCCCTGGACGGGCGGACCTCTACTGTCTTGGCGTGGGTTACGCCTGGCTGGGCATTGGTTTGGGGATGATGGGACTGGCGGCGCTGCAGTGGGCCGGCCCTGGCGAGAACGCTGCCGTCCACGCCATTACGGTCGGGGCGCTGGGTACGCTGACCTCGATCATCATGCTGCGCACCCGCCTGCTGCTGTTGAAAGTGTCGGTCCAGACATTCTGGCCGGCCAGCCTGCTGCTGACGGCACTGATGTCCGCCGCGGCGATACTCCGGCTGGCCGCCCCGCAGGACACCCTGGCGCCGTCCGTGGCGGCGAGCTGCTGGTCGCTGGCCCTGCTGATGCTGACCGGCCTGCTCCTGTTCATCCCGGGGCAGTCACGCCGTCAGGCTTGACCCACGCCCTCCCGGGGGCGGGCGCGCAACGGATCTTCCGGCCATGGATGCTTGGGGTAGCGACCGCGCATGTCCTTGCGCACATCGGGGTAGGCATTGGTCCAGAAACTGGCCAGATCGGCCGTGACAGCCAGCGGCCGCTGCGCCGGCGAGAGCAGGTGCAACACCACCGGCACCCGGCCATCGGCCAGCTTGGGGGACTCCGTCCAGCCGAACACGCTCTGCAGCTTGGTCGCCAGCACGGGGCCGCCTTCGGCGGTGTAGTCCAGTCGCACCCGGCGGCCGGTGGGAATTTCCAGGTGAGTGGGTACCAGTCGGGTCAGCTCGCGCTGCTGATCGTAATCGAGCAGGGCATTGAGCGTGTTGAACAGGTCGATCTGTTCGAGCTCGCGCCAGTGCGCCAGGCCGGCGAGAAAGGGTCGGAGCCAGTCATCGATGCTTTCCAGCAGCGCATTGTCATCGACATCCGGCCAGCGTTCCGGCCACTGCCCGTGCAGTAACTGCACGCGGGCCTGCCACTGGCGGGCCGTATCGGTCCATGGCAGGGCGTCCAGCCCTTTTCGCCACACTGCGGCGAGCAGGCCGGCCTCGATGGTGGCCGCGTCGGGTCGCTCCAGCTCTTTGCTCTCAAGCACCAGCGCACCCAGTTTTCTTTCCCGCCTGGCAATGACGGTGCCGCGTCGCTCGTCCCAGTCGGCCGATGTCTCGTTGGTGATGTGATCGGCCAGGTCGGATTCCAGTACGGTCGGATCGACTGCGGCGGCAAGAAAGATGCGTGACTCGCGCGCCTGACCGTCGACCTCCGCGGCGACCAGCCAGTCTTCGCCGGCCAGCGGATCGTCTTCGAACAGGAACGCGCCACGACCATTGCTGAGCCGGTAACGGCCGCGCCCGCCCCGGGAACACGCGATTCGGTCGGGAAAGGCCAGCGCCAACAGACAGCCGGCATCCAGTGATTCGTTTCGACCATTCCGTTTGCCCGCAATCTGCGCGGCGAGTTTGCGAGCCTGGGCCAGTCGTCCGCGCGCAACGCGCGGGTTTCCGCCACGCAGGGCATTGAGCCGCAAACCCATGTCGGCCCCGGCGCCGGGGCCCAGCAGGTCGCGATCGGACAGCAGCGCAGCCAGTTCCGCGGTCAGACCGCCGGCATTGCGTTCGCGACCGCGAATGACCATATGCGCCAGGCGTGGATGCAGACCCAGCTCCAGCATGGCGCGGCCATGGGTGGTGATGCGTCCTGACTCGTCCAGCGCGTCAAGCCAGCGCAGCAGTCCGACCGCCTGTTGCCAGTGGGCCTGCGGCGGTGCATCCAGCCAGGTGAGTTCGCCGGGATTGTCAATGCCCCAATGCGCCAACTCCAGCACCATCGGGGCCAGGTCGGCATCCAGGATCTCGGCCGGCGTATGCGACCGCAGGGCGGTCTGTTGCGACTCGCTCCACAGCCGGTAGCACACCCCCGGCTCCAGACGCCCGGCCCGGCCTGCGCGCTGCGCGCTGGATGCGCGCGAAACCGATTCGGTGACCAGCCGCGACATGCCGCTGTTGGCATCGAAGCGCGAGCGTCGTTGCAGGCCGGCGTCGATGACCACCCTTATGCCCTCGATGGTCAGGCTGGACTCGGCGATGGCCGTGGCCAGCACAACCTTGCGCACGCCGTCCGGCGCCGGTGCGATGGCGGCATCCTGCTCGGCCGGTTTCAGGTTGCCGTGCAGGGGACAGACCGTCACGTTGGCGGGGAGCTGACCGTCCAGTAAATCGGCCACCCGGCGGATCTCGCCCATGCCCGGCAGGAAGACCAGCAGCGAACCGCCGTCATTGTCCAGAGCATGTCGAATGCTTGCCGCGACGTGGGCGGGGAGCTGTTTTTCGCGTGGGCAGGGGCGGTAGTGCACGTCGACCGGAAAGCTTCTACCTTCGCTGACGATCAACGGCGGATCATCGAGCAGGGCTTTGAGCGGTTCGACCGCCAGCGTGGCCGACATCACCAGCACGCGCAGATCGGCCCTGAGCGCCTGCTGCGATTCGCGCACCAGTGCCAGCCCCAGGTCGGCACGGAGCGAGCGTTCATGAAACTCGTCGAATATCACGCAGGCATAGTCGGCCAGTTCCGGATCGGACTGGATCATGCGTGTGAGAATGCCCTCGGTGACCACCTCGATGCGGGTGGCCTTCGAAACCTTCGTGTCCAGTCGCGTGCGATAGCCTACCGTCCGCCCCACGGTCTCGCCCATTTCGCCGGCCATGAAGCGTGCGGCAGAGCGCGCGGCAAGACGGCGCGGCTCCAGCATTACAATCCGGCGCCCGTCCAGCCAGTCGGTTCCGAGCAAGGCCGGCGGCACCCGCGTGGTCTTGCCGGCCCCGGGTGGCGCGGTCAGCAGAACAGTCGGGTGGGTTTCTAGCGCCGCCAGCAGGTCGGGGAGGGCGTCGTCGATGGGAAGCATTGGGGAAGGAAGGGTTCAGCGTTCAGGTTTCAGGGTTCAGGGGTGGCTTCGCTACAGGGCAGCGGATTATGCAGAGACAGAGGAGGTGTCGCCAAGCCGTGGTGTTCCAAGGCTATCAATCGAAGCCCGCCCTGAAACCTGAACCCTGAAACCCGAAACCTTCCTTCATCCCTTCCACTTGATATTGCACCCGATCGAGGGCTTCTGCTCCTTCGCCACCGGCTGGCCCTCGATCAGTGCATCGAGGGCGGCGCGCAGGTCCTTGCCGGTGACCTCGATGCCGTTGCCGGGGCGCGAGTCGTCGAGCTGGCCGCGGTAGACAAGTTTGCGGTCGGCATCGAAGACGAAGAAGTCGGGCGTGCAGGCGGCATCATAGGCGCGCGCCGTGTTCTGGGATTCGTCATAAAGATAGGGAAAGGAGAAACCCTTAGCCTGGGCAAGCTCGGCCATCCGTTCGGGCCGGTCCTGCGGGTAGCCGGTGACATCGTTGGAACTGATCGCGACCACGCCGATGCCGCGGTCTGGATAATCCCGACCCAGCCGGGCCAGCTCGTCGAGCACGTGCTTGACGAAGGGACAGTGATTGCAGATGAACATCACCAGCGTGCCCTTCTCGCCGGCGGCATCGTCGAGCGAAAAATCCTTGCCGCTGACGGTATCGGGAAGCCTGAAGTCGGGCGCCGGGGTGCCCAGCGGCAGCATGGTGGATTCGGTTTTGGCCATTCAGTCCTCCTTGGATGATGCGTCGCTTTCAGCAGGGGCCTCTCTCTGAACCTTGGCGCTGTCGCCGCCATCGTCAACCAGCCGGATCGGGAAGGGCTTGCTGACCTCGCCGGTGTAGATCGATCGGTGCGGGAACGGAATTTCGATGCCGGCAGCATCGAAAGCCACCTTGATCTCGGCGGCAATACCGTTCCTCAATGCCAGGAAATTTTCACGCTTGGCCCACACCGAAAACTGGATCTCCAGCGCCGAGTCGCCGAAGCCGGTAAAAATGAACAGCGGTGCCGGCTCGTCCAGGCAAAGTGGATTGGCCTCGGCCACGCCCATGAGCACTTCGCGTACGTGGTCGATGTCTTCCTTGTAAGCCACGCCCAGCATCAGGTCGTGACGTCGGATGGGAAAGCGGCTGAGCGTGGTCACCTCGCTTTTGATCAGGGTTTCATTGGGAATGCGCACATAAAGATTGTCGAAGGTTCTGAGCTTGACCGACAGGGCGTCGATCGACAGCACCTCACCGGTGGTCTCGCCCACCCGAATGATGTCGCCGATCTCGAAACTGCGCTCGCCGATCAAAAACAGCCCGCTGATCAGGTTCGAGGCCGTGGTCTGCGAGGCAAAGCCCAGCGCCACGGTCAGCACGCCGGCTGCGCCCATGATCACGCCGATGCTGAATCCCAGTTCGGCCAGGGCGGCGGCCACGAACACGCCAAGCAGACCATAAAAAATGCCCCGCCGGGCCAGTTGCAGCAGTTGTGGTGTCAGCCGCGCACGTAGCGCACGCGCGGTCAGCCGGGCCGACAGCGAGGCCAGCAGCAGGCCCAGCGCCACCAGGATGACGGCGCGGCCGAAGGTCAGCAGCCCTTCGAATTCGATCAGTCCGGATAGCGTATCGAGCATGTCAGTTCCCCAACAACAGGTTCAGAGCCCGCGTCATGCCCGATCGACCCCCTTCGATACGGGGGCCGGCCAGCCGATCGAGCTTGCGTTGCACCTCGGGCAGGTTGGAGTCGACCTTGACGCGCGCCTGCTCGGCCTGGTCCTCAAGGGTCAGGGTGACGCGCTGGGTCCACAGGCTGCCGTCCCCGGCGCCGTACAAGGAAAGCATCGGCACCGGCAGGCTGATCTTCTCCAATGGCACCGGCTGGGCGGATTCGTTGTGAATGGTCATCGGCGTGATCGCCCGGTGGGGACGCTGCGGCAGTTCGGCCAGATTGTGGCGCGCCTGGGTGCGTCCGGCGTAGCACAGCTCTCCCTCGCGTGTCGAAGGTCCAAACCAGGTGTCGGACATGCGCAGGACCGGAAACTCCTTGAGCAGCACGGGCGGGTCGGAGACTTCCACGCGCAACCAGATCGGGGTCGACAGGTAGAGGGTGATCTGCTGGCCGGCCAACAGGTAGACGGGCTGGCGCGGCCGGATGACGACCGGACGATCAGCCAGTCGCGGGCTCAGCACGACCTGGTCGGATTGACCGGCGTGAACGAAACGTTCGTCGGCCTCATCGGGCAGGCCTTTTCTGACGCGTACCCGGGTATTGTCGCCATCGTCGGCCGACTCCTCGGATGATTCGATCTTCAGCGACCACTCGTCCTCGCCATGACCCAGCATCATGGCCAGCGGCCCCAGCGAGAATTGCAGGCTTTGGCCCCCGGAGACATCCCGGGGGGACCACCAAGCGGACTGCTGCGTCTTGCGCTGTGCTGCCATGGACGGCCCTCGATGACTGAATGAACAGTGTACTGCAAGCCAGGCGTGTCCCGGCCGATTCAGGGCGCCTCAGCGGCTGGAGGATGCCCCCCCACGGCCCGTCTGAGCAAGTCGGCAAGACGTCTGGCACCTGGGCCGGCAAACGATGCATCGGCCAGGACCAGATACAGCGCGGCCCAGCGCTCTGCACCTTCGACTAGCGGAAGGGGTTTGAGTGCGCCGGAATCAAGCTCCCGGCGGATGATGTCCTCGGCATACCAGGCAAATCCCAGGCCCATGCACGCTGCCCGAATGGAGGTGGCCTTGGAGGTCACCGTCCAGCGCTGTTCGGTCACCTGCAGCGCGGCCGACTGGGCCGGCTGGGCACCGGAATCCCGCACCACCAGGTGTCGGTGCTGGCGCAGATCGTCACTGGTCACGGGTCGGCCCAGCCGGTGCAGTGGATGCGTCGGGGCGGCAGCCGCAACGAACCGAACCTGCATCAGGGCGTCACCCACAAAGCCACCGGGAATCGTCGAGGTAATCGCCAGGTCGACCCGACCCTGGGTAAGCAGCTCGGTGGTGCCACCGAGCACTGACTCATGCAACTGTACGCGCATCTGCGGCTGTTCGGCCGAGATCTGGCCCAGGCATTCGAGCAACAGCCAGGTGGGGAAAATGATCTCGGCGGCAATCCGCAGCTCCGCCTCCCAGCCTTCGGCAAGCTTTGCTGCGGCGCGCTCCAAGCGGGCCGCCTCGTCAACCAGCGCCCGGCCGCGCCGGTAAAGCACCTGGCCGGCCGGCGTGAGAACCGAGCGTCGGCCCTGTACTTCCAGCACCTTCAACTCCAGCAGCTCCTCGATGCGATGCACGGCATAGCTGACGGTGGACTGCGACTTGTGCAAGGCCTCGGCGGCGCGCGCGTAGCCACCTTCCTCGACGACCGCCACCAGCGCCCGCCATTGCTCCAGACTGATCCGGGGATCGCTCATGATTCGATCTAATCGAATGGTTGAGGCTATATTTTGCGCTTTTTGTTCGATCCAGGCAAATGTATTGTGGCGGTGAAAGGTAAAAAGTGAAAGGTGAAAGGTGAAAGAAAGGGTGAATGGATAGATCGAAACCTGAGCCCTGAAACCGACAGCGCAAAGCGCCGATCCGGGAACTCCATCAGCCGGCAACAAAGCCGGCCTGGTGACATGACAAACCGAACATACTAACTGGAGGCAATAGAATGCGAACTTTGCTGGTCATCAAATCAAGTCTGTTCAACGGGTCGGGTCAGTCGAGCAAGCTGGCTGATGACTTCGTCGAATTGTGGAAGGCGAATCATCCGGACGGCCGGGTGATGTGCCGTGATCTGGCATCCGATCCGGTGCCGCACCTCAGCGCTGAGGCCTTTGGTGGGTTTCTTGCCGATGCGGCCGAGCGCAGCCCGTCACAGCAGGCAGCGGTGGCGGTCTCCGACGCCCTGATTGCCGAACTCAAGCAGGCCGACGAAGTGGTTATCGGCTTGCCCATGTACAACTTTACCGTGCCGTCGACCTTCAAGGCGTGGATGGATTACGTGGCGCGGGCGGGCGTGACCTTCCGTTATACCGAAAACGGCCCTGAAGGTCTGATCGATGACAAGCCGCTACACGTGCTCTGTGCCCGCGGTGGCGAGTACGCAGGTACGTCGGCCGACACCCAGTCTCCGCTGATCGTGTCGTTCTTTGGCATGCTGGGCATCAGGGACATACGCTTTGTCTATGCCGAGGGCCTGGCCCTTGGGGACGAGGCGCGTGAAGAATCTCTGCTCAAGGCGCGCGGTCAAATCGATCATGTCATCGAATCGGCCCGCGACGCGGCGTAAGGAGCAACAGCCATGAGTGCACGCAAGCTGACCCGAATCATCGAGTCGATCGCGACCTCAGATGGCGCCGGGGTCAAGCTCCGGCGCAGCCTGGGCTCGAACCCGCATGCGCGGCTCGATCCGTTCCTGATGCTCGACGAGTTCTACTCCGACAACCCCGACGACTACATCGCCGGCTTCCCGCCGCATCCGCACCGCGGTTTCGAGACGGTGACCTACATGCTCGACGGGCGCATGGAGCACAAGGACCATCTGGGCAACACCGGCGACCTGGGCCCGGGTTCGGTGCAGTGGATGACCGCCGGCCGCGGCGTGATCCACTCGGAAATGCCGAAACAGAACGAGGGGCGCATGCGCGGCTTCCAGCTCTGGATCAA
The DNA here is from genome assembly GCF_014725735.1 of Wenzhouxiangella sp. AB-CW3. Classification (NCBI taxonomy): domain Bacteria; kingdom Pseudomonadati; phylum Pseudomonadota; class Gammaproteobacteria; order Chromatiales; family Wenzhouxiangellaceae; genus Wenzhouxiangella; species Wenzhouxiangella sp. AB-CW3. The sequence continues at coordinate 3,717,481 of NZ_CP061368.1, forward strand.
CCTGCCGTCCAGCGAGAAGATGAAGCCGGCCGACTACCGCGACATCCCGGCCTCCGATATTGCCAGGCTGGACTTCGAAGGCGGGTCGGCACGGGTCATTGCCGGCACGCTGCACCTCAACGACCAGTCGGCGACCGGGCCGGTCAACTCCGCAGACCAACCCTTGAGCACCGACCCCCTCTACGTCGACCTGCGCCTGGATGCCAACCGCGAGGTCGAGATCCCGGTGAGTGCCGGGCACAACGTGTTCGTCTACCTCTACGACGGCGAGGCCAGCATCGGCGGACGCACCCTGCCGCATCGCTCCACCGGAGTGCTGAGCGATGGAGACCGGGTCGTGTTCCATGCCGGCTCAGACGGCGCGGGCGCCCTGCTGCTGGCCGGCAAGCCGATCGGCGAGCCGGTGGCCCAGTACGGCCCGTTCGTGATGAATACGCGCGAGGAGATCGAGCAGGCGATTGCGGACTATCGGTCCGGGCGCTTGACGGGTGTGGCGTGAGGTGAAAGGTGAGAGGTGAAAAGTGAAAGGTGAAAGGAAATATTGGGGCCAAGCCGTTCTTGGCCTTTAGCCTTTCACCTGTCGTACCCGCTTTCCGAATCGCGCCACTCGGTTGAGCAGGATGCGCGCTGGCAAAGGTATGGCTTCCAGCGGCAGGCGGTCGAGGTGATTGCGAACGGTCAGCCCCAGGGCGGTATCGCCGGTGACTTCCAGGCGGCGCTGGAAGAACAGCGTGTCGGGGTCTTCCAGGCGGGCGGCCAACAGCAGGAATTCCACGGCGCGGCCGCGAATGGTGGCGTCGGCGGCCTGTCGACGTGATGCCGCGAGCAAGCGTCCATCGTTGACGGTGAACACGCGACGCAACTGCATGTCGCTGACTTCCACGGCCAGGTAGCGCCCCTGCAGGAAATCGAACTCTCCCTCTGCGGCCTGCTCGGCCAGCACACGATTGAGCAGCCCGGAAACAACTCGATGCTCCAGTGCCGTTGGCACCAGTCTCAGCGGCAACCCCACCCGTTCAGGCGGCGGCATGCGACGGGCAGCCAGGTTCAGCAGTACTTCAGGCGGCATGTTTCAGATCCGGTTTCGTTCGAAGTGGCCGCGCAGCCTCTGAAATTGTTCGGCCATGCGTTGCGGTTCCAGTGGCGGTGACAACGCCCCGACCACGCGACCGCGTGGATCGACGATCATCACCGACGAGGTATGGTCGATGCTGCGATAGCCTGTCTCGTCGACATGCTCGGCATACTTGATCGCCATGGGAGCAGCCAGGCGATCGATCTGCTCGAGTTCGCCGTGCAGCCCGATGAAGTCCTCGTGGTACCAGTCCAGGTATTCCTGCATTTCCGCGGGACTGTCATTGTCCGGGTCGAGCGAGACAAACAGTACCTGGAGGTTGTCAGCGGCTCCCTGTGCTTCGAGAAAATCATGCATGCCGCGCAATGCATGGAGGCTCATCGGGCAGACATCGGGACAGGCCATGTAGCCGTAGAAGACAAAACTCCAGTACCCCTTGAACTGGTCGCGACCAAAGGGCCGTCCGTGCTGGGTATGAAGCTGGAACTCGGCCAGTGAACGCGGCTCCGGCCACATCACGGCCTGCACCTCGGGCGGCGCACTGCCCCAGGCAGTGCGCCCTGTCGGTTGCTGGCTGAGCCAGATTCCGGCCAGCAGCGAACCCGCCATGACCAGCAGCAGAAACGGAATCAGCAGCCGGCGGCGGGTGGTCATGACTGGCTCAATCGGCCAGGCTGCGGATGAAGGCAACGACGTTGTCGAGGTCGTCATCATCCAGGGTGTGACCAAATGCGGTCATCGTCGGTGCCAGACCGGCAGCCGGTCCACCCTTTTCGGTCACCAGGCGAATATGATCGTCGGTGGTTTCCTCCTGCCAGGCCGGGTCCGACATGTCAGGCGGTGCCGGACGCAAGGCACGGCCGGCCGGGCCGTCACCCTTGCCGGAATCACCGTGACAGGTGGCACAGAGTTGCTTGAACTTGGTCTCGCCGGCTTCGACATCGGCGGCGGAGACCGGCTGAACCGCCACGGCCAGGGCGGCGACACACAGGGCATTGAAAATAAGGCGCATTTCCGTTTCCTCGGTTTGGATTGCAGTTCGATTGTATCGTCTTGTTGGTTATAGGGCCGCCAACGCGGTCCTTTACTTGGATGCGTTCAGTATAAAGAAGTTTCCCGAATGCATTTTTGATTTCGCGCAAGCTTTCGTCTTGGGGGAAGCTCTGAAGAACGTAGCGAGCGGGCGCCTGACGGTGGCCGCCGGAGCGCAGAAACCGCAGCGCCGGGTCGGAGCCGTCGCGCGTGTATATGTGAAATACATGAGGATTTTGAGCACCGCCGGACGCCGTCAGGCGCACGCGCAGTAGTTCTTCAGAGCTTCCCGAGCCACCTTTCAAGGTGCTCGACATGCTCGGCTTCCTCTTCCGAGAACTCCTGGGCCAGTTCCTGGACACGTTCCGAGCGGGTTTCTCCGGCGATCATGGAATAGAAGTCGCAGGCACGGCGCTCGGTTTCCAGGGCAGTCTCGATGGCCTTTTTCGGTGTGATACCGTCGAGTTCGGCGTGGGCCAGTGGATTCTCCGGGCTCCACCGGTCTGGCCAGGTGACATCGTCAAGATCGTCCTCGAAAACCTTGCCCAGTTCACGCTCCTGAATCTCGCGCACTTCCTTGTGGTGCAAGCGCGAGAACTCGCCGAACTTCGCGAACAGGGCGGTGACCTCCTCATCGCCGAGCTCGTCCATCTTCTGCGCCAGCTGGTCGTAGCCGGCGGCCGCGTCAGCCTCGAGCATGGCGGCACATCTCAAGAATCGTTCCAGGTCATGAATCATGTCTTTCAGCCTCCGGTCAGCGCGCGCATGATCAACTGGGCTGCGATCACCAGCCCGAGAAAGATCAGAAAGAACCAGGCCGAGCGCCAGCCACCCAGCGGCTTGCCGTGGCGGCGCTCGATGGCCATGACGGCGTGGTGGCTGATGAAGTACACCACCACCACGACCAGTCCGAAAAGCAGAATTTCCATCATGTCGTTATTTCTCCGCAAAAGTGAACCGGATCATTTGCATGCTTTGGCCATTGTTCCATCGGGGCTTGAAATAACCGCAGATGAACGCGGATAAACGCGGATAGAAATGTGCTCACTAATGAGCAGACGCTCGGAACTTCCGAGCCGTTTTTTCCGTAATACATAAACTCCTCGTCCATCTGCGTTCATCTGCGGTCGAATGATCCCAATCCGGACCATGACCGAGAAACATGCGTTGTCAGGATAGTGAATCAGGTCGCGCCGGCCAGAACGGGACGGCGGCGGGTGAGCACGGCCTGGCCGTAGGCGACCAGGAACAGCACGCCGCCAATGATGGCGACAAGGCCGCCGATCCCCATGACGATCATGCCGCCAAGCTGGGCGATGGTCTCGAGCATCTGGTCGGCACCCGCGGTCTTGCGCTGAACGCCGTGACCGCCGGAAAACGCCAGCCCGATGACATGCAGAAACTGACCCGTCCCGTATATCCAGGGCAGGGCCAGCATCATCTTCAGGCTGGCCGGCCGAAATCCGAATTTGGGCAGCAGGTAGAGCGCCAGCATCATGAAGGTCAGGGTGATGGCGACGATGCAGCCGTGGTAGTGGGCCGGCACCATGGTGTTGGAGTCGGTAATCAGAAAGCCCAGCGCGCCGCCAAAACCGAACAGGGCGATGGAAAAGACCAGCCCGGCGCGCAGCGCACTTTCGGTCATATTCTTCGCCCGGTCGCTCTTCCACCAGCCGATCAGCAACGCCAGCCCGATCGGTCCGGACGCCAGTCCGCCGCCGGCGGCCATCAGCCAGACGAAAAAGGTGCGGTGGCCGGGACTGCCGACATCAAAGTACAGGTAGCCCCAGATGGCCAAAAAGGCCGGGATCACGCCCGCGAGCAGGAAGGCCATGACCAGGCGCGGACTCAGGGGGATGCGGATGCCCGAGCTGGAGGCCAGCCACAGCCAGGCCACCAGCATGAACTGCACCCAGGCAAACTGAAGAATGTGGCCACCGCCCCAGAACAGCACCTCGTAGTACTGCGGGCCGAACAGGTATTCGGGCATGGCCAGGAACGACCAGATCAGCGCACCGAACGACAGCACCAGCGCGATCACCCCGGTGTGCACGCCAAAGCGCATCACGCCCTCCTCGGCCGGCTGGCCGGATGCGGCCAACGGGTTGACCATCGAACGCATGGCGCTGATCAGCAGGCCCAGACCAAAGATGGCCAGGCCACCGAGAAACAGGGCATTGTCGAGCACCGGTACGTAGTTGCTCATGATGGCCTGGCCTTGCTGGAACGGGGCGATGGCGATCAGAAGCGAACCGACCGCCATCACGACCAGCGAACCCCACCCGGTGATGGCCGCCACCGGCCGGCTGGCCAGCGTCCAAAGAATCGCGCTGAAGGCGCCGAACCACACCAGCACCGAGAAATCGACGTGGGCGACGATAGCCAGGTGGAAAAAGTTTTCATAGGGAAACAGCGTGGACACGCCCGGCGTGCGCGAGGCCACGATGAGGATGACGAACACGCCAGAGAGCAACAGCGCGATCACCGCCGCCTGCATCCAGGCATTGGCCAGGGGCTTGCGGAAGTCGTCGGGTACGGTCAGTTGCCAGGATTGCTGTTGCATGATGTTCTCCTTGTACCAGGGCCTCATCGCTATTGCGGAAGACGCAGGGCGACGTCACCGTCGCCGATCTCCAGCAGGGCCGAGTGGCCCGGTTCCAGTGCCAGTTTGAATTGGCGCTGCATGTCATAGCCCTCCTCGCGCGGGCTGTCGCGCAGGGCCAGTTCCAGTTCGTAATGTCCGGCCGGCAGCGGCTCGAATTCGAGCAGGTAGGCGCGTCCGTCTTCCTGCCATCCGGCGGCCTTGACGCGCCGGTCGATGATCAGCTCACCGTCCAGGCGCACCCGCACCAGGGTCGGAACGCGCCCGCGCGGGCAGACTTCGGTGACACGCCGCGTGGGCGGCAGATCGGTCTGTTCTTCCTCGGTCAGGGGGCGGCAGGGCTCGACGCGTTCGGCCAGGTGGGCCATGCTGATCTTCAGTTCGCCGTAGCCTTCAGGCACGGGCGAGAAGGCAGGGCCCATGGCGAAAGCGGCAATCACGACCAGGAACAGGGTCCAGGCCGCCAACTGGCCGACATGACGTGCCAGGCGCCTCATTGCACTTCCTCGCGCCGGCCCGACTCCTGCGGGTCGGTTTGCTCTTCTTCGCCGGAAAGGTCGGCCAGGTGTTTACCGAATTCGGTCAGTTTCTGATCCAGCCGGGTTTCGTCACCTGTCTTCATCCATACCGTCAAAAGACGTTCGCGCGGCACCCGTTTGCGCAGGCCGGGCTGGCGTTCGCGTTCGATGCGCTGGCGGGTGAAATCATCGCCGAGGCGGTGGTGACAGTCGCAGCCCTCGCAGCCGGCAATCGCCACCCCGGAATAGCCCGTCGAACGCATGGCGTAGTCGATGCCCGCGGGCGGAATCATACCCACGCAGGGCAAGCTGACGGTATGGGTCTTCGGACCGGCCACGCGTTCGACCCGCGGGCCGTGGTCGCAGCCGAACACCAGCACCGCTCCGCGCGCCTTGTCTGCCGCCACATCGATCTGCAGCCGGAAATCTTCCATGGTGAAGTGCGGCATCTCGATGCCGGTGGTCAGCGGTCGGCGCTGGCGAAACGGCGAGGAGGACGGGCAAGATCCCGTGCAGATCCCGCAGGACACGCACAGGTCGGGATTGACCTTGGCCTCGAGTTTGAAATTGCGCTCGTCGCTGCGCTCGACCATGTCGATGGCGCCGTAGGGGCAGTCCTCGGCACAGAAACCGCAGCCGGTACAGTCGGGCAGGTGCACTTCGGCGACAGGCGGCTTCTTGGCCGGCGGCAGCCACGGCAGGGCGGCCAGCACCAGGGTGCCGCCACCGGCGACCAGCCACACGAAGCCCTCGGAGGTCAGAGACATCAGCGGGAAGATGGCCAGGTAGAACCAGTCGATGTCCAGCGACAGCGGGACGCGGTCGAGATCGGCCGGCGGGTGGCTGTAGACCGGCACCAGCACCGACAGCACCAGTAGTGCGACCAGGCTGCCCAGCATCAGCTTGCGCGTCGGGTTGATGCGCGGGCGACGAACCCTGAGCAGGTGGAACCAGATCGCCAGCACCGCGATGATGGGCAGGCCGACCAAGTGGATAAAGGCGATCAGCGTGAACAGGCGACTGCTGACCGCCTCATTGCTGATGAAGTTGCGGCTCATCGGGTCGGTGAAGATCGGCAGCCAGTCCATCAGCCGCGCGCTACCCACGGCCACGTACTGGGCCAGCTCGTCCCACACCATCCAGTAGCCGGAAATGCCGAACCACAGCACGATCCAGATCAACGGCACACCGGTCAGCCAGGAGAACCAGCGTGGGCCCTTGTGGCGGCTGCGTATCATCTCGCGAACGATATGCAGACCCAGAGTGATCACCGCGGCGTCTGAAGCATAGCGGTGCAGGCTGCGCAGGATGCCGCCGGCATACCATTGCTCGTGCGTGAGATATTCCACCGATTCCCAGGCCCCTTCCAGGCTGGTGCGGTAGAAGATGAACAGGTAGATGCCGGTGACCAGGGCGACGTAGAAAAAGAAGATGGTCAGCGCACCGAGGTGATGCATGGGATTGTGCACGCCGTCGAAGGCCCGCGACAACGGCATTTCCAGCCTTGCCAGGAGGCGCCTGGCCGATCCTGGCAGCGCGTGTGCTTGCGGGGTAGTCATACCGTTCTCCGGCGACGGTAGTGGACAATCTCCACGCCCAGCCAGCCCAGCGCGAGCGCGAGAATGACGGTGCCAATGAAGATGCCCATGAACAGGGAATAATCGAAGTAGTAGCGGTCGCCGCGGGCGTCGTAGACGGTGCAGAACAGGCGCACGCGGTTGGCTACCCGGGTCAGCAGGCCGTCGTCGGGCGAGGGCCGACCCAGCACCAGATCTTTCATCGGCTCGACCAGCAAAGGCGTATCGAAGATCTCGCCGTAGACCTGGCGGTAGACACGGCCTTCCTGGTCGATGATGGTGACCTGCACGGTGTGATCGTAGCCGCGTGAGGACTCCTGGTAGATGAAGCCGACATCCTCCATGAGCTGTTCGAGTTCATCGGGATTGCGGCTGGCCATGAAGTGCCAGTTCGGGTCGCGCACGCCGTGCCGGCGGGCGTAGTGCTTCATGGCATCCGGGGTGTCGACCGGGTAGTCGAAGCCGATGGTGAGAAAGTTGAAGCTGGCATCGCCCAGGGCATTGCGCGCGATCTGGACGACGCGGTTGATGTGCTGCGTGCTGACGCTGCACGAATGCACGCAGGCGGTGTAGATCACCGAAATGACCAGCGGGGCGCCGTAGAAGTCGGCCAGTCGATGGGCCTCGCCGTTGGTATCGATCAGTTCGATATCGCGCACTTCACGCCCCAGGGCGGCCTGGCTGACCTCGATGGCTTCGCGATTGATGTCGGCTTCGGCGGTTGCGGCAAGCAACAGCGCCAGGGCCGCCGCGATTGCGCGCGCCCAGGCGTTCATCCCGGCACCATGAAGGCGGTGAAAAGGCCGGCCAGCAGCGCACCCAGTTGAATCAGCGAGGCCTTGAAGGCGGTCATGGCCTTGCCGCGCACCGGGTCGCGCACCATCTGCCAGGTGGTCCACAGCAGCCAGCCCGAACCGGCCAGTGCACCCAGCCACAGAAGCGGCGTGTTCACGACCACGGCCAGCGCCACAGTACTGGCAGCCAGCAGCAGCGTGTTGATCCAGTTCCAGCGCACGGCGGTTGTCACGCCCCGGGTGACCGGCAGCATCGGCACCTTGGCGCGACGGTAATCGTCGGCCAGGGCGATGGCCAGGCTCCAGAAATGCGATGGGGTCCAGAGAAACAGCACCAGGGCCAGCCACAACACGGCGGTGGAACCGAATTCGCCGGTTGCCGCGGCGCCGGCCAGCACGGCCCAGCTGCCGGCGGCACCGCCTATGACGATATTGAGGTCGGTGCGCCGCTTCAGCCACATCGTGTAGACGATGGCGTAGGTCAGCGCGCCGGCGGCGGTGAACAGCCCCGCGGCCAGGTTGAAGTGCCAGGCGGCCAGGCCGGAACCAGCCGCAATCATGGCGAAAAACAGCACCGGCCAGGCGGTTCTGGCGCTGATCAGGCCGTTGACGAAGGGACGGCCGCGGGTGCGGCCCATGACCGCGTCGATATCGCGGTCATAGTAGTGGTTGTAGGCGCCGGCCCCCGACGCGGCCAGCAGCACCGCCACCGACAGGATCAGCGTATCGAGCAGCGGTGGCCACTGGCCCGCGGCCAGCACCGCGCCGCCCAAGGCCGCCAGGGTGATGGCAAAGCCGATGCGCACCTTGAACAGCGCGGTGCACAGTGCGACCAGGGAGACTGCCGGCGGCGGAGCAACCGCCGGCAGGGCCTGGGTGGTGTCGAGGGGACGCCGGCTCATCAGCTGAACTTCCAGACCGAGGCCAGGTAGCCGTAGTTGATGAAGTAGTAGACGACGAACACCAGCAGCAGGAACATCGCCAGGATGAAGGTCCCCGGTGCCGGGAAGCCCTTGATGCCCAGACCGATGTTGCCATGGCCGGTCAGCGACTCGGCCGGACCGGTCAGGACCGCCGGCTTGCTGCTCGAGTACTCCGCCGCGCCCTTCTTCTTGCCGAACAGGATGGTGCCGACGATGACCAGTACGAAGATGGCGCCGCCGGCCACGGCCATGATGGCGCTGACACCATTGAGGGCCATCATGGTGTAGGCCATGCCCGGGTAGGCCCATTCAAAGGCCGAACCGGCAAAGGCCATGTCCCAGTGGCGACGCGATACACCCAGCGTGCCCGCGCCCATCATGAAGAAGGCCTGCAACGCGGTACCGATACCGAACAGCCACGGCTGCCACATGGCCAGCTTCGGCCAGATCAGCTCGCGCCGGAACAGCACCGGCACCAGCCACAGCGACAGCGCCATGAACGCCAGCGTGGTACCCAGCGCCACCGTGCCGTGGAAGTGACCGGGCACGTAGATGGTGTTGTGGATCAGGAAGTTGATCTGCTCGGCGCCCATGACCACGCCGGAGATGCCGCCGATAAAGCCGAAGCCGACCAGCGACAGGAACATGCCGGAGAACACCGGATTGCCCCAGGGTGCTTTCCTGAGCCACTCGAACAGGCCTTTGTCGTGACCCTTCTCGCGCTGGGCGACCTCGATGGCGCCGGGTACGGTCAGGCCGTGGACCAGGCTGGCGAGTACGGCCAGGTACATGGCATAGGAGGTATTGAAGATCTTCCATTCGGTCGACAGGCCCGGGTCACCGAGCAGGTGGTGGGCCGAGGCAATCGAAATGAACAGGATGTAGAGGAAGAACGCGCCGCGGCTGACCTTCTCCGACATCGGCTTGGCGCCAAAGACAATCGCGGCGATGGCGTACCACACGGCCACGTGGGCGGCGACGTTGATCTGCTGCGAGGAGTGGCCCATGCCCCACCAGATCAGGCGGTACATCAAGGCATCGATCTCGCTGATATAGCCAATCGACCACAGGAAAGTGGGGATCAGGATGATCGCGCCGCAGGCAATGGTGAACACGGCAATAATTGCCGCGGTCAGCGCGCCGAAGGTCACCAGCGGAATGGAGCCCTCGTAGGTCTTCTCGTCTTTGGCAATGACCAGCGTACCGAAGAAGATGAAGGTACCGATCAGCGCCCCCACCGCGAACAATATCAATCCGAGGTAGAAGTGCGGTTCGGCCGGCATCGGCACATAGGAGGTAAACATCACGCTCGAGCCGCCCTGCAGAATGGCCACGGCGGTGATGGCCGCACCGACGGTCATCAGGCCGAAAGCGACCCAGCCCAGGCGCGGTGTGGCGATGCGACAGCGCAGCAGCACCGACGAGCAGAAATACAGCAGTGCCATTTCGAAAAACAGGATCCACACCAGCAGGGTGACGATCCCGTGGCCGGTCAGCACCGTGTAGAAGAGCTCGGCATCGAGCAGTTGCACGGCCGGCCAGCGCGTCAGCGCCACCAGCAGGCCAAGCAGGCCACCGACGGCCAGAAAGACGACCGCGGCGATGGCATTGGCCTTGATCAGGTTTTCGGCCGGGCGGTGCAAGACCAGGCCCGAGTCCGGACAGGTTCTGAATTCGGGTTTCATGACGACGGTTCTCCCTGGTTGCGACCGCTTTCAACGACGTAGAGCTTGCTCAGCATGGCGTGGTGCATGATTCCGCAATACTCGTTGCACACCACAGCGTATTCGCCGGTTTCGGTGGGGGTGATCTGCAGCACCATCTCGTAGCCGGGCAGCACCTGGAAATTGATGTTGATCGGCTGAATCGACAGGCCGTGCTGCCAATCGGTGGAAGAGACATGCAGGCGATAGGTCTCGCCCTTCTCGAGCTCGAGAATTGGGTACCAGTCCCACAGGCGGCCAAGCAGATAAATGTCCGAGCCTGCCGGCGGCCTGACGACCGGGATCTGGCGGTCGGTCTCGTGGCGCACGGTGTGCTCGGCAACGAACTCGTTGACCTTCTCGGCGAAGCGCTCGGGCTGTACGCGGTAGGCCTCGCCGGAGTAGTTCTGATCGCCGTAGACATGCCAGAAGGGCATGAAGAAGAACATGATCAGGCACCACACCAGGGCGATGCCGATCCAGACGATCTCGACCCGGTCGACGGGTTGTTTCCACCAGATCTTTTTCGATGGGGGTTGCAATGCAGTCATGGTGATGGCTCCCTTGAATCAGCGTCCGATGGGGATCGTGACGATTTCCATCACGCCCCAGATGATGTAGCTGACCGAAGGAACGGTGACGCCGAGAAACAGCAGCAAAAACGGGTTGTCGAGCATGCGCTGCATCATCGGGAGGCGTTCTTCGGACTCATCATCGGGTGCGTGTTCGTGGTCTTGCCGGTTCTGGTCTTGTTCGGTCATGGCGGACCCTCCTGCTATCGGGTTTCCGTACTTAACATGCGTGCAAGATGCATGTTTGTGGGTGCAATGGTGCGTGGTTGGCAGTCTAGCGCCGGGGGTTGGCGCTGGTCATTGATGTAGATCAAATTCGGGTTTTAGGTGAAAGGTAAGAGGTAAAAGGTAAGAGGCAAGGTGGCCAGGGTTTATCCTTTCACCTTTCACCTTTCACCTTTTACCTCCCCCAAATTGATCCCAATCAGTTTTACCCGCCCCGATCCGGTATATCTTTGCCTCATGATTCATGCATTCAACATGCGCCTTAAGCTCGGGAGGGCCGCGCCAATGATTTCCATGCCTGCAAGATTGACCATTCCGACGGCTCTGGCCGTCACCCTTATCATCGCGGCCTGTGGCGGCGCGGACGATGCGCCGCCGGTTTCAGACTCCTGGTCGCGCATTGGACCGGACGGTGAGACACTGGCCGACAACGACCCGGACCACCACTGCATCTTCGACGAGCGCACCGGCCTGATGTGGGAGGTCAAGCGCGAGGATGCCGGGCTGCATCAGCCCGGCCAACAGTATTCCTGGTACTTTGCCGATGAGCAGATCAACATGGGTGAACCGGGCGCCCGCGATGACGGCGATTGTGTAAACTCGCGCTGTGACACGGAAGGCTTTGCCAGCGCGGTCAACGAGGCCGGCTTGTGCGGCTTTCACGACTGGCGCGTGCCGACCCGCAATGAAATGATGACACTGGGCGACCGGCGTTTGATGGACGAAACCGGCCTGATCGTCGACCCGGCCTGGCTTCCCCATGTCAAGGCCGGGGAATACTGGGCCAGTGAAACCTTCCGACTGTATCCGCAAAGCGCCTGGGCCGTGGACATGCGCCACGGACTGGATCGCGCCGATCACAAGAAGGAAGTCAAGGCGGTTCGCCTGGTGCGGCAGCACCGGACACCGGCGCAGGAGATTGATGGATGAATTTTATTGAACGACGTAACGAGCGCATTCTCGGCCGCTGGCTGATGGCCTGCTGCCTGGTCCTCCTGATCCTGGTGATCGTGGGCGGAGCCACCCGTCTGACCGGTTCGGGCCTGTCCATGGTCGAGTGGCAGCCGCTGACAGTGATTCCGCCCATGAACGAGGAGTCATGGATGGCGGAGTTCGACGCCTACCGCGCCAGCCCGGAGTACCAGAAGATCAACTACGGCATGTCGCTGTCGGAATTCAAGGTGATTTACTGGTGGGAGTTCGGCCATCGCCTGCTGGCTCGCGGACTGGGCCTGGTCTTCGCCCTGCCGTTGCTATTTTTCTGGGTACGCGGCATGGTGCCCGTGCGGCTGCGCTGGCCTCTGCTCGGCCTACTGGCCCTGGGCGGCTTTCAGGGCTGGCTGGGCTGGTACATGGTGCAGAGCGGACTGGTCGACATCCCGCGCGTGAGCCCCTATCGCCTGGCCGCTCATCTGGGCGTGGCCCTGGTGATATTCGCGATCATGTTCCGGTTGGCGCTGAGCCTGCTCTGGCCGGGGCCCCGGAGACCGGCTCCTCGGCGCTGGCGGCCGTGGACCATCGCCTTGCTGGCCATGGTTTCGGTCACCATCATCTGGGGCGCTTTCGTGGCCGGCCTCAACGCCGGGCTGGTCTACAACACATTCCCGCTGATGGCCGGCCAGTGGATCCCGCATGGGATTCTGGGGCTGGAGCCGACCTGGCGGAACCTGTTTGAAAACACGGCCACCGTGCAATTCATTCATCGCGTACTGGCCGTGGTCACTTTTGTCATCGCCCTGGTCGCCTGGCTGCGGGTCTGGAAGAGAGAACCCGATGCCCGTATCCGGTGGACCTTTCACGCTCTGTTTGCGGTGGTGGCCATACAGGTGGGCCTGGGAATCGCCACCCTGCTGACGTATGTCCCGGTCACTCTGGGCACGATTCATCAGGGTGTGGCGGTGCTGGTGCTGGCGGCAGTCATCGGGGCCGACTACCTGGCCGACCGCGACCCGTCGGGTGAGCGCCAGACCGCGCACGAGACCCGTCTGACCACGGCCTGAGACGAGATCTATGCCCGGGGCTGGGACGAGCCCCGGGCAATCTGCTGAAGCTCCTCGGGCGCCCGCACGGTAATGCGGCGGGCCTGCATGTCGATCACCCCGTTGTTCTGCAGAATAGCCAGGCTGCGCGAAAGGGTTTCTGGCTGAATGGCGAGCAATCCGGCAATATGCTTCTTGCTCGCTTCCAGCCGGAACGGACCCCGCGATTCCTGCTGGCGATAGACGTCAAGCAGGTAGTGAGCGACACGCAAATGGGCGTTCTGCAATGCCAGCGATTCGATCTGGTTGATCTTTTCCTGAATCCGGCAACTGAGCGTGCCGAGCAGACGAAAGCACGCATCCGGGGACTCCCTGAGCGTGGCCACCAGCGCGTCGGCATCGAATCCGACCAGTTCGCTGGGCTTGAGTGCCGCACAGTTGACCGGGTAACGGCGCTCGGGCAGAAACATCGTGGCCTCGGCGAAACTTCTCCCGGGCTGAATGATGGCCACGATCTTCTCATGGCCGTCACTGGACAGGCGAAACAGCTTGAGTTGTCCCGAACGGCACAGCCAGATGCGCCGGGCCGGCTCTCCTTGCCGGAAAAGTTGCTCGCCGCGCTCGACTTGAACAATGCGGGAGTGCGCCAGCGCCTCTTCTCTCTGCTCGGCTTCGAGCGCGTTGAGCAGAGGAAATACCCTGAGATCGTCGGTTGTAGCCTGGGAGCCAGTCATTGTCACGATGTGTCCCGGACACCAGCCAGGCTGGCCTTTGAATACGGCTACCATTTAACAGGCAAACTACCTGCATGGTTTTGACAAGGATCAACTATTGGCCCGCTTGGATCCAAGCGGCACGAATGTAGATCGCATGCAGCCGGTCGGGGTTGTACGGGGTGTGGTTTCAGATCTTGCCCAATCGACCCAGAAGCCTGAGCGGCGCCAACATGGCCAGCAGCACCACCAGGGTGGCTCCAAATGGCTGATCAAACTGCATGGCAAGACCAAATCCAGCCAGGTAGGCCAGCACGCCCAGTGCCACGGTGACGAGCAACGCCTTCCTCCATCCACGACAAAGGGCAAAGGCTACCCAGGCAGGCACGAAGAACATGGCAAAAGCAGGTACTGCCCCCATGGCGACGGTGCCGAGCACGGTGGCAAAAACGACCAGGGCACCAAAGAGCAGGCGGTGACGCCAGGCCGGCAGGCGGTTGGCAGTGAAGAAATCAGGAAAGAAGCGCCCGGTCATCAGCCGTTTGGATAACCAGGGCAGGCTGACCAGCAGCAATAGCAGCAACGCTCCGGCCGCCCACAGGTGACCGAGATGGCTGAAGTAAAGCTGCCCTCGCAAAAGGCTTTCCGCCACCACCGAACCCTGGTGAGTGTTGGCCGCGAAGATCAGGGCCGCTGACCAGCCCAGCAGGATGGTCCAGGCATAGTGATTATTGTTGGCCCGGGGCAACAGGTTGAGCAGCAAGGCGACCACGCCGGCGGCCATCGAGGCGGTGACCACCACCGGCAAGCCCAGCGGCAGGGACAGCACACCGCCGGCCGCTGCGACATGTGACAGCGCAAAAGCCGCCAGCCACTCGTCACGCAAGCGCAGGTAGGCACCCATCAGCGACAGCACCACGGCCAGGATCAGGCCATTGAAAAACGGCACCCGGAACATCGGGTCGAGAAAGATCAGCTCACCCATGGCTCGATATCGTGGCGGCGATGGCAGTGTTTGTTGAGAAAGGCCTGCTCATGGCTGACCAGGACCACGGCACGTTCGGGCGACAGGCTCCCCAGCACCTCGCCCAGTGCCTCGATGGCCTCGCCGTCGAGATTGTTGGTGGGCTCATCGAGCAGAACCACGTCCACCGGACTGTTGAGACAAGCCCAGGCCTGGAGGAACTGGTACTGTCCACCGCTCATTTCTGCGATGGGACGGTCGAGCAGTGGACGGATCAGTGCCGGCGGATTGCCCTCGGCATCAAGCAGGGCGAGCAGCTCCCGGCCGAGCAGCGGCAGCTCCGGTGGACGCTCGGGGCGCTGGCGGTGGTGTGCGAGACGCACCGCCGGGTCACGCAGGATTCGCCCGGAATGAATCTTCGCCGCGCCAGTTAGCGCCTTGAGCAGGGTGGACTTGCCGGCGCCGTTGGCACCGCCCAGGCCCAGCACTTCGCCTGCGCGCACGGACAAAGAAACGGGGCCCACGACGGGCCCCGAATAACCTGCGATCAGCTCATCGAGCGTGATCAGCGACCTTGGAGAGTCGGCTGCAGTCAGGGTTTGAAAGCCTCCACCCAGCGGTTGATCAGGTCGAAATAGGCATCGCTGTCAGCACCGATCTCGACCTGGTTGGGCAATTGTTGCTGCCACCAGCCCAACTCGCGCGAGACAAACTCCGGTCCGCGCGAGGGCTGGAAATCGGCGTAAAGAATAACACCTTCCTCGCCGCGCAGACTGCTCACCAGTTCGCTCAGATGACGCGCGGTCGGCGGAATGCCAGGCAGCGGCTCGATGTAGCCGAGAATCTCGATACCCATCAACTCGGCCAGGTAGTCCACATCCTTGTGATAGAACACCGCACCCGGAGCGCCTTCGGTCATGCCCTGCCAGCGCTCGACGTGCTCGGCGGCCTGCTCGGCGAATTCACGGGCATTGGCCCGGAACTGGTCGGCATGGTCCGGCGCAAAATCAGTCAGACGCTCGGCCAGGGCTTGGGCTACCTCGCCCATGCGAATGGGATCGAAGTAGTAGTGCGGATTGCCCGCCGGGTGGACATCACCATGGGCCCGGTCGGCTACAAGTCCGACCTGGATCAGGTCGATCTGGGCCGCGCCCTCGAAGTAGCCCTGGCGCCCGACCTGAACGTTGGGGTTGTGCGCGCCCTGCAGCGCGGCCGGCAGCCAGCCCACTTCCAGTTCGGCGCCGACGGCGACCACCAGGTCGGCCCGGCGCAGCGCGGCCATCATGGACGGACGCGCTTCCAGGTAGTGGGCGTCGCGATCCGGTGGCGCCAGCACGGTCACATGCACGGCATCACCGCCAACGGTTTCGGCCAGCATGCCCATGTTGGGCACGGTGGCGACCACGCGCACTTCGGCACTGGCCGCCATGGACGCCAGCAAAAGAATCAGTGTCAGGAACAGTCTCTTCATTTCATTCTCCCGGTATTTGACAGCTTTCTGATCGATCTGACTTCACCGGCAGGTCATTGCCTGCCGGTGAGGTCCTGCTCCGGGCAGCGATCAGAAGGCGTGGGCACCATGCACGCCCAGGCTCATGTTGAATTGCAGCATGAACTGCCAGGCATCGTGTCCGTCGGCGATGTCGTTGTAGCTGACCTGCGCACGCAGGCGTGAGAACTCGGTCGGGGCATAGGTCACCTGACCGCTGTAGCGCCAGGAGGCATCGAGATCCTCACGCATGCCGCGCCGGCCCAGGCTATCCGTACCCCCATCGTAGGCGCGGTTGGTCAGACCCGCGCCGTCGACGCGCAGGCCGGCATTCCAGCGCGGTGCGAAACCGTAGACGCCCTGCATGTAAAAGGCATCCTGGCGCCAGGTCTGATCGCGACGATCGGGATCATCGGCCGGACCGGTCGGGACCAGGTTGGAGAAGTCGGTGAACTGGCGGCTCTGGAACTCGACATCACGCTCGCGCAATGCATATTCGGCCTGGAAGACAAAATTGCCGTGCCCCATCAGACCGCCACGGCCGTACTTGTAGACCAGATCGGCACCAACGAACTGGCTGTCGCCGTCCCAGGTTTCCAGGCGGCCGGAGGAATGCGCGGTCTCGTCCTGCCACACCTGGCTGACACCACCGAAGGCGCCGAGTTGCATGGCGTGGTCGAAGCCCAGGTCGGGCGCCCACTTGACGAAGCCGGTGAACAGGCGCGGCCCGTCACGGTCACGCAGGTTCTTGTCGGCGCGCCAGCGATTGCGGACCGGCTCATTATTCTCTCCGGGAAGGACGGTCACCATCTCGTGCCGGCTGTCGCCCAGGTAGCTGGCCACGCCGTCACTGCTGCCTTCGAGCACCTCGACACCGAAACGGGTGTAGCTGTCGAATGGTGCCAGCCAGGACAGTTGCACACCGGTCTCGCTGAGGCCTTCCTCGCCGAAGATCAGCTCCCGGAACCAGGGCTGGTCGACAAAGAACCAGTCATGCGGATGCTGCTTGTTGATATAGCCGACATCGCTGAAGAACTTGCCGGCCTTGACCTGCAGGCCCTGCGGCAGCGAGCGGGTGGTGATGTAGGCTTCTTCCAGCTCGATGCCGTGGTCGCTGATGGCGGCCATTACCATCATGTCGAAGTAGGGGTCGACACTGCCGGTGAAGGTCACTTCGGCCTCGCGCAGATTAAAGCCCTCCTCGATGCCATGGCCATGGCCCCCATGAGCATGGCTGTGACCGGAGTCGAAGCCGGCTGGATCGTCCAGGTGATCGCTGAAATGAGCGTAGTAGCCGTCGAGAATCACCGAAATGGCCGGATTGAACGCCGTGCCGGAAGTCACCTCGCCGGTGGCCATGGGACGGGCACGCATGCGTGCCGGAGTCGGGTCGAGCGGGTCAGCCTGCGGTCCGGCACCGGTGGCCGCCGGGCGTGGCGTGGCGCGTTCGTCATCGTCTTCCCGCGCTTCATCTTCCTCGAGCGCCTGCGCGGCACGCAACTCGGTTTCAAGGTTTTCGATACGCCCCTGACGCTCGCGATCACGCTCTTCGAGCGCTTCGATCTTGCGCATCAGCTCTTCCAGTGTCGGTTCCTCGGCCACGACGCTGCCGCTGGCGAATGCGGCGGTCAGGGCCAGTATCCAGAATGCTCTCATCTCAGGATCTCCTGAAACTCTGTGGTTTGCGTCAATGAATGCCAGCACCCGCCCGCTGGCGGTATGACTGACCGGAACGAAATAATATAACATAACTTTTCTGGTGCATGTCCAGACCCAACCGCAAGCCCGAACGCCTCCAGACACCACCTTCACATTGCGGCCTCGAAGCCACCATGCCCTGCGCAAACCACCAACTGATTACTCAGATGATTCAGCCATATTTCGGTCGGATTTTTTGGAACCGCAGATGAACGCGGATTAACGCAGATTCAAGGGATTACAGCAGGAATAGCAGCTGTAATCGTCCGCAACCCGAGACGTTCGCACTCATGTGTCTCAGCTCGTGGACGGATGAAAGCCTGGGCCGTTCTATGAATCGCTGACCCCAGCGCCTATCGATGATCCATGCGTCAGATCAACAATCTGCGTTTATCGGCGTTCATCTGCGGTTTCATAATTCAAGTCAGGACCATGGCTGAGAACCATACGTAATCAGGAACCACTAAGAGCAGAATGGAGAGAGCTCAACGTCGCCCGGATTCCTCCCAGCCCGACAGCGTCTCGGGTTGCTCCGGCTCGGGCGGCGCCCGCTCGAAGGGCGTGCGGGCGATGAAGTCGGCCAGCAGCATTTCCGCCTCTTCCTCGCGACCGGCCCGGCGGTAGACGCCGTAGTGGAAGTAGCTGCGCCCGGCAAGCACGTAGTCGCGCTGGGCGGCATCGAGGCGAGCCAGGTAGGGATCGTGGTCCAGGCCCGGATTCTGAATCAGGCGCTCGTAGAGCAGGCCCAGCTGATCTCCGGTCAGCCAGCGCGCCAGGCCGGCCTGCACGGCACGCTGCGTCCGGGGCGCCTGGTATTCGATCAGCGGGCGCCGGTCGGTGTTGATGGCCGCCTCGTCGAACAGGCCCGAGGCAGTGATGTTGCCGGCATAGAAGCGCAGGTTGACCGCGGCCAGCAGGTCATCGGGCAGATCGGGATTGCCGGCCAGGGCGCGGCCATGGGCGATGGGCACCTGTGGGTCCAGCGGCTCGGCCCGGTTCTGCCCGACCAGCGCGACAATGGACTGGTCGGGGAACAGGTCGCCGCGCCACAGCACGACCTGGTCGAAGGCTTCGTCCATGGTGCGCGCCAGGATGCCGAATTCCTTCTCCGAGACCTGGTAGGTCGGCACCCACTGCACGAACAGCCCGCCCTCGTTGAGGCGGGCGGCGGCGGTATGGAAATGTTCCAGAGTATACAGATTGCCGGTGCCGGCCTTCCACGGCGTGAACAGGTCGGAAATGATGACATCAAAGGTCTGCCGGCTGCGCCTGAGACAGTTGCGGCCATCCTCGGCGTGAATGGTCACGCGCTCGTCCTCGAACAGCCCCTCGGTCCAAGGGCCGAAATGGGCAGTGGCCAGGTGCACGACCTCCGGGAGGATCTCACACACCACCACCCGCTCGACCGGAAACAGCAACGATGCCCCGGCGGTGATGCCCGTGCCCATGCCGAGAAAGAAGACATCGCGCGGGTCCGGGTGCAGCATCATCGGAATCAGCGCCTGGTTGCGCTCCGACTCCAGTGCACCGGTGCCTCCCAGGGTGTAATGGTTGTTGACCCGGATCAGCAGATGGTCGTCCCGTTCAATCACCGCCGCGGCGGCGTGACTGCCCTCGCGCAATTCCACCAGACGCTCGCCGTGACCCGGGTTGAGGTAGACGCGAGTGACCCAGTCGGTGGGCGCAAACAGAAAAGCCAGCGCCAATGCGGCGGGTGCCAATGCCAGTGCCCGACCACCGCCCTGCTCGCGCAGCACCATGAAACCCGCCATGACCAGCAGGTAGACCGCCGAGAGAATCATCAGGCTGCCGGCCGGACCGACCAGTGGCAGCAAGACGAATCCGGCGATCAGCGCACCGGCGATGGCGCCCACCGTGTTGGTAGCCACCAGCCGGCCGATGATTTCGCCGGTGCTCGCGGTACTGCTCTCAAGCAATCGCAACAGGTAGGGCAGCACCGTGCCCAGCATGATGCCCGGCACGAGCATGACCACGGCCGCCACGGTGATCACACTGGTGAGGTATTCCCACCAGTCGCGCCCGGCGCCGATGTAACCCAGGCCGCCGGTCGCGGCCTGGAACAACCAGGCCGAAGCCGCCACCAGCACGGCAGCCGTGGCCAGAAGCCCCAGAATGATGCGATCGGCGGCCAGCCGTCGAACCCGGCTGAGGCGATTGGCCAGCGTCGCGCCCAGGGTCAGCGCCAGCAGGAACACCACCAGCACCAGGGCATAGGTATAGACCGAATTCTGCAACACCTGCGCGAACATGCGCGTCCAGACCACTTCCACGGCAATGGCCACCAACCCGGAAGTGAACGCCAGCGCCCACAGCAAAGATGACGCCCTTCCCGGCTCCCGGCCCGGAGCCTTTAGCGCGTCCTGCTCAACCGGTCGAGGTGCGGCCTCGACCCAGCGCCGGGCCAGCCACAGTGCGAGCAGGCCGACGGTGAGATCCAGCAACACGGCCACGCCATAGGCACCGGCAAAACCCAACCACACCGGCAGCACGAACCCGGCGGCCAGCGCTCCAAACGCGGCGCCACCGGTATTGACGGCATAAAGCAGACTGCCCAGCCGACCCAGCTCGGCCGGCTGGCGGATCAGATACTGGCCCAGCACCGGCAGGGTGCCGCCCATGAGAAATGAGACCGGGAAGAGAATCAGCGCGGCCAGCAGGATCTTGAACAGCGTATCGGCAATGGGCACGTCGCCAATGACCGGATACAGCGCCGGATACAGCGCCTGGTAGGCATCGAGGAGCACGAAATGCCCCAGCGCGGTGGCCGCCACTGCAACCTCCAGCCAGCCGAAAGCGGCCAGGCCGCTGGCCAGCCGCCGCGCGCGCCGGCCCCAGAACCAGCCGCCGGCGGCGATGCCGGCAAAGAACACGGCTATAGCCAGCGCCGCGGCCTGGGCGGTGGAGCCGAACAACAGGCCGAGTTCGCGCACCCACAGCACCTGGTAGACCAGGGCGGCGAAGCCGGAGGCAAAGAAAAGAGCGGCCAGGATCGGCATCCTGGCCGCGGGAGTTGTCGCGTTCGCGCGTGTCATCACGCGCAATAATATAACGTTTCGCCGCCCGGCTTCACTGCCGTGCGGCACTATCGCCTACATCAGCAACCAGATCAGTCGGTAGGCAAAGTAGAAGGCCAGGGTGAACACCACTGCCACCTTGAGGCGCTGCGGGGCGACGAACAGGTAGCTCATCAGAAAGACGCCGATATAGATAAAGAACAGCCCGGCGCCCCGGAACCAGGAATGCATGGTCACGCCAAGCAGGTTTAGGGGAATGGCAATGGCCACCAGCACCGCCGGCAATGCCATGGCGGTACCGAACTTCTCGATAAAGAAGTCCAGGCTGTACTCGCGCTCCTGACGCTTCGCATACCACTGCAAGGCGAACAGCACGATGGCGATGGGGATGGCGAACGACAGTCCGAACTTGATGCCATTGAGCAGCCAGGAAAAGCGCACGCCACTGGTCGTGGTCATGGCGATGCGCTGCACGAATGACGACAAGGCGATCAGCACCAGCAGGGCGCTCATGTTGATCAGACCAAAAAGTCTGAGACCCCGCATCGTGCCGTCGAGCAGTTCGTCGGGGCGCTTGTACAGGGCCGCCAGGTACTGTGGGTAGCTCATTCCCGCTTTGCCATTGCCGCTTGTGTCACCGGCACCGCTGTTGTCTTCGACTACCGACTCCTGTGGTTCCGACTCCGGCTTGCCGGCTTCGTGTTCTTCCGGTTTGTTTTCTTCGCTCATCAGAATGACTCCCTGCTTGGGGCCGGCCCATCCAGCCCATCTCTTGTACAGCTTATTACGGCAATCGCTCTATCAATATGACATCGGACTGCATTTTTCCTGTGGGCTGGAGGGGGCGAAGGTGCGTGATTCTTCGCCGATTCAGGCCACTTGCAGCCAGTGGGGGTAGAATGCCATGTGACGGTCAGGTTGGCAGATTTCCTGGCCCGGTCCCGTAGTACTGATTAACATCGACCCATACTTGAGAATTCACGCCGGCCGGCTGGGCCGGCATTGACGGAGGAATCATTCATGCGCCTGAAAGTAATTGCAACTGCGACCCTGCTGCTGTTCGGCCTTTCGGCCGTTGCCGAAACGCCCAATATCGAACCGGGCATGTGGGAGTACCACAACAAGATGACGTTCCAGTCTGACGTGCCGATTCCCGACCAGGAACACACCAACCAGGAATGTGTCACGCTGGAAGACATCGAGCGTGGCGACGCGTTTCTCGAGGACGTCGAGGAATGCGACATCACCAATCAGGAAATTCGCAGCGACGGAATGGATTACTCCATGAGCTGCCATGGCCCCGATGGCACGGAAATGACCATGGATGCATCAATGCAGTTCTACGGCGACCGCACCACCGGCACCATTCACGGTGAGATGGATACGCCGATGGGACCGATGCAGATGACGATCGAACTGACCGGCGAGCGCATCGGCGATTGCTGATTGGTCGGGACTCGCACGATGATGCGACTTGCCCGGACTGCGGGCAAGCGCGCAATGATCGAATCGGGCAGCCTGCGGGCTGCCCGTTCGGTTCAGGGAATCTGCGTGGCCAGGGCGCCGACGTGGACGCCGGGGTTGAAGTAGCGGGTTTTGACGCCGCTGGCCTCGAAGCGGACCGGGGCCACCGGCTCCAGTGGGCCGCCCTTTCTGGCCTGGGTAGCTGACCACCAGCCCGAGGGATAGCAGGGCTGGGGAAATCCCAGGGTGCGGATGGTTTCGAATCCGGCCTGTTCCATGTTGGCACGCACGCCAGCGATCAGCTTCTGGTGAATCAGCGGGGATTCACTCTGCTGGACCAGGATGCCGCCGTCGGCCAGCGCGGTGTGGCAGTCGGCGACGAAATCGGGCCCGAACAGACCTTCTGCCGGCCCGATGGGATCGGTGGAATCGACGATGATGACATCGACGCTGCCTGCATCAAGCTGTTTGATGAAGGCCAGGCCATCGTCGAAGATCAGCTCGGCGCGCGGGTCGGAATTTCGCTCGCACAGCTCCGGGAAGAAGCGCTCGGACAGGCGGGTGACCTGTTCGTCGATCTCGACTTGCTGGCACTGCCTGACCGCATCGTGGGCCAGCACCTCGCGCAGCGTGCCGCAATCCCCACCGCCAATGATGACTACTCTCCGAGGTTCCGGATGGCTGAACAGGGTCGGATGGGAGAGCATCTCGTGATACAGGAAATTATCACGCGAGGTCAGCATCACGAATCCATCAATGACCATCAGGTTGCCCCAGTGCGTGGTCTGGTAGACATCGATGGTCTGGTAGTCCGTGACCTCATGCGCCAGGTGCTGATCGACAGACCAGGACAGCGCGACGCCGGCCTCCAGGCACGGCTCGGTAAACCACTTATGGCTGGATGGCAGCATATTGGTGACTCGAATCATTCCCGTCGGACCGGCCGCTGATGTTAGCAGGATTATCTGCAGCCAACGAGCTCGTGGACCGGTGGGGGTTACAATCCGGGTCTCGATTCCATCGTAGACGAAGGACCCGGTGAACATGAGCGAGGACGTCATCGGCCGCGCGCGGCGACGCTACGCCATCGAGCGCTGGTCGGAGGGGCTGTTCGATATCGACGGGACCGGACGCGTGACAGTCTGCCCCCGCGCCGGGCACTCTGCAACCCTGGTCGAGGTCGTAGAGGCCGCCCGTCAGCAGGGCCTGCGCCTGCCCCTGCTGCTGCGGTTTCCGGAGATCCTGGAAAGCCGGGCCCGACGATTGATACAGGCATTCGACCAGGCCATCGAAGAGCACGCCTACCAGGGCCGCTTCGCACCGGTCTATCCGATCAAGGTCAACCAGCAGGCCAGCGTGGTGCGCACCCTGGCGGCAGTCGATCGCATGGGCCTGGAAGTGGGCTCCAAGCCGGAACTGATCACGGCGCTGGCCGTCGGTCGTCCCGGCAGCACCATCATCTGCAACGGATACAAGGATGCCGCCTACATCCGGCTGGCCCTGAGCGGCCAGAAGCTGGGACTGAGTCCGGTCATCGTGATCGAGAAGCCCGCCGAATGGCCGCTGGTCCGTCGGGAAGCCCAGCGGCTCGGTGTCGAACCCATGCTGGGGGTGCGCCTGCGGCTGTCCTCGCTGGGCAGCGGCAACTGGCAGAATACCGGGGGCGAGCGCGCCAAGTTCGGACTGGCCGCCAGCCAGGTACTGGAACTGGTCGCAAGCATGCGCCAGGCAGATTGTCTGCACTGGCTGGCTCTGCTGCATTTTCACATGGGCTCACAGATTTCCAACCTGCGCGATATCCAGCGTGGTGTCCGCGAAGCGGCTCGCTACTATGCCGAACTCGACCATGTCGGTGTCGACGTCCGCCTGCTCGATATCGGCGGAGGGCTGGGCGTGGACTACGAGGGTGGCGGCACCCGCAGCTACTGCTCGATGAACTATTCCCTGGACCAGTATGCACAGGCCATTGTCGGCGGCATTGCCGAGCTGTGTCGGGAGCGGGAGCTGGCCATGCCGGACCTGGTTTCGGAATCCGGGCGTGCGCTGACTGCGCATCATGCCGTGCTGGTGGCCAACGTCACCGCCACCGAAACCCTGCCCCGCGACGACGGACAGACCGCTCAGGACGATCATTCGCTGATCCGCCACCTGGCCGAAGTGCTCGACCAGGTCGAACACCGGGAACCGGAAGAAAGCTTTCTGGAAGCCGAACACCTGCTGGAAGAGGGCCGCAACCTGTTTCTCTATGGCGACCTGCCGTTGCCCGACCGTGCCCGGCTCGAGCCGCTGTTCAACGCCATACTGGCCGCACTGGTTGATCGGCTCGATCCCGACCACCGGCGCCACCGCGAGCTGCGCGACCGCATCCGCTATCAGCTTTCAAGCAAGTATTTCATCAACCTGTCGATTTTCCAGTCGCTGCCCGACATCTGGGCCATCGATCAGGTGTTCCCCATCATGCCGCTGACAAGGCTGGACGAAGTGCCCGGAGAACGCGCGGTACTCGAAGACCTGACCTGCGATTCCGACGGGCGCATTGATCACTACGTGGACCGCGGGCTGCTGGAACCCACGCTCCCCGTTCACCGAATTGGGTCGGATGAAACCTACCTGCTGGGCTTTTTCATGACCGGCGCCTACCAGGAGACCCTGGGCGATATCCACAACCTGTTCGGTGACACCGACAGCGTAGACGTGCGCCTGGGCCCGAAAGGCTTCGACCTCGACCACGCCCGCAGCGGTGATACCGCCGACATGCTGCTTGAGCTGGTCGGCTACGATCCGCGAGCGCTGATGACGGCCTGTCGCGCACGGGTTGCGGCCGCCGGGCTGGATCGTGCCGAAGCCGAGGCCCTGGAGCGGCTGTTGACCGAGGGCCTGTCTGCCTACACCTACCTGGAGCACTGAATCATGAACACGGCATGGATCGGACTGGGCGCGATGGGTGCGCCGATGGCCGGCCACCTGGCCGGTGACAATCTGCTGTCAAGCGTCTGGAACCGAACCCGGCGGAAGGCAACTGAATTTACCGGGCAGTTTCCGGGCACGCGCGTGGCATCCGACCCCATCGAACTTGTTCAGGATGCCGGCATTATCTTCCTGTGTGTATCGGCCGACGATGACCTGCGAGCATTGATCGGCCAGGTTGAAGACCGCCTGGCGGCCGGACAGATCATAGTCGACCATTCCACCGTGGCGCCGGCCACGGCGCAGGAGCTGTCCGGCCGGCTCGAGGAAATCGGCGTGGCTTTCATCGATGCGCCGGTCACCGGTGGCGTGGAAGGTGCCATCAATGGCCAACTGGCCATCATGGCCGGGGGCGATCACCGGGCATTGGACGAGGTCGAACCCGTCATGCGGCGCTACGCCCGCATCATCCACCACCTGGGGCCCTCGGGCAGCGGCCAGGCAGCCAAGGCCGTCAACCAGCTCCTGGTTGCCGGCATTGCCGAGGCCGTGTGCGAATCGCTGGCACTGATGGAAAAACTGCAACTGCCGGCCACACCCATGCTTGAACTGCTGGGCAGCGGCGCCGCCGGCAACTGGTTTCTCGAAAAGCGCGCCGCGACCATGCTTGACGACAGCTTCGAGGTCGGCTTCGACCCGCGACTGCTGCTCAAGGATCTGCGCATCTGCCAGACGCTGTGCAGCGAGGCCGGCTTCGACTCCGGCGTGGTCGACCAGGCCATCGCCGACTACTCCCGTCTGATCGATCAGGGTTCCGGCGAAGGCGACATCTCGTCACTGATCCGCCTCAAGCGCGAGCCCAGACCTGGCGGAAAGGTTTAGCAAAGGACACGAAGATGGCCAATGAGGAGAAGTCCTCGAATCGCATCTTCGTGTCCTTCTTTACGTTCAGCGCTTAATCGCCGTCCCGGTCCAGGTCGCGGGCGGCTTTGTCGCGCAACTGGTTGAAGTAGTCCAGCTTCTCTTTCGCCATCACGCCGGCCAGCAGGATCAGGGCCACCAGGTTGGGGGCTGCCATCAGGCCATTGAAAGTGTCGGCGATATCCCAGATCAACTCCAGCGCACCCACCGCACCCAGGAAAACGAAGACCAGGAACAGCGCCCGGTAGGGCAGCACGACCCGGCGTCCGAACAGGTACTCCCAGCTCTTCTCGCCGTAGAAGTTCCAGGTCAGCATGGTGGTGTAGGCAAAGAAGATGATGGCGATGATGACCACATAGCCACCCAGCCCGGGCAGGCCCTGGGTGAAGGCCTGGCTGGTCAGCACCGCCCCGGTGACCACTTCACCACTTTCGTCGACTGTGCCCAACACACCGGTCACGAGAATGACCAGCGCGGTCATGGTACAGACCACCAGCGTGTCGATGAATACTTCCCACACGCCCCAAAAGCCCTGCCGGAAGGGCTGGTTACGGGCCTGGGCATGAACGATGGACGCCGAACCCAACCCGGCCTCGTTGGAGAAGATGCCGCGGGCGATGCCGTAGCGGATGGCCATGGCCACGGTGGCGCCGGCAAAGCCGCCGACCGCCGACATCGGCTGGAAGGCGTGCACGAAGATCATCTGCAGGGCAGGAATGATCTCTGTGGCATGAATGGCCAGAATGCCGAGCGATCCGACCAGGTAGGCCACGGCCATGATCGGCACGATCTTCTCGGCCGTGGCCGCGATGCGGCTGATGCCGCCGAGCGTCACCGCACCGACCAGCACAACCAGCACCAGGCCCGTGATCCAGGTGGGAATGCCGAACCCGGCCTCGGCCGACTGCGCCAGGGTATTGGACTGCACCATGTTGCCGATACCGAAGGCGGCCAGGCCGGCGAAGAAGGCATACAGCACCGCCAGCCACTTCCAGTTGCCACCCAGACCATGCTCGATGTAGTAGAACACCCCGCCGGAGACCCGGCCGTCGCTGTCGACCTGGCGGTACTTCAGACCCAGCGTGGCCTCGGCCATCTTGGTGGCCATGCCCACCAGGGCCACGACCCACATCCAGAACACCGCACCCGGGCCACCCATGACGATGGCGGTGGCCACACCGGCGATATTGCCCACACCAATGGTCGCGGCCATGGCCGAGGTCACGGCCTGGAAGGGTGTAATGGTGCCCTTGGCCTTGGTGCCGCTGCGGCGAAAGATCTCGCCGAAGCTGTTCTTCCAGGCATGAATGAGATGGCGGAACTGGAAAAAACCCAGGCGGATGGTCAGGTACACGCCGGTACCGACCAGCAGAATCATGAACGGAGGGCCCCAGACGATGCCGTTGATCAGGTCATTGGCGCGGATGATGAAATCAAGCATGGTGCTGGCTCCCTCTGATTGTTTTTTCTTGCGATTTATCCGGCCCCAAGCCTAGCCGAAAGTACCCGCCTGCGCATAGTCCCTTGAAGCCTGCCGATTCAACCTCCGCTGAGGACCATGGCCTCGTGGCCGTTGTCGAGCAGCCGCCGGCGTGCGCTATTGGCTTCGCGTGCCGTATCGAAAGGACCGACCCGCACCCTGTGCCAGGTTGCATCATTGACCGTAACGGCCTGTACCCGGGCATCCAGGCCCAGCAAGGTCAGCTCGGCGCGCAGGGACTCGGCGTCATTTTCTGATTGAAACGAGGCGACCTGCAGCAGGTAGTTGCTGCCGGCGGCCTCCTCGGGCTCGGGCCGTTCCCGGGCCCGTTCCTCGAACTCTTCCTGGGGCACCACCACCTCGATCTCGGGCAGTACGGTAAAGAAGTCGTACTGGCGGCTGCGTCGCTCTTCTTCGGGTTCGGCGATGGCCGGTTCGTCGTGGCCGGCCGGCAGACCGGGCGGCGTCTCGCTGCCACTGGGCAGGTAGCCACCGATCCAGGCCACGGTGGCCACGCCCAGGCCACAGATCACGCCGGCACCGAACAGCATCAGGCCATTGAGGGCCGAACCACCGCTGCCGCGTCTGGCTTGTCTGCGCGCCACTGGACTACATCTCCTGCGGGGCAGAAACGCCCAGCAGCCTCAGGCCATTGCGCAGCACCTGGCCGACAGCAGCCACGAGATTGAGCCGCGCATTGCGAAGATCTTCATCGTCGACCAGGAACACGCTGGCGTTGTAATAGGTGTGGAAGCTCGAGGCCAGATCGTGCAGGTAATGCGCCACCAGGTGCGGGGTACGCTGACGGGCGGCACTGGCGATGACTTCCGGATAGCGGCCTACCGCCCGCAGCAGATCCTGTTCGTGATCGCTGTCAAGCCGCTCGATCGAGGTTTCGCCAATGGCCTGGTTGTGGCGGAGACCACGGCTGTCGAGCTGACGGAACACGCTGGTGATCCGTGCATGCGCGTACTGGATGTAATAGACCGGATTCTCGTTGGCCCGCGACTTGGCCAGATCGAGATCGAAATCAAGATGCTGTTCATGCGAGCGCATGATGTAGAAGTAGCGCGCCGCATCGTTGCCGACCTCATCACGCAGCTCGCGCAGCGTGACAAAGCTGCCCGAGCGGGTCGACATCTGCACCTTATGGCCGCCGCGGTAGAGCACGGCGAACTGGACCAGCTGGAACTCGAGCCGATCGGCGTCCTCATTCAAGCCGCGGGCGGCGGCTTTCAGGCGCGGCACGTAGCCGTGATGGTCGGCACCGAAAATGTAGAGCGAGGTGCCCCGGCAGCGTTCCAGCTTGTCCAGCAAGTAGGCCACATCGGATGCAAAGTAGGTGGTCCGGCCGTCGTCGCGCACCACGACCCGATCCTTGTCGTCGCCCAGCTCGGTGGCCCGGAACCAGCGGGCGCCATCGCGCTCGTAGACCCAGCCTTCTTTCTCCAGGCGCTCCAATGCACGGGCCAGCGCGCCGGATCGTTCCAGGCTGCGCTCCGAGTACCACTGGTCGAAGCGCACCCGGAAGTCGGCCAGGTCGTCACGAATATCGTCCAGCATGGTTTCCAGGGCAATGCCAAAGCAGGCCTCGTAACCCTCTGCGCCAAGCAGCTGGCGAGTGCGTTTGATCAGCGCATCGATATGACGTTCCGGATTGCCGCCATCCGTCTCGTCGGGGGGCAGCCCATCGAACACCACCGTTTGCGAGTGGCGCAGGTCGTCGCCATGCCGGGCTCGCACCTCGCGGGCAATATCGTAGACGTAATCGCCCCGATAACCGTTGTCGGGAAATCGTACCCCTTCGCCGCTGAGCTCGAGATAGCGCAGCCACACCGAGACGGCGAGGATATCCATCTGGCGCCCGTGATCGTTGACGTAGTATTCGCGATGCACGCGATGACCAGCGGCTTCGAGGATATTGCCAAGGCTGGCACCGTAGGCCGCGCCACGACCATGGCCGACGTGCAACGGTCCTGTCGGGTTGGCGCTGACGAACTCGACGAGCACATCCTCGCGGCTGCCGGCCGGTTCGCAGCCATAGGCGTCTCCGTCGGCCAGCACCGAGCGCAGGACGACCCGGAAATAATGCGGGCTGGCGAAGAAATTGAGAAACCCCGGGCCGGCGATCTCGACCCGCTCGACCCGCTTGGATTTCGGCAGTCGATCCATGATGCGCTCGGCCAGCTCGCGCGGTTTCATGCCCGCCGGCTTGGCCAGACGCATGGCGACATTGCAGGCATAATCGCCATGCATTCGATCACGCGTATTCTCGACGTCAAAACCGGTCGGCAGGCCGGCCGGCAGTTCGCCTTCGCGCTTGAGATATCCCAGCGCCTGGCTGATCAGTTCCTCGATATGGGCACGCATGCTTTGCCAAAGGGACGAAACAGCGGGTATTGTAACGGGGCCCGGCCTGCAAGCGAACGGCGGGTTATCCACAAAACCTGTGGATAACCGTGTGAACAGATGTGGGAATGCGGCCGTCAGACCGCCGGGGCACAAACCAGACAGCAGATTGAGCAAAAAGTGACACTTTGATAAAGCACATTAAATCAATCACTTGTGGCGCATTTGTTAGCGCTGGATTATACTGGCCACGCTAAAGGGTTGTTTCACCGTTAACAATCCGGCATGTGAATAACTTGCCGGCACGAGGACGTCGAATGCCTATCAGAGCCTTCCAGAAACATCAACCCAGGATTGGACGACATGTCTGGATTGACCCGGCCGCAACGGTCATCGGCGACGTAGAGCTGGGCGACGATGTCTCGATCTGGCCGGGCGCGGTTCTGCGCGGCGACGTCAACCGGATCACCGTGGGCCACCGAACCAATATCCAGGACGGCAGCATCTGTCATGTCACTCACGATGGCCCCTATACGCCGGGCGGCGAACCACTGGTGCTGGGTGAGGACATCACGGTCGGCCATGGGGCCGTTCTCCACGCCTGTCGCATTGGCGATCGCTGCCTGATCGGAATGAGTGCACTGGTGCTCGACGGTGCCGTGATCGAAGACGATGTCATGCTGGCTGCAGGCAGCCTGGTCAGCCCCGGCAAGACCCTGAAGTCGGGCTGGCTGTATCGTGGCCAACCGGCCCGGCCGACACGCGAGCTGACCGAACGTGAACTGGAGATGCTGCGCTATTCGGCAGCCAACTACGTTCGGCTCAAGAACGAGTATCTCGACGAGCCCGCGGAGCCCCGATGATCGAACCATCCGGAACAGGGGGGATGCACCACATCCGGGCCATCATTTTCGGTTTGCCGTCGATTCCCTTACACTCGGCGGGTTCGACTGATGACTGTCACTGCAAGGAGAGGGATTCATGACCGACATTCCGGTCATCTCGGCCAACGGCCTGAATATGCCGGCACTTGGCTTCGGCACGTTTGAACTCGACGAGGACACGGTGGAGGACATCCTGCCCAGGGCCATCGAGCTGGGTTACCGACACATCGACACCGCGCAGATTTATCGCAACGAAGCGGCCGTGGGCCGGGCGGTGGCGAATTCGGGCATTGACCGCTCGTCGTTCTTCCTCACCACCAAGGTCTGGGTCGACCGCTTTTCACCCGACGACCTGATTGCTTCGGTGCACGGCAGCCTCAAGCGCCTGAACACGGATTATGTCGACCTGTTGCTGCTGCACTGGCCGCTGTTCGGCGGACGCGGCATGAATCCGACGCTGGATGCCCTGATGCGGACCAGGCGCGAAGGATTGGCACGCAATATCGGCATCAGCAACTTCAACATCGACCAGACCGAACAGGCCGTGGCGTTCTGCGGAGAGGGGCAACTGGCGACCAACCAGGTCGAGTACCACGTCTACCTGGGCCAGGACCGACTGCGGCGCGTGCTGGCCCGTTACAACCTGGTGCTGACCGCCTACATGCCGCTGGCCAAGGCACGCACGGTCAATGACCCGGTGCTGTGGCAGATCGGCGAGCAGTACGGCAAGACCGCCGCCCAGGTGGCCCTGCGCTGGCTGGTCGAGCAGGACCGGGTGGCCGCCATACCGGCCACGTCCAACCCGCACCATGCCGCGTCCAACATCGACATTTTCGACTTCAGCCTCAGCGCGGCCGATCAGGAAAGAATCGCCGGGCTGGAAAAGAAGCGGCGCATCTGCAAGCCGGAAGGCCTGTCACCGGCCTGGGACGACTGACCTACTCGATGTAGATGCCGCTGGCATCCAGGCGATATCGATAAGCCGGTTCGTCGGCGGTCGAATCGCCGTCGTCGTCTTCCAGTCGCTCGAGCACACCGTGCGCCCGCGCCATGCTGCGGGCATCCGCCGGCATCTCGAAGGCGTGATCCAGCGTCTGGATGCGCAGCATGTGGCCGTCCTCCTCCAGCACGGCCCAGCAGCCGCGATGGGTGCAGACATCGGTGATCCGGCCGGAAACCATCAGCGGCTTGTCCAGCCAGGCATCGGGATCGGCCATGACCTCGGCGACCGACTGCGTCTCCATGGCCGCGTCGCCTGTCTCTCCGTACCAGGTACCTGCCCAGGTCGCGGCACTCATCATCCCGGCGACCATCAGCACCGTCAACCACACACTCACTTTCATGACTGTTCTCCCCTGGATTTCTTGTCCTCACCGACGGCACCCATCATGCCCAGGAACGGTTTGACGAAGTCCAGCGGCATGGGGAAGATGATGGTGGAGTTCTGCTCGCCGCCGATCTCGACCAGGGTCTGCATGTAGCGAAGCTGCAGCGCACCGGGCGCCTCGGCCAGCTTGTTGGCGGCCTCGACCAGCTTCTCCGAGGCCTGCTGTTCGCCGTCGGCGTGAATGACCTTGGCGCGCCGTTGACGCTCGGCCTCGGCCTGCTTGGCAATCGCGCGGATCATCGACTCGTCCAGGTCGACATGCTTGATCTCGACGTTCGACACCTTGACCCCCCAGCCGTCGGTCTGGCGATCGAGGATCTTCTGGATATCCTCGTTGAGCTTGTCGCGCTCGGCCAGCATTTCATCGAGCTCGTGCTTGCCCAGCACCGAACGCAGCGTGGTCTGGGCGAGCTGGCTGGTCGCGTCCATGAAGCGCTCGACGTTGATGATCGCCTTCTGCGGATCAGTCACACGGTAGTAGATCACGGCGTTGACCTTGACCGAGACGTTGTCCATGGAGATCACGTCCTGGGTCGGCACGTCGAGCACGATGGTCCGCAAATCCACGCGCACCATCTGCTGGATGAAGGGGATGACGATGATCAGACCCGGCCCCTTGACCTTGTAGAAGCGCCCGAGGGTGAAGATCACGCCTCGCTCGTACTCGCGCAGGATCTTGATGGTGTTGGCAATCAGCAACACCAGGACCACCACGATGGTGGTCATGAAATACAAGAAATCAATATTCATGAGCTTGACTCTCCTTTGTCCCTGACGGGACGTACTTTCAGTGTCAGTCCTTCGACCGCCACGATTTCGACGCGGTCGTCGCGCCCGACCGGCTCGTCCGAGCTGGCCGTCCAGTCTTCACCTTCTATGTGTACCCGACCCCGCCCATCGGCAAAATCGGCGATCGATTCGGCTTCGCGGCCAATGAGCGACTCGGTGCCGCTGACCTTCGGATTCTGGTGTGATCGGGCCGCCAGGTAGACGACGGCGAAAAAGGCCAGGGCGGACGCCAGCCCCATGGCCGCGATCAGCCCGGGGTTGACCGCCATGCCCGGCACATCGGTATCCATCAGGATAATCGACCCGAAGACCACGGCGGCCACCCCGCCGATGCCGAGAATACCGAACGACGGCACGAACAGTTCGACGGCAATCAGGGCGAAGCCGAGCAGCATCAGGGCCAGACCGGCATAGTTGACCGGCAGGATCTGGAACGCATAGAGCGCCAGCAGCAGGCAGATGCCGCCGATGACGCCGGGCACCAGGGCCCCGGGGTTGTAGCCTTCCAGTATCAGGCCGTAGATGCCGATCATCAGGAGGATGTAAGCCAGCGTCGGGTTGGTGATGATGCTCAGGAACTCGCTGCGCCAATCCGGCTCGAGCTCGATGACACTGGCGCCCTCGGTGTCGAGCGTGACGTTACGCACCGACAGCCGGATCTCGCGACCATGGACCGCCTGGAGCAATTCGGGGATGTCCTCGGCGATGTGGTCGATGACGTTGATCTCGAGGGCCTCGCTGGAGGTCAGGCTGACCGCCTCGCGCACCGCCTTCTCGGCCCAGTCGGCGTTGCGGCCGTGGCGCTCGGCCAGGCCGCGGATGTAGGCGACCGCGTCCTCGATCACCTTGCGTTCCGTGGCCGTGCCGGCCGGCCCGGGCCTTTCTTCCGCCACTTCCGCGGGCTCGTCAGCTGATTCGTCGGCCTCGCCATTGCCATTTGCTTCCTCGCCGTTTGCTTCCTCGCCGTTGTCCCGGTCACGATCATCGAAAGCGTCACGGGCGCGCTCGGCCGGGGTCCGCGGACGCTCGGCATCCTCCTGGCCACCACCGCCACCGATCTGCACCGGCGTGGCCGCACCCAGGTTGGTCGACGGTGCCATGGCGGCAACGTGGCTGGCATAGAGCATGTAGGTGCCGGCACTGGCCGCACGCGCACCCGGCGGGCCAACCCAGGTCGCCACGGGCACATCGGCGTTGAGGATCTTCTTGATCATGTCGCGCATCGAGGCATCCAGCCCGCCGGGCGTGTCCATGCGCAACACCACCAGTTCGCCACCCTCGGCCTCGGCCTGCTCGATGCCACGCAGCACGTAATCCCGTGTGGCCGGGCCGATGGGACCGTCGATGTCGAGCACATAGACCGCGCCTCCACCGCCGCCCGTGGCCGCCCCACCCCACAGCATCAACACCCCGAGCGAAAGACACAGAGCCACCAGCAGGCGTCGCACATGGCTTCTCACAGGCTTGCTTCGATCCTTCATGCCACCATCCTTCAAGCACTTGCTTCATCTGGCAGGCAGCGCCGACAAGACCACCGCGCAACCCCAGAACCACTGGTCCCGAGATTACCACCGTCGGGGACAAGATGTTGTCGGCGGCCGGTCATCGGTTGATTCGCCGGCCATTGCCCCAAACCATGAGGGCAGTCCCATGACAGATAAAGGCCGACAGCCATGAGTCAGATGCCCGACGAAGAGCAGTTTCAGTTCGACAAGTCCGCCCTCGTGCAAGAGGAAGTGTTTACCGACATGCGTTCCGGACAGATCCGCCGTCTCACGCCCCTGACCGTCAGCGGCGAAGTCGACACCAGCCAGCCGGTACGCTACGTGGGCCAGACCCAGGTCATGACCAACGCCGGCGCCCTGCCACTGAGCTTCGAGCTGGAAGTCGACAGCCTGGAAGCGGCCTGCGATGCCTTCGGCGATGCGGCCAAGAAGGCCTTGGAGGACACCATGGAAGAACTCAAGCGCCTGCAGCGCGAAGCCCAGTCCTCGATCATGGTGCCCGGCCAGGAAGGCGGCCGCGGCGGCGGCATGGGCAACATGGGCGGCCCGGGCGCCGGCGGCATGCCCGGCGGCGGCATCAAGCTCTGATTGAAAAGCAGAAGGCCGCCCGGTGGGCGGCCTTCTGACTTGCAGCATCTGCGGGCGGAAGATTTGCCGCCTTATTGGTCGGCCTCGAAAGCATCGTGGAAGATGTCCGGAGCGACATTGAGCTGCACCGGCATCAGCGTGACCGGACGTTCCGGATCATTGCTGAGGACGCAGAAGGCCGATCGGTAGCTGCCGTCCTTCAGACCGGTGGCATAGAAATCCACGTTGACCGTCTCATGCTCGTCCGGATCAATCGTGCCACTGGTCGGCGACACGTTGGTCCACGGGTTGAACTGCTCACTGCAATCAACCGTACCTGTCAGCGTGAAGGCCCGTCCTTCCGGAACCGGGAACCAGAAGGGAGGCCAGCCGGCCAAGCCGCCTGGGCCAATCTCACGTCCTGCCCCGCTCTCACCGTGGAACCATGCATACAGGTTGTTGGGCCCCAGCGAGAACTCGTCGACATCCGGGTAGGCAGTCAGCCAGTACACTCCCGGCTCCAGTTCCAGCGGCGGAGCGCCTGCAGTGTCAAGATCCAGCGACATATTTGCATCGACAAAGCCCACGCCTGGATCTCCAACTTCTGCGCTAAACGACCAAATGGCACTTCCCGGATCGGTTTCGGGGTGGCCCGCGGGGACGCCATCGTCGTCGGCAAAGACCATCCAGTTCAGACCACTCACATCCGGCGAGCCAAGGGTGAAGCCGACCGAGAAAATGGTCTCAATACTAGACGGGGCCAGAAGGACAAACGCATCAGTCTGGTAGATACCGGTATCCTCGGCCGTGGCGAAGTTGTTGATCCTGCCTGAGGTGCCCGCTTGCGGGTTATCCCAGATCACCGTACTGACCACCGGGCCCGGCACATTCTGCGGACCCTGCTC
Source organism: Wenzhouxiangella sp. AB-CW3 (assembly GCF_014725735.1). Lineage (NCBI taxonomy): Bacteria > Pseudomonadati > Pseudomonadota > Gammaproteobacteria > Chromatiales > Wenzhouxiangellaceae > Wenzhouxiangella > Wenzhouxiangella sp. AB-CW3. The sequence goes on from NZ_CP061368.1 coordinate 3,753,538, forward strand.
GCTCAGTTCCCACTCCAGCGGTTCCTGGCCCACATTTAGAATGTCAAACTGGTGGGAGGCCACCGCGTCGCTCGCCAGGCCCACGGACAGCGATTCCGGAGAGAAGGCAATGGCCGGGGCAGGCTCACGGGAGATCAGCGCCACCGGCATCCGGGCGTTGGACACGCCCACGGTGGTTCCATCCTCCTCGATGTGAATGTCGGCGAAGTTCCATTGATCGAAGGGCACACCGGTGACATCGATCTCGATGTTCAGGGACTGTGTCGCGCCTGCTCCCAGCGTAAAGCTGCTAGGCGTCACATCAATGCTGATGCCCGATGGCACGGTGGTCGTGATGGTGTACTCAACCGGATCGGCAACCACGCTGCGTATGGTGCGCTGGAAACTGCACTCGGTAAAGCACTCGCTCTCCTTGATGGAGGAAAGGTTGAGCGTGGCTGGATTCCCTCCATCGGCCGGATTGGCAGCCTCGAAGTTGGCAATGGACTCATCCATGACGAATCCGACATCGGCGGCCGCGGCCACGTCAATGCGCCCGGACCCCATATCAAACGGATCGGCTGGCGTGCTGCCGTCTTCCTTGAGGTGATCCGGGTTTGCCGACAGCGTCAGGGCAGACCTGATTTCTGTCGGTGTCCAGGTCGGACGCTCGTGTGCGAGCAGGGCGGCGGCTCCTGCCACGTGGGGCGATGACATCGAGGTGCCACTGATGGCAACAAAATCATCGCTTTCCGCTCGGGCGCCGGCCAGGATCTGCACACCCGGTGCGGTAACGGCCGGGGCAATCACGTTGTGGGACGCCGGGCCACGCGAACTGAAATTCGCCATGATATCGGCATTGTCCGAATCGACTTCGATAATGGCTTCGACATCGAGAACGGCCACGTCGCCATCAATCTCGTCGATGAATGCATCGCCAGTGGAATCGGCAACCGAAAGCACCGGCACCGGTGCGTCTCCGAGGCCACCTAGAGACGCAATGCCAGACTCATTGTTGGCAATCACAACGAAGTTGGCGCCGGCGTCAACGGCGTTGTCCACTTTCTCTGCAAAGGTGCAACCGCCGCGACGAATCAGTGCGGCTTCGCCATCAAACGCATCGGCAGGAAAAGCGTCGCAGCCCTCGCTGTTTTCTGAATCCACATCTCCAGCGTAGCGCAGGTCACCGCTGTACGCACCAGTCAGGGGTGCGCCAAATGGCGATCCCCTGTATTCCTCCGTATCAGTGCCGATGGTCGCCAAAACGGCCAAAAGCCGCTGGTGGGTGCTGGCGCCGACCGCGATATTCCACGGGCCGGTCGAAGCTGCGGTAGAAGCGCCGGGACCGGAGTTGCCGGCCGATGCCGCCACGACAATGCCGGCCGCATTGGCGTCAAGGAAGGCCAGGCTGACGGCGCTGGCCCAGGGTGGCTCGCTATTGCTAATGGAATGATTCAGCACATGGACCCCGTCATTAACGGCATGGTCAACCGCTGCAATTCGGACATCCGCTGGGCAGGTCGGCTCACAAACCTTGTAGTTGATCAGATTGGCGCGTGGCGCGACACCGCTGATATCGACATCCAGATCGAGGTAATTGAAGGGAAAGACGATATCCAGCGGGTTGCCGGCTGCCGTACTGGCGACGTGGGTACCATGGTTATCCGTGTCGTCAGAGCTGGTGCTGAGCGGGTGAAGATTGTAGGTGCCGATCACCTTGTTGTTGCAGACATCTTCGTAATCCGATGCACTGGGGTCGGCACAGAGGCCCGTGAACACGCCGTCGCCATAAGGGTTGTCATGCACATGGCCATCGTCGGCCTCCTCAGCGAATGACGGATGATCAAAGTTGAATCCCGTGTCGAGGATCCCGATGATGATGCCTTCACCACGGTTATGCAGCCCGCTGATGGTGCTGCCGGCCCAGACGTCGGGCGCATTGATCAGGTCCGGGCCTTCATCGGTATGCAGCTCATCAATGCGATTTGGCTCGATTCCAGCCACGAATGGCAGTCGGGCGACCGCCTCGGCTTCTTCCTGGGTCAGCCGCAGGGTCATGCCATTGAGTACGTTCAGGAACTGACGCTCAGGGGTAAGCGAACGGCGCGATGTCTGCCCCATGGCCTGCAGGTAACTTTCCTGTTGCTCGGCCAGGAACTCGCGATAGGCGACGGCGGCCGAGCTGCGGGTATTGATGCGTTGGCCGGTCGCGCGTGGGCTGGTCGGGGCCAGGCCGCGGATTCCACCCTCGTAGCGAGCCAGTGACGGCTCTTCGAAGCGGACAATGTAGAGATAACGACCCTGCCGGTCGGCGGGTGCGATCTGACCACTGCTGGTCACTTCCATGGAGGCAGAGACATCCTCCGCCGTCAGCGCGTCCGTGTCGGCGGCCACGCCGGCGGTCATGGCAAAAGCCAGCACCGCCGCTATGGCGCCGCCGGGGCGCAGTGAAAATCTGATGGATGACATGAGTTCTTGACCTCCCTGTGTGTCAGGCTTCAGTGTGACAGTCATGTTGCCCGTGCGGCGATCGTCTCCCCCTGACGACCAGCATGGGGAGCGCTGAGACTAGCGCCAAGCGAGGCGAAACACAAGCCCTAACCGAAAGAGATGGAAAGGCGCATTCCGGGTACCAGTATTGGGCCGGACCGACCTCAGCTCCTCAGCCCCACCCCGCGCTTGAGCAGGGTCAGACTGACCCAGAACAGCACGGAGCCGAACCCGATCACGATGGCGTAGGCCAGCCACAGCGAAACGTCGCTGACGCCCAGCATGCCGTAGCGGAAGGCGTTGACCATGTAGAGAATGGGGTTGCCCATGGCAATCTGCTCCGTCACGCCTGGCAGCAGGCCGACGGTGAAGAACACGCCGCCCAGGTAGGTCATGGGCTGCAGGACAAAGGTGGGAATGATGGAGATATCGTCGAATTTCTGCGCGTAGACCGCGTTGATGAATCCGGCCAGGGCGAAGGTGACGGCCGTAAACAGCAGCATCGACAGCGTGATGGCCACGTTGTGTATGTGAAAGCCGGAAAACCAGATCGCGACCAGCCAGACCAGGATGCCGACAGTCAGGGCGCGGAACACGGCGCCGGAAACATAGCCGGCCAGAATGATCCATGGCGGCAGCGGCGAAACCAGCAACTCTTCGATATGCTTGCCGAACTTGGCGCCGAAAAACGACGAGGTGATATTGCCGTAGGAATTGGTGATCACGCTGAGCATGATCAGCCCCGGCACGATGAAATCCAGGTAAGGCATGCCGCCCATCTCGCCCACGCGCCGACCGATGATGGCCCCGAAGATCACGAAATACAGGCTCATGGTGATCATCGGCGGCAACAGGGTTTGCGGCCAGATGCGCAGTATGCGCGTAATTTCCTTGATCAGGATGGTCTGGTAGCCAATCCAGAATGTTCTTGCCGATACCTTGTCGCTCACGCTGCCTGCCCCTCTTCAAAGCCGACCAGGCGGACGAACAACTCCTCGAGACGATTGGCCTTGTTGCGCATCGACTTGATTTCTATGCCCTCATCCTCGAGCACCCTGAACAGGCGATTCAGCCGTTGCGACTTGGGGATACTGGCTTCCAGGGTCAACGAGTCGCGCAGGTGAATATCCATGCCGTCGACGCGGGGCGCCTGATCAATCGGTTCACACAGATCCAGCACGAAGGTCTCGACCTGCAGCTTATCGAGCAATGCCTTGACCGAGGTGTTTTCGACAATCTGGCCGTGATCGATGATGGCCACGTTGCGACACAGTTGTTCGGCCTCTTCCAGGTAGTGAGTGGTCAATATGACCGTGGTGCCGGCCTGGTTGATCTCGGAAATGAAGCGCCACATCGAGCGCCGGATTTCGATGTCCACGCCGGCGGTGGGTTCGTCGAGAATCAGCAACCTGGGCTGATGCACCATGGAGCGGGCGATTAGCAGGCGTCGCTTCATGCCGCCGGAAAGCTGGCGAGAGGGTCCGAAAGCCTTGTCCCAGAGGCTGAGCTTCCTGAGGTAATACTCGGCGCGTTCCTTGGCAATGCGGCGGGGCACGCCGTAGTAACCGCCCTGGTTGACGACGATATCGAAGGGCTTCTCAAACTGATTGAAGTTGACCTCCTGCGGCACCAGCCCAATCTCGGCCATGGCCCGGGAGCGCTGGGTCTGAACGCTGGTTCCGAATACCTTCGCCTCGCCGGCAGTGGCGTTGACCAGCGAACTGACGATGCCGATCAGCGTGGATTTGCCGGCGCCGTTGGGGCCAAGCAGGGCAAAGAAATCACCCTCCTCGACCGCCAGGTCGACACCCTTGAGTGCCTGCACGCCATTCTTGTAGGTCTTCTGGAGTCCTCGAATGTCCAGGGCTTTCATGACTAATCGCCTATTGGATTCCTTGGTCGGGGCCGGCACAATAGCAGGCCGATTGTATAACCACATTCATCTTGGGTTGATCCGGGTGGGAATCAAACGACATTTGCTCATGGGACTGCTCCTGCTGCCCGGCAGCGCTGTGCTGCTGGCCGAAAACGAACGCTGGGACGGGCTGGAGAACTGCGAGATCTCGATTGCCGGCGGTCGGCTGTCGGCCGATGCGCTGTGCGGGACGCTGCCCGTGGCCGAGAATCCGGCCGCGCCCGAAGGTCGGCAGATCGACCTGGCGTTTGCTGTGTCGCCGGCCCGGGCCAGTCGCGCCGAACCCGACCCGGTGGTATTTCTGGCCGGTGGGCCCGGTCAGTCGGCACGCGACCTGCTGCCGGTCATGAAGCGGACGCTGCGCGACGTCAATCGCGATCGCGATCTGGTCTTTGTCGACCAGCGCGGCACCGGCGGGTCCAATGCACTCGACTGCGAGGCCGGCGCGCCGGAAGAGATGTGGATGGAGGTCGACGGGCAGCTCGCCAGCGAATACCTGCGCGATTGCATGCGGGAATGGGACGCCGATCTGCGCTTCTACACCACCAGCGACGGCGCGGCCGACCTGGAGCATTTTCGCGAACACTTCGCCTTCGACCAGCTCAACCTGGTCGGCGGATCCTACGGCACTCGCATGGCGCAGGTGTACCTGCGCAACTACCCCGACCGTGTGCGCAGCGTGATCCTCGATGGCGTGGTGCCAGTGCGCCTGCACCTGGGCTCCGAACACGGCCTGATGCTCGACCGCGCCCTTGAACGCATTTTTGCAGCCTGCAATCAAGACCCGGCCTGTTCCGAGCACTTCCCGGACCTGGAGCAGGCCTTCGCAGATCTCAAGGCCCGCTACCGCAACAACAATCAATCGGTCTTTGTTACCCATCCGCGCACCGGTCGCGGTTTCGAGATGGAGTTCAACCGCGATGTCCTGGCCAGCGCGCTCAGGTTTCTTGCCTACGGTGCGGAAAGCCAGATGATGATTCCCTACCTGGTCCACGAAGCCGCGTCCAGCGGCAGCCCGGAACGTCTGGCCAGCCAGGCGCTGATCGTCACCGACCGCATGATGGACATGATGGCGGTGGGTCTGAATTTCAGCGTGGGCTGCAGCGAGGACTGGCCGGGCTGGCCGCGGGACATCGACCAGTCTCACACGCTGCTGGGCGACAGCCTCACCGAGGCCTACGACGATGTGTGCGAGTGGTGGCCGGCCGGCGACCGACCGGACGACTTTCACCAGCCTTTCGAATCGGACGTACCGGCCCTGCTGATGTCGGGTGAACTCGACCCCGTCACACCCCCGTCCTACGGAGACGAGGCCCTGGAACAGTACCCCAACGGCAAGCATCTCGTGGCCAGCGGCCGCGGCCATATCGTGCTGACCAACCGCTGCATGAGCCGCATCGCCACGGAGTTCATACGCACTCACTCGGTTGACGAGCTCGACACCGATTGCATGAGTGCCATCGGCCCCGAACCATTCTTCCTCGACCTGCTGGGACCGGCACCATGATTGAAGCACAGGGCTTGCGCAAGACCTTCAACAAGGGCCGGGTCGTGGCAGTCGACGATGTCAGCTTTACCGCCCGCGACGGACAGATCACCGGGCTGCTGGGGCCCAACGGCGCCGGCAAGACCACAACGTTGCGGATGCTCTACACCCTGCTGCAGCCCGACGCCGGCAGCATGCGCGTCGACGGCATTGATCCGCAAAGCGATCCGCTTCACATCAAGCGCGCCCTGGGCGTGGTGCCCGACTCGCGCGGGCTGTACGACCGGCTGACCGCGCGCGAGAACATTCGCTATTACGGCGACCTGCAGGGGCTGAGTCGCGACACCATCAACCAGCGTATCGACCGCCTGGCCGAGGTGCTGGATATGGGCGAGTTCATCGACCGGCGCACCGACGGCTTTTCGCAGGGTCAGCGCGTCAAGGTGGCCATCGCCCGCGCCCTGATCCACGAGCCGCGCACCATTCTGCTCGACGAACCCTCCAACGGACTCGATGTCATGACCACCCGCTCCCTGCGCGGCTTTCTACAGCGACTGCGTGCCGAAGGTCGCTGCGTGGTGCTGTCGACACACATCATGCAGGAAGTCGCCGCCCTGTGTGATCACATCGTCATCATTGCCGACGGCCGGGTGGCCGCCGAAGGCAGCAAGGAACAATTGCTGGAACGATCAGGCGAACAGAACCTCGAGGACGCTTTCGTGCGCCTGATCGGCACCGACGAGGGGCTGCTGGCATGAAGGCCGTATTCACCAAGGAACTGCTGGACAACTTCCGCGACCGTCGGGTGGTCATCAACACCCTGATTCTGGGCCCGCTGATGGGGCCGGTGATCTTCGCGCTGATGATTTCATTCATGACTCGGCAGGCCACCGAACGCATGGAAGCACCGCTGGAGCTGCCCGTGGTCGGCGCCGAACATGCCGCCGAGCTGGTCGGGTTTCTGGAGCGCCAGGGCGTGGAGATTCTGGACGCGCCTGACGATCCCGAACAGGCCGTGCGCGACGAAGAGTACGAGGTCATCCTGCGCTTCGGCCCGGAATTCGGCGAGCATTGGCGTGAGGGGCGCCCGGCACCGCTGGAAATCATCACCGACCAGTCGCGCCGCTACGCCGGGGCATCCGTGTCGCGCGTACGCGGGTATCTCAATGCGTGGACCACCCAGATCAGCCAGGCCCGACTGCAATTGCGCGGCGTGCACCCGGAACTGACGCGGCCGGTTCATATCCAGGTGACCGACCTGTCCACCCCGGAATCGCGCGGCGGCATGCTGCTGGCCTTCCTGCCCTACTTCATCCTGATCACCGTATTCATGGGCTCGATGCACATGGCCATCGACACCACCGCCGGTGAGCGGGAACGCAAATCCCTGGAACCCCTGCTGATCAACCCGCTACCCCGCTGGCAGATCATGGCCGGCAAACTCGCGGCCACTACCTTCTTTGCCATGGCCACGCTGGGCCTGGGGCTGATCGCCTTCGTCTATGCCATGGGCTTTCTCCCGGTGGCCGACATGGACATGGCACTGAATCTCGACTTCCGCGTGGCCGCCTGGGCCTTCCTGCTGGTCGCGCCGGCCGCATTGCTCGCCGCCGCCCTGCTCACCATCCTGGCCTCTTTCGCCAAGAGCTTTCGCGAAGCCCAGAGTTACATGGGCATGGTCATCATCGTGCCGATGATCCCCTCCCTGTGGATGCTCGTCGACCCGGCCCGGGCCGAATCCTGGATGACCCTGGTGCCACTGCTCAGCCAGAACGTGCTGATCCTGGAACTGGTCCGCGGCGAACCGATCAACCTCGTCTGGGTCGGGCTGTCGCTGCTGTCAACCACGGCCCTGGCCCTCGCACTGGCCCTCATCGCCGGTACGCTGTATAACCGGCCGCGGTTGATATTCACCTCGGCTTGAAGACGGTGAAAGGTAAGAGGTGAAAGGTAAGAGGTGAAAGGTGAAAGGTGAAAGGTGAGGTGACTTCCAGTTCTATTAACCCGGCAACCAAACAGGTTGCCGGGTTATTGCCCGGCCGGTACGGCCGGGGCCGCGAAGCGAAGGTATTTGCGGACATGCGCCGCAAATGCCGTGCAACGAATACCATAGGTATTTCGTTGCCGGTTTAATGATGGGGCGCAATAGGCTTGATCCCGTAGGCCGGTGAATGCCGCACTGAGAATATTCCAAGGCGTAGGCAATGACCTCAACCCGCCCTTCCTTTCACCTTTCACCTTTCACCTTTCATCTCTTACCTCTTACCTTTAACCTTTCACCTCTTACCTTTTTCCTTTTTCCACGGCCAGGGGAAAAACGCCGAAGTCGTCCGCTGATACTCCCGATACACCTCGCCGCGCGATTTCAGCGCCTGTTTCTCGGTATATGGGATGCCGCTGAGGCGATAGAGAAACAGCAGCATCACCGCCGGCCCCAGCCAGGCCACCCAGGCATTGGGGGCGCCGATGGCCACCAGCGGGTAGCTGAACCAGTGCAGCCACTCGAAAAAGTAATTGGGATGGCGTGAATAGCGCCACAATCCGGTATTGCAGACCCGCCCGGCCTGCTCGGGATCGGCCTTGAAGGCGGCCAGCTGACGATCGGCAATGGATTCCCCGGCCAGACTGACAAACCAGATGGCAACACCAGCGATCACCCAGCCTGACAGGGCAGGAGAAGGATCGTTCGCCACCACCCAGACGGGCAGTGAAAACAGCCACGCAACCACGGCCTGGAGAATAAAGAAAAACAGCAGGAAAGACTGCTGACGCTTCCCGAAGTGTTCGCGCATGGCCCGGTAGCGGCCATCCTCACGGGTCTCGCTGGCCAGTCGAACCACCAGGTGCCGGGTCAGTCGTATCGACCAGGTTCCGGCCAGGAGAAAGGCAAGAACGCGCTTTTCCGGCGCACCATCTCCCAACACGGCCCAAGCCAGCGCCTGTACGCCAATCAGGCCGGACCAGGCCGCATCCACCCAGTCGGCACGACCAGAACGGCGCTGCCAGGCCCACAACAGCAGCATGACCAGCAAGCAGAGCAAAAAGGTGAATAACAGCAGCATGAACGATGAACTCAGCCTGGAACGACCGATTCACTGTATCCGAAATAACGAACGCCCGCCGTGACGGCGGGCGCCGTGCGTCAATCCATGTTGCTCGACTGACGCATCAGGTGTCGAATGTTGCTGACACCGCGGGTTCCCCTTCCCGAATTCCTGTAACCATCACAACCCCCACAACCTATAGGGCCTTACTCGGCCCGAACGGCTCGATCAGCCCGATCGAGACTCTGCAGCCACTCGACAACCACTTCGTCGGCGAGCAGGCTTTCGAATTCCTGGTCGGCCACCGGTTCGTCCACGCGCAGGTCGGGACCTTCGCTGACGCTGATAAGATTGAGTTCGGCCATGATCTTGTTCCATTCTGTTCCTTTCGTGGTTTCTATCTTGCACGAGGCATGCCAAACGGGCGCGAGAACCGCAAAACGGGGAAAAGGGACCGAATCCGGAAGACCCGGTCGAGGCCAAAGTGACAGATTTCGTCAGCCAGGTGACAGCTTGCGTCGCCTTCATGGAGACGATCTGAGGCACAATGTCGGCTGTTTTGCCTGGTTGCCTTCATGCCCGCCTCGCATTTCCTGTTACTGCTGTTCATCTGTCTGGTCTGGGCCGGCAACTTTATTGCCGCGGCCTGGGCGGTGCAGACCATGGAGCCCATTACCTTCACGGTAGTAAGGTTCTCGCTGGTGCTGTTACTGCTGCTGCCGCTGTTGCGTTTTCCGGCGCGTCGGCAGTGGCTGCTGCTGGTCAGTTGTTGCTGGACCATGGGTGCGATTCATTTCGGGCTGATCTTTTTTGCCCTGGGGCGCTCCGCCGATGTCTCCTCGATCGCGCTGCTGATGCAGATCTACATTCCCATGTCGACCCTGCTGGCCGTGCTGGTGCTGGGCGAACGCATCGGCTGGCGGACCACGACCGGCATTCTGGTGTCGTTTTCCGGCGTACTGATCATGGGGCTGGACCCGCTTGTGCTCGCGCAGATCGATGTTCTGCTGCTGGTGCTGGCCTCGGCCCTGTCATTGGCCACCGGCACCATACTCATGCGCCGGCTGCAAGGCATCAGCGTGCTCAACTTTCAGGCCTGGAACGCACTGCTTTCGGTCGTACCACTTGCCCTGCTGGCACTCTGGTTCGAGGATCCGATCCAGGGTATCCCGGCCAGCTTCAGCGCACCGGATGTCTGGCTGGCCGTCGCCTACTCGGCCATTGGCGCCTCGATCATCGGCCATGGCGGTTTCTACTGGCTGATCCAGCGCCATGAAGTCAACCGCATCACGCCCTACCTGCTGCTGGTGCCCATTCTTGCGGTGTTGCTGGGTGTGCTGTTCTGGGGTGATCGCCCCGGGCCGCGCCTGCTCAGCGGTGGTGCCCTGGTGCTTGCCGGTGTCCTGTGGATCACCCTCAGGGCCCGCTGGCGCCGCCGCCCGCGCATTCCCAAACCGGCACCGCCGTCCCCGTAATCCCGATTCAGAGAGGATTCAGGCCAATGCGCGACAATGGCCGTCATCATCAACCGTCCGGGCCACCCTGATGACACGCCTTGTTTCCATCCTGGCCATCGTCCTGCTGGCATCTCTGGCTCAAGCAGGGCCACCGCATCCGATGCATTCCGTCGCCGGCCCGCAGTACGGGCACGACCACCACCCTCACCCCAGGCAGCGCCTGGCCCGCTGGTATGCCGGCGAATCCATGCGCCAGAACGAAGAAGCCCGCCAGATGGTGTGCGGCTTCACCGGCCAGCGCTGGGCACTGGACTGGGACATGCATTACCGCTGGGCGCTGCGCGCCAACCCCAACCGCGTCTACCGCGAAATCGACCAACGCGACCGCCACCTCGCCCGCTGCCGCGCCCGCAAACTCCGCGAACACCGCCAACCACCCCCAGGCCGCCCCTACAAATAACCAGCCACCCCATCTCCCATCTCCCGTCTCCCCTCTTCCCCTCTTCCCCTCTTTCCCTCTTCCCCTCTTTCCCTCTTTCCGTCTTTCCCTCTTTCCGTCTCCCGTTTTTCCGTCTCCCGTCTTTCCGTCTTTCCGTCTTGCCCCACAACACCCAACGTGTTAACGTACTAGCACGCTAATACATCACCCCGGCCATGAAACAACACGACCCCGAACACATCGCGGCCAATCGCGCCGCCCGCTCCAGCCTGGCCGAAGCCTTTCTGAGCATGCAAACGGCCGAGGAGATGCGCGCCCTGCTCAAGGACCTCACCACCCCGGCCGAGCTCGAAGCCCTGGTCGATCGCTGGCGGGTCGTCAAGTTTCTCGACGAGGGCCGGCCCTACCGCGAGATTCACGACCTGACCGGGGTCAGCGTGACCACCATTGGCCGGGTGGCTCGCTTTCTGGAACAGGGCAATGGTGGCTACCAGCTCGCACTGGAACGCATCAAGGCCCGCGCCGACGACACCCACACTTCAGACATCGAGACAAACTGATGAACCGGATACAAATCGCCATCCAGAAGTCCGGCCGCCTGGCCGACAAGTCGCTGAGCCTGCTGGAGCGCTCCGGCCTGCAATTCGCCCGCAGCAAGGACAAGCTGTTCTGGTTCGGGCGCAACCTGCCGGTCGATCTGCTGCTGGTGCGTGACGACGACATTCCGCGCCTGCTCATCGAGAACGTCTGCCAACTCGGCATCGTCGGCGAGAACGTGGCCGAAGAAAAACTGCTGGAGGTGCAGCAGCAGCGGCCGGACGCCACACTCGAGTCGCTGTTGCGGCTGGACTACGGCCACTGCCGGTTGAAACTCGCAGTGCCCGAAGCAGCACGCTTCGAAAGCATCAATGACCTGTCCGGTCGCAGATTGGCCACCAGCTATCCCTGGCTGGTGCGTCGCTACCTCGACCAGCACGATATTCAGGCCGACATCGTCACCCTCAACGGTGCGGTCGAGATCGCCCCCAGCCTGGGTACGGCCGATGCCATTGTCGACCTGGTCTCCACCGGCACCACCCTGCGCGCCAATCACCTGCGCCCCGTGGCCGAGGTCATGCAAAGCCAGGCTGCACTCTATCGCTGCCCGGCCGCTCTGGGTACCGAAAGTGAGGAACTGATCGGCAAGCTGCTGACTCGCATCCAGGGGGTGCAGCAGGCCGCCGAGTCCAAGTACGTGATGCTGCATGCCCCCAGGTCGCGCCTGGCCGAAATATCGGCCATCCTGCCGGGTGCCGAATCACCCACCATCCTGGACCTCGAAGGCCAGGAAGACCGGGTGGCCGTACACGCGGTCTGCACCGAGCAGGTGTTCTGGGAGCATCTGGAAGAACTCAAGGAAGCCGGCGCCTCGGCGGTGCTTGTGCTGCCGGTGGAGAAGATACTGGCATGAAGATCATTGCTCTCGACACGCTGGATGCAGGCGAGCGCCAGAAGCTGCTGGCCCGACCCGAAATGGAAACGGGCGCGGAACTGCGCGCCACCGTGGCCGACATCATTGCCGAGGTGCGCGCCCGCGGCGATGCCGCCGTACGCGAGTACGGGCAACGCTTCGACCCGCAATCACCGGAGCGGCTGCTGGCCGATCCATCCTCCCTGACTGAGGCCGCCGGGGAGCTGGATCCGGAACTGATCGAGGCCATCGATACCGCCATGGCCACGGTCGAAACCTTTCACGCCGCGGCCCGGCCGCGCGACCAGATCGTCGAGACCGCGCCCGGCGTGACCTGCCAGGCGCGCTGGCAGGCCATCGATCCGGTCGGATTATATGTGCCGGCCGGCAGCGCGCCATTGCCATCGACCGCCATCATGCTGGCCGTGCCGGCGCGACTGGCTGGGTGCGAACAGATCGTGCTGGCCACGCCACCGGGCGCGGACGGGCGTGCCGACGCCGCCGTGCGCTACATTGCCCGTCGTCTGGGCATCGACACCGTGGTGATCGCCGGTGGCGCACAGGCCGTGGCCGCCATGGCTTTCGGTACCGAATCAGTGCCGAAAACGGCCAAAATCTTCGGCCCAGGCAACCGCTTTGTCACCGAGGCCAAGCGCCAGGTGGCCGGCACCGCCGCCGGAGCCGCCATCGATCTGCCGGCCGGACCCTCGGAAGTCATGGTCATTGCCGATGATTCAGCCGATGCCGAGTTCGTCGCCATGGACCTGCTCAGCCAGGCAGAACACGGCCCCGATTCGCAGGTCTTCCTGGTGACCGACTCCGACCGCATCGCGCGCGAAACCGCCTTTGCTCTTTCCCGGCTGCTGCCCACGCTGCCGCGACACGAGGTCGCACGCCAGGCCCTGGAAAGCGGCGCCATTCTTACGACCGCCGATCTCGAACAAGCCGTGGCCGTGGCCAACGAATACGCGCCGGAACATCTGATCCTGGCCACCCGCGAGGCCGACAGTCTCAGCCGCCAGGTGCGCAATGCCGGTTCGGTCTTTCTCGGGCATTTCACGCCCGAGGCGCTGGGCGACTACATCTCCGGCACCAACCATGTTCTGCCCACCGGCGGCTGGGCACGTGCCATCAGCGGCCTGTCGATCACCGACTTCATGCGTCGCATGACCGTGCAGCGCGCCACGCCGGAAGGTCTCGGCAGACTCGGCCCGGCCGGGGCACGCCTGGCCGCCCATGAAGGCCTGGACGCACACCGCCGGGCCATCACGCTTCGCCTCGAACGGCTGGCCGGGGAAGGCGCATGAGTATTGCCAACCTGGCGCGGCCGGAAGTGCTGGCACTGCAGCCCTACGCCTCGGCGCGACGCCTGGCCGACAGCGACGGCATTCTGCTCAATGCCAACGAGAACCCGTGGGCGCCCAATACCGAAGGCCTGCCGCTCAATCGCTACCCCGACCCGCAACCCGAGGATCTGCGACAGGCGCTGGCCACGGAGTACGGCGTCGACCCCGGGCAATTGCTGATCACCCGTGGCAGCGACGAAGGCATCGACCTGCTGGTACGCAGTTTCTGCCGGCCCGACACCGATCGCGTGCTGATCTGCCCGCCCTGCTTCGGCATGTATGCCCTGAGTGCAAGAGTCCAGGGCGCGCGGGTCCGCGAAGTGCCGCTGATCGAAACCGATGGCGACTTCCAGGCCGACTTCGATCGCATCGCCTCCGAATCGCCCTGTCGGCTTTACTTTCTTTGCTCGCCCAACAACCCGACCGGCAACGAGCTGCCCGCCGAGGCCGTCACGACCCTGGCCGAAAAGGTCAAAGGGCATGGGCTGGTAGTGGTCGACGAGGCCTACCAGGAGTTCGGCACCCGGCCATCGCTGTCGGCACAGGTGCAGCATTCCAGCAACCTGGTGGTGTTGCGCACACTCTCGAAAGCCTTTGGTCTGGCCGGTTGCCGCATCGGCGTGGTCATTGCCCACCCGGAGGTCATCGGTATTCTTGGGCGCATCATAGCGCCCTATCCACTGCCCACACCGGCCGTGGAAGCGGCGCTGGCCGCCCTGAGCCCGGAAGGCCGGGACAAAAGGGACAAGCAACTGGCCCGACTGGCCACGGAAAAGTCCCGGCTGGTCGAAGCCCTGGAACAGCACCCCGCCATGCTCAGGGTATGGCCGGGGGCGGCCAACTTCGTGCTGGTGCGCACCCGGCCCGGCGCCGGGCTGGTCGAGGCCGCGGCCGCTGCCGGCATCCGCCTGCGCGACCAGTCGGCCCAGCCGGGCCTGACCGACTGCGTGCGCATCACCGTGGGCAGCCCGAGCGAAAACGAACAACTGATGACTTTTCTTGGAGAGTGGCAGACATGAGCCTGCAGAAGATTCTATTTGTCGACCGCGACGGCTGCCTGATCGAGGAACCCGCCGACGAACAGGTCGACTCGCTGGAGAAGCTGCGCCTGATGCCGGGCGTGATACCGGCCCTGCTCACCCTCAGGCAGGCCGGCTACCGCCTGGTCATGGTGTCGAACCAGGACGGGCTGGGCACCGACGACTTCCCACACGAGCAGTTCGAGAAGCCGCATGCACTGATGAAGCAGATCTTCAGCTCGCAGGGTATCGAGTTCGACGCCGAGCACATCGACCCGACCCGGCCCGAGGACAACGCACCCACGCGCAAGCCCGGCATCGGCATGTTGCTCGACTACCTGGCCGATCCCACGCTGGATCGTCAGCGCTCGGCCGTGGTCGGCGACCGCGAGACCGACCTGGAACTGGCGGCCAACATGGGCCTGCCCGGATACCGGGTCGGCCCCCTGGGCCAGTCCTGGGACGAAATCGTGCGCGCCATTCTCGACAGCGACCGGCGCGGCCACGTCTCGCGCACGACGCGCGAAACCGCCATCGATGTTTCAGTCAATCTCGACCAGACCCGCCCGGTGAACATCAGCACCGGCATCGGCTTTTTCGACCACATGCTCGAACAGATCGCCGCCCACGGCGGTTTTGCCCTGGAGATGAAGTGCAGCGGCGATCTGGAAGTCGATGAACACCACACGGTGGAAGACTGCGCCCTGGCCCTGGGCAGCGCTCTGGACCAGGCACTGTCCGATCGTTCCGGCATCGGTCGCTACGGCTTTGTGCTGCCCATGGACGAAGCCGTGGCACAGGTTTCCATCGATCTTTCCGGTCGACCGGCCTGCGTGATCAAGGGCGAGTTTCCACGCGAATCGGTTGGCGGCCTGCACACCGAAATGGTCACGCACTTCTTCGCGTCGCTTTCGCAGACCCTGCGGGCCGCGATCCACGTGCAGGTCACTGGCGAAAACACGCATCACATGGTCGAGGCCTGCTTCAAGGGCGTCGGCCGCGCGCTGCGCCCGGCACTGGCGCGCACCGACTCCGGCACACCCTCGACCAAGGGGGTGTTGTGAGCGGCCGGTCCGACCGCGCCGATGTCGTCATCATCGACACCGGCGGGGCCAACCTCGGTTCGGTTCGATACGCCCTGGAGCGTCTTGAGACCCGCGTTCGGGTCAGCCGCGATGCCGACGAGATCCGCTCGGCCTCACACGTGATCATGCCCGGCGTGGGCGCGGCGGCCTGGGCCATGAACCATCTGCACGAGTCCGGCCTGGTGGACTTGATCGGCACGCTGAAACAACCCGTACTGGGCATCTGCCTGGGCCTGCAACTGATGTTCGAATCCTCGGCCGAGGGCGACGTGGCCTGCCTGGGCCTGATGTCCGGCCGGGTCAAGGCGCTGCCGGGCGGGCCCGGCCTGAGACTCCCGCACATGGGCTGGAACCAGCTCGTCTGGCAGCACGACGACCCGCTGGCACGCGGCTTTGACGGCAGCGAATGGTTCTACTTCGTGCATGGTTACGCCGCACCGGCCGCTTCAGCCGTGGCCATCAGCCAGCATGGTCAGCCTTTCGCGGCCATCGTCCGGCGCGACAATTTCGTGGCCTGCCAGTTTCACCCCGAAAAATCGGCGGGCGCCGGGCGCCGCCTGCTGGAAAACTTTCTGCAAACAGAACCGACTCGGAGTACCGCATGAAGATTCTTCCGGCCATCGACCTGCGCGACGGGCGCGTGGTTCGGCTTGAGCAGGGCGACTACGGGCGCGAGACGCGCTACGACGACGATCCTCTGCTACTGGCGCAACGCTACGCCGAGGCCGGCGCGCGCCGCATTCACGTCGTCGACCTCGACAGCGCGCGCGATGGTGGCCGGGCCAACCTCGACATCATCGCCAGGCTGTGCCGGGAGCTGGACGTGGCAATCCAGACCGGCGGCGGAGTGCGCTCCCTCGATGACCTCAAACAGCGTTTGGATATCGGGGCCAGCCAGGTGGTGATCGGCAGCCTGTGCGTCCGCAAGCCTGAGCAGATTTCGGACTGGCTGGGCCGGCCCGAGGGCAAACGCATCGTCGCCGGGCTGGATGTCAGCGCCGATGACCAGGGCCGCTGGATGCCCCGGGCGGCCGGCTGGACCGAGAGCGGCGAAACCGATCTGTTGACCTTGCTCGACACACTGGTAACGGCCGGTTTGAACGAAGTACTGTGCACCGACATCGAGCGCGACGGCATGTTTTCCGGGCCATCACTGGCGCTCTACCAGGCCATAGCCGACCGTTTCCCGAATCTAGCCGTGCAGGCTTCCGGGGGCGTGGGTTCGGCCGCCGACCTGGACGCGGTGGCCACCACCGGCGTCAGCGCCTGTATCGTCGGGCGTGCTTTGCTGGAAGGCCGCGTGGCCATGAGCGAGGTGACCCGATGGTCGCGGTAAGACTGATCCCCTGCCTGGACGTGCGCGACGGGCGCGTGGTCAAGGGCGTGCGTTTTCGCGACCATCGCGACATGGGCGATATCGTCGCCTTGGCCGAACGCTATCGCGATGCCGGCGCCGACGAGCTGGTGTTCTACGACATCACCGCCAGCCCGCAGCAGCGCAGCGTCGACATCGACTGGGTGGAACGCGTGGCCGCGGCCATCGACATTCCGTTCTGCGTGGCCGGCGGCATTCGCGATGTCGCCACCGCCCGCCAGGTGCTGCATGCCGGGGCCGACAAGGTCTCGGTCAATTCCCCGGCACTGGAGCGGCCCGAACTCATCGCCGAGTTGGCCGATGCCGTCGGATCGCAGTGCGTGGTGGTCGGCATCGACTCGCTGCGCGAGAAGCAGCAATTGCGCGTGCGCCAGTACACCGGCGACCCGGACAACATGGTCGATCCGCGCCGCGATACCGTCAGCTGGGTCGAGAAAGTCCAGCGCCTGGGTGCCGGCGAGATCGTGCTCAACTGCATGGATGCCGATGGCGTGCGCAGCGGCTATGACATCGAGCAACTGGCCATGATTCGCCCGCGTTGCCAGGTGCCGCTGATTGCCTCGGGGGGCGCGGGCTGCCAAGAGCATTTTCTGGACGTGTTTCGCCAGGCCGATGTCGATGGCGCCCTGGCCGCCACCGTGTTTCACTCCGGCCAGATCGACATCCCCGAACTCAAGACCTGGCTGGCGTGCCATGACGTGATCGTGCGGGAATGACTCTCCCGATCACGACCACGCGACCTCGTACTCAAACCGACATCACCCGGCAGACGAACAAATGAACGATCAAACGATACCGGACATCGACTGGAAAAAATGCGACGAACTCGTTCCCGCCATCGTGCAGGACGCCGATGACGGGCGCGTACTGATGCTCGGCTACATGAATGCCGAAGCCGTCGAGCAGACCCTGAAGACCGGTCGGATCACGTTCTATTCGCGCAGCAAGCAGCGCCTGTGGGTCAAGGGCGAAACCTCGGGCAACACCCTGTCGCTGATCGACCTGGCGGTCGACTGCGATCGCGACACCCTGCTTGTCCAGGCTCGACCGGCCGGCCCGGTCTGCCACACCGGCACCCAGACCTGTTTCGGCGACACCGCCTGGCCGCCCGCGGGCTTTCTGGCGCGCCTGGATCGCATCGTCGCCGAGCGGCGCTCAGCCCCGCCGGAATCAAGCTATACCGCTCGACTGCTGGCCGAAGGCCCGGCGCGCTGCGCCCAGAAAGTGGGCGAAGAAGGGGTGGAAACCGCCCTGGCCGCGGTGGGTGAAAAACGCGAGGCACTCGACGAGGAAGCCGCCGATCTGCTCTACCACTTGCTGGTCTGCCTGCACTCGGCCGACAGCCGGCTGGAACACGTGCTCAGGGTGCTGATCGACCGGCACAGCAACTCCTGAAAGGATGGCCCGTCCCCCGGCACCGTGCATACGGTGCCGGGACCGATCCGGTGGTCAACCCTCGGCCGGACTCACGAAACGACGATATTCCTCCAGTGCATCGGCCAGACCGGCCTCGTAGAAGCGCCGGCCATGTTCGCGGGTGGCGAGCTGCGGCTCCGAAGCGATGCGGCCATCCGGGAAATTCGCCCGGTAGCCGGCGGCATCCCGGATCGCCCCGTCTGGCGCACGCCTGGGTTCCAGTTCGGCATCGCGCTGCTGCTCGGGATAAGCGTGCCAGGTCAGCGACACCTCCGAGGCGGTCGCATGCTTGCCGTCGGCATCGCCGAACAGTTCCTGCGACAGGCGGTTGACGCGTGGCCCGGCAAACCAGTTGCCCAGTTTCAGGTGCAGATTCGAAGGCTCGGACGACAGGCTGGCCTCCGACCAGATCTCGGCAAAGGCGGTGTGAACCGGTGCGATGTTGCCGCCATGGCCGTTGAGAAAATAGAAATGGGTGAACCCCTGCGAGGCCAGTGAGGCGACCACATCGCGAATCACCGCAATCAGTGTCGTGGGCCGCAGGGTCATCGAGCCCGGAAAGGCCAGATGATGCTGGGCCACGCCGATACTCAGGGTGGGGGCAACCAGAATGTCCTGCTCGGCCATGCCGCCGGCGATGGTTTCCGGGCAGATCGCATCGGTTCCGATCAGTCCGGTGGGGCCGTGCTGTTCGGTCGAGCCGATCGGAATAACCACACCGCTGGAATGCTTGAGGTAGGCCTCGATATCGGGCCAGGTCGACAACTGCAGATACATTTACTTGCTCCTTGAATTCGAATGGGAATCGGGCTGGCCGAACCGGGTAAAGGCTCCGGCGGATCCAGACGGGCCCAGCACATGCCAGGCCTCGATCTCGACCAGCAGGTCACGACGACAGATATCACCTCGCAATCCGGCCAGCCGCGCGCCCGGCCAGCGCTGTCGCAGACGCTGTTCGACCAACGACCAGTCGGCTGCCTGACGCACGTACACCCTGACCCGGCTGCCGCCATCGGGCTGCCCGGCGCCCGGACGGGCAAAGCGCTCGGCCGCGGTGTTGAGCAATACCTCGACATTGGTTGCGGCCTCATCGGTCTGGGCCAGCACATCACCGGGGTGCGCCGTGGCATGACCGACCACGCTGGCCGTGCCGGAGACCAGAACGGCGATGCCGTCATCGGCCAGGGGCAAGGCCGTGGCGCGGGCAAAGGCAGGGCTGCGCGGACCATAGCGGCGCGGATAATCCCAGGCCGAAACCTGGCGTGGGTTCTCCAGGGCCACTCCGGGACGCCGTCCGGCCAGGACAATCAGCCGAAAACGGGGTTCCTGACTGCCGATCGCCGTGGCCGCGCACATCTCGGCATCATCCAGCCCGGCCTCGGTCAGGGCGCGACCGCGCCCGGTGCAGAAGCGCCGGTAGCGCTCGTCATCGCCAGAACCATGATTGATTCCGGGCATGTAGTTCCAGCTTCGCAACAGCTCGGGATAGCCGGCCGATCGCAAGTGATCGAGCAATTGCTTGTAAAGACGACAGGCCAGCGGATCCGGATCCTGCTCGATGCCATCAGCCTCGGTCAGGACCACGGCCATCAGGTCCCTGTCCCGCGCCCACCAGCCGCCATCGAGAGCGCCCGTTTCCAGCAGCGAAGGCACCTGCCAGTGCTCCCCGGCCAGATCACCGCCCAGCCAGACCAGGCCGGTACCCAGCGCCGCCCGGCCCCAGCCCGATGCCGCCAGCTCGAAAGCCAGGAGGTCCTGCCCCGCCGGACCACGATCGGCCCGGACACTGAGACGTGGATAGGTCGCGCTGCCTGGCAGTGAAGAGGTCGATAGGCCCATGCAACGGCATTCTACCGGCTCCATGCAGCCAACGGCTGCCGGGTTGGCCGAAGCGATCATGGCCAAATCCGTGTATGCTTGAAGAAAAGAAAAAACCTGTAAAGCCGACAGCCGCCCCGGTTGCGTGGATCCGGATCGCGGAGCGATGCAAGTGCGGTGCCTGCATGAACCAGCCATCTCGAGGGATAGCGGGATGTGGCAGCCCTGGCTGCTCCAGTTGTCGCTGTGCACCCACCAGAAACGTCGAAAGGGAATTAACCAGCAGCGCCCATGACCCCGGCCCCGCCCACATCGAACAGCCCTGACTCGAAGGATGAAGCTGCTTCTGCCCTGTTTCGGAAGTTCTTCAGCATTTCTCCCGACGGCATAGTCCTGCTCGACAACGACGACCGCATCCTCAAGGCCAACCCCGCCTTTCTCCAACTGTTTGGCTATGCCATCGACGAAGTGCTGGGCCGGCCGATCAACGAACTGATCGTGGACCCGGGCAACAGCCATGCGGCCAAGGACCTTTCGCGTCGGGCGCTGAATGCCGAAGTTGTGCAGCAGGAAGCCCGCCGCCTGCGCAGCGACGGCACCGCCATCTATGTCGAAATCTTCGGCACGCCGGTCATGATCGACGAGCGGCAGGTCGGCATTTACGCCATCTATCGCGACATCAGCGATCGAGTCAAGGCACTGCATGCGCTGCGTCATTCCGAGGAACTGTTTCAGCTGGTCACCGAGCACACCGGCCAGCTCGTCTACGACTACGACCTGGAAACCGGCATCATCGACTGGTCCGGAGCCGTGCGTTCCGTGCTGGGACTGTCGCGCAGCGGGACTCGACGATTCAATATCGACCGCTGGGCAGAGCGCCTGCACCCCGAAGACCGCAAGCGCTGTGTGCACCTCATGGAACAGACCGAACGCAGCGGCGAGCCCTTCCATGTCGAGTACCGATTGCGACGGCTGGGCGACGAATACATCCACGTCGAAGACCGTGGTGCCTATCTGCATGACGAGCCGGGCCAGCCTACACGCCTGATCGGCACGCTGACCGACATCACCCAGCGCAAGGCCCAGGAAGAAGCCATCGCCTACCAGGCCACGCACGATGCCCTGACCGGCCTGGCCAATCGGTTTCGCTTCGAGGAAGCCGTCAATCAACTCGGTCGGATCGCCACCGATACAGGTCGAGAACACACACTGCTGTATATGGACCTGGACCAGTTCAAGGTCGTCAACGACACCTGTGGCCACAATGCCGGCGACGAACTGCTGCGCCAGATCAGCGACCGGATCGACGAACTGGTGCGTCCCGAAGACCTGCTCGCACGCCTGGGTGGTGACGAGTTCGGGCTTTTGCTCGTCGATACCGACACCGAGCAGGGCGCCCGCACTGCCGAAAAGATCATCGCGGCCGTCAACTCCTTCCGCTTTAACTGGCAGGAGCATCGCTTCACCATCGGTATCAGCATCGGCCTGGTGGCACTGGACGGATCACTGGATTTCATCGATCTGCTCAAGGCCGCGGACCAGGCCTGCTACGCGGCCAAGGATCAGGGGCGCAACCGCTTCCACATCTACCACGAGCAGGATCGTCTGCTGCGCCAGCGCAGCGCCGAACTCGCTGCCGTGGCCGATGTCGGCGCCGCCATCGCGGAGAAGCGGTTCGAGCTGCATGCCCAGCGCATCGTCGACCTGCTCGATGACCGTTCAAGCCACGGCTACGAAATCCTGCTGCGCATGCGCGACCGGCGCGGCGAACTGATTCCACCCGGAGAGTTCATCCTGGGTGCCGAACGCTACGGTCGCATGAACGAACTGGACCGCTGGGTGGTCGAACACGCCCTGCAACGGATTGGCGAACAGGATCACAGCGCTGGCACCACCTCGGCCGGTGCGCCCTGGTTTTCGATCAACCTTTCCGGCATCACGGTGGGCGACACCGGTTTTGGGGACTTCGTCTGCGAGGCGGTGAAACGCCACAAGGTCGACCCGACACGCATCTGTTTCGAGATCACCGAAAGCGCTGCCATTACCCATCATCGCCATGCCGTGCGGTTTTTCAACACGGTCCGGGCCATGGGTTGCCGGGTCATGCTGGACGACTTTGGCAGCGGCCTGTCTTCTTTCGCCTACCTCAAGACCCTGCCCATCGACTTCATCAAGCTCGATGGTTCGCTGATCCACGACCTGGGCCGATCAGATTTCAGTCATGCCATCGTGCGCGCCATTCACGACGTGGCACGTGCCCTGCACATTCCACTGATCGCCGAGCATGTCGAAACCCCGGAGGTGCTCGATCAACTCAACGCCATCGGCGTGGAGTATGCCCAGGGTTTCCTGTTGCATCGGCCATCGCCCTGGCTGGTGCCCACCGGCATGACCCCACAGCGGCCGGCCCGTTCGGGTTCGTGCTGATGCCTGTGCTGTCGGCCACCGAACCATTCCGGCATGCAGCGGTCGATTGACCGGAGACCGATAGACCCCATGATCGTGCAATGACATTCCCCAGACCCACACTGATGCTGACCGCTCTGCTGACGGCGCTTCTGGCCACCGCCAGCGCAAGCGCCACTACATGGCCGGTAGACCACGACAACGAAGAAGTCGTCGGCGAGATTCATTACGAACATGCGCGGCGCAGCGACACGCTGATGGATATCGCACGCTGGCTGAGCATGGGATACCGCGAGATCAGGCGGGCCAATCCGGAAGTGGATCTGTGGATTCCCGGCGAGGGCACCCGGGTGCTGATTCCCTCGAAGTTCGTGCTGCCCGACGCACCTCGCGAAGGGCTGGTGGTCAATCGAGCCGAAAAACGTCTTTATTTCTTCAACACCAATCCCGACAACGGGGCCACGCAGGTCACCACCTATCCCATCGGCATCGGCAAGGCCGGACGCGAAACCCCGGTCGGCGAAGCCAGCGTGACCCAGCGCCTGGAGAATCCGGCCTGGTACCCCACCGCCGGCGTGCGTGCCGACTATCGCGCCCGTGGCATCGAACTGCCGCGTGTCATTCCGCCCGGGCCGGACAACCCGCTGGGTCGCTTTGCCCTGATGCTCGATATGGATGGTTATCTCATTCACGGCACCCACCGACCCGACGGCGTGGGAATGCGGGTCAGCCAGGGCTGTATCCGGCTATATCCGGAAGACATCGAACGGCTGGTCTTCGACGTGCCCATCGGCACACCGGTCAGCCTGATCGACCAGCCCGTCAAGGCCGGCTTTCGAGAAGGGGGCCTGTACCTGGAAATCCATCCGGGCCACGACGACAGCGTGCCGCCGCTGGATCAGGTTCGCGACGTGGTGGAGGCTGCCGTGGAGCGCAACCGCAAGCGTCTGAATCGAAGCGTGGACTGGGAGCGCGTCGAAACCGCCTGGCGCGAGGCCGACGGCGTGCCGCGCGAGATCACGGCCACAGGCAACGGCGAATCAGCATCGGCCGGACCAGCGACCAGCCCGTAAACAAGAACGGCGGCCCAAGGGCCGCCGTTCAGCGTCTCTGAATGTTATAGAGACAGTCTTACTTTTCCTGCATGCGCTCAAGCGCACGATCCAGCTTGTCATGGGCCTCGTCACAGCAACGCTGGGCGCCGTCGGCGGCCTGCTGGGCAGCACGGGCAGCTTCCATGGCTTCACGTGCAGCGTTTGCGGCATCCTGTGCAGCCTGCTGGGCCTGCTCGGCCGTCTGGTTGGCCTGCTCGGCCTGCTGCTGGGCACGCTCAACCGCAGCGGTGCTGGCGCAGCCAGCCACGAACGCGATCACAGCGGCGACCAGGAAAAGCCTGAACGAAGAAAACATGCTCTTGCTCACCATAATTCACTCCATCGAAACACGATTGTTGTTACTGCTTCCGGCCATCGAACCCCCCATCACCAACATGACCGAGTGGCCCGGGACCGGCCTGATTTTGTCTCGCGGCCTCGGCACGGGCATAAGACCGCTTGGTACTGTATCTTACAGCACTTTTCACAAAAGTGCCCGCTCAACGCGATCCTCGTCATTTTTCTCGTCGCTGTCCTCGTCCTCGTCGGTTTCATCGTCGGCAGAGCGATCTCGGCGCGTATCAAGCAGCCCACGCAACAACTGGCGACCGGCCTCCTCGCGCTCGCGTCGACCCTGCTGGGCATCACTGTCCTCGCGCTCCGTATCTTCGTCGTCTTCGCGCGGCCGGTCGATCCGATCGAGCAGCCGGCGGCCAAGCTCGTCACGCACCGCGCGCTCGGCAATGCCGGCCACGTCCACACTGACAACCGGCGCAGTCACCGGGCCGACAATGGCCAGGGGAATGCTGCCGCCGGTGGCCGAGCGCAGCCGCGAGGGCAGTTGTTCCAGGAGGCTTTCGCCCAGGTCGAGCTCGATGCGGTAGTCGACCTGATCAGCCGTGAAATCGATCCGGCCGCTGCCGCGGGCACCGAATCCGGACGCAGCCAGGTCCAGGTCGGGCAGATTGATGACGCCATCCTCGGCACGCAGACTGCCGCTCAACGAGCGAAACGGTGTCTGCCCGCTGAAGGCCTGACGCACGTTACCCAGGCTGGCGACGGTCAGCTCCTGCTCGATCAACTGGTTCAGATCGATGCCGTGCACGGCGCCATCAGTCAACTGGAACTGGCCGCTGCCGTCAATCGAGGCGAGAATGTCGCGAAGTTCAAGGCCGCGGAAGCTCAGATCCAGCGACAGATCGCCGCTGCCCGCCACTGGCGCGTGATCGCTGAACAATCCTGCCATCTGTTCAATCAGCACACCGGACAGACGCGGCTGAAGATGAACGGCCGGCGGGTCCTGGTTGAAATCGACCTCGACACGGCCCTCGAATCCTCCACCGAACAAACGGGCCTCGAGCGGATCAAGCCGCAGCATGCCGTCAACCAGGTGGCTGCCGGCCCGGACCTGACTCAATTCCAGCCCTTCGGCCAGCACCAGCTCATCCAGGTTCAGATCGACGCGCAGATCAACCGCGGTCAGCGGGGAGAAGTCCGTTGCCTCGCCATTGTCCGGAGCCGGGGATGGATCATCGCCATCCAGGGCGGCCAGCGTGCGCAGGTCCAGGCGCTCGCCGCGCAGCGCCATACGCCCGCGCAGCGGATCGGCCAGTACCAGCTCGGCATCCAGGTCCAGACGCTGTCCATCCAGGCGAAGCTCGGCGCCGGGCACGGCCAGGCGCACCGGGTCGTCAAGCGTCAGCGCAAGAGGTTCGGTGAGCGCCAGCCCCGCCTGCAGGTCGGGCAGGTCCAGTTGTACTTCAAATCGCGGCACAACGAGCGACATCGGATCGGCGGAAAGATCAACCCGCGTATCCCCCTCGGCCCGGACCCGAGCCTGCGCCGCCGGCAGATTGAAATCGGCCCGCCACCGATCAAGCTCGACGGCCGACAGATTGGCCGCCAGGCGCAGCGTGCCGGAAACCTCCAGCCCCTCGATCACGACATCAGCACCGTCCAGGAAACGACCGCGCAGCGTGAAATCGATATCCGAGTCGGCCGCGAAGCCGGCCATGTCGAACGATTCGACCGCAATCTCGCGCCGGGTGTCTTCGGCCAGATCCAGAAGCACCACCGAGACCGAGCGCAACCCCACCGCCCCGGTCTGCAAACCGGACAAATCGGGCTCTCGCGGCGCGTCCGCCGCGGCAGGGTCGGGATCCTCGGCGAACAGGCCTTCCAGGTTGCTGGCACCCTGGCGATCAGTGACCAGGTTGAAAGTGGCCTGCTCGAAATCGATGGCCCCAATCTCCAACTCGCCCCGGATCAGGGGCCAGACCCGCACGGCCGCGCGGGCCACGCCAATTTCCGCCAATGGTGGCGCTTCCGCGAAGCCCGGCGGATTGCCAACCGAGGCATCGCGGATCTCGAACGCCAGCCAAGGAAACAGGCGCAATTGAATCGAGCCGTCCAGACGCACCTCGCGTCCGATCTGGTCGGAGGCGCGCTCGGCGATCTGTTCTCGATAATCGTCCGGGTCGATCAACACGACCGCGGCCAGGGCGGCCACAACAATCACCAGGATCAGGACAACCAGAACCAGAATGATTCGACGCAGCATCTGTGTGCTCTCCGCAATGCCTCCAGAGCTGCAAGCTTATCAGACGATCATTTGTTTCCTGTTGGCAGTTGGTAAAGTCGTTGTTTCACAGGCCAAACCATGCAAAGGCGTAGCCTTCAAGCAACTCCTCGCGATGCGGCTGGACCATTTCCACCGTCTCATCGGGCACTTCCCAGGTCTGCTCCTGCATGGCGGAGTCGCCATAGGCAGCCACCGCCACTTCCTGCCCCAGGGCCCGGAAGGTCTGATTGCGTACGTACAGGTACTCCTGCAGCGAGAAGTTGTAACGGTTGAGCGAATCGACCTGCGCGCGCTTGGCCTCCAGCAGCAGATCGCCGAGACCACGGTAGGCGGTCACGATCTCGCCCAGGCTGGCGTCTCGATCATCGCTGTCAATCTGCTCCTGCATCGATTCGAACTTGTCCTTGAGCTCTCCCATGCGTCCTTCCATGGCCTCGCGCATATCACGCTGGGCGACCAGGAAGCGCTGGAACTGCTCTCCGGAAACCGAACCGTCACCCGGCGGCTCGAACCGCGTGGTGCGGTCGATCTGTTCGTTGAGCTCGGCGTACTCACTGACGAACTGCTCGACATCGGTCACAAAATCATAGGCCGGCTTGATCACGAAGAAGTAACCGGCAATGCCGCCACCACCGATCAGCAACACGACCACCACCAGGCATCCAACCAGTATCTTGGGCATTCGAGGCTCCTTGCACATTCTCGTAAACAGGGCGCGGTTTTTGCCGCTTGCGGCCGTCGGACCGGCCCAGCATTCTATGACCGCAAAAGCACGGTCGCGATATTCAGTACGAAAAACGGGCCCGGATTCTGCCATTCCGATGGCGAGTTCAGGCAGAATCTGGAACGGATATCCGTTGGCCACGCAGGATGCAATCTCGCCATGCTTCCCAGTAACCCCCTTGCCCTTGAGAAACTCCGAAGCGCTGGCTTTGCCGCTGCACTACTGGGCGGCCTCCTCTTGTCGGCCGCCTGCCAGCCCCGGGCCGAGGACGTGGGCGAGCAGCCAGCACCGCTGCTGTTGATCTCGATCGACGGGTTCCGTCACGATTACTTCGATCTGATCGACAGCCCGAATCTGGACCGTTTGATCGATCAGGGTCTGTTTGCCGACAGCCTGCACCACGTCTTTCCCACCAAGACCTTTCCGACCCACTACACGCTGGTGACCGGACGCTACCCCGGCACCCATGGCGTGGTCGCCAACAGCATGTGGGATCCCCGGCGCCATGCACGCTTCTCTCTACGCGACCGCACCACCGTCGGCGATGGCTACTGGTACCGCGACGGCGAGCCGATCTGGGTGACGGCCGAAAGCCAGGGCCTGACCTCGGCCACCTTTTTCTGGCCCGGCTCGGAGGCGAAGATTCATCGTGTACGCCCCACCCACTGGCGTCCCTACGATGGCCGGGTACCCCACGACGAGCGTATCGAGCAGGTGCTGGAATGGGCCGCCATGCCCGAGGCCGAACGTCCCGACCTGATGACACTCTACTTCAGCCGGGTCGACTCGCTGGGCCACTCACACGGACCCGCCGCGCCCGCCGTGCTGCGGGCAGCCGAAGCGCTCGATGACGAACTCGGCCGGCTTCTCAACGGGCTGGAAGCGCTGGATCAACTCGAGAAAACGAACATCATCGTGGTATCCGATCACGGCATGAGCGCAATCGACATCGAGCGCTACATTCGTCTTGACGATTTCCTCGACCTGTCCAGGGTGCGGGTGTCCGACTGGGGCCCGGCGGCGCAGATCTGGGCCAGGGACATGGATGTCGAAGACATCGTCTCGGCACTGGCTGGCGCTCACCCCAAGCTCCGTGTCTGGGCACGTTCCGACATTCCCGAACGGTACCGATTCGGCCGTCACCACCGGGTGCCCGACGTCCTGGCCGAAGCCGATCCCGGCTGGATGATTTCCTCCACACCCTTCCTGGCCCAGCGCTCGCCGCCACGCGGCATGCACGGCTGGGACCCGGCCCACGGCGAGCAACATGGTATTTTTCTGGCCCATGGTCCGGCCTTCGCGCCTGGCACGCGCAGCCCCGCCCTGCGCAGCATCGACCTCTACGCCCTGCTGACCCGGTTGCTCAATCTCGAAGCGGCCGACCACGAAGGCTCGATTGCCCCTTTCGAACCCTATTTGGCCAGTGGGTCGGAACCCGGCCTGGACATTCTGCGCTTCGACTGCGATGAAGCAGTCGTCGAGGCCCGCATCGGACCCGCGCACATGTCCTTGCATGTCTCGGGCTACATTCACGTGCTCGACCGGGTTTCCGAGCCCGGATCCGGTAGGCGGGAGTTCAGCGAAGTGGACCTGACATTCTGGACCGAAGGCAAACACGCGGGCGGGCAGGTCGACAGCCAGGATCTGGGCACCTGCCAGACCATCCGCTGAGTGTCCGGGTCAAGGCTTCAACGTTCGTCCCAGCTTGGCGTGGGATAGCGCGGCTCGGCGGTGGCCAGTTCATCCGGCCAGACCACGACCTTCTCGCCATCCTGCCACTGAACGAACAGGCCCTGGTTGGCGGTCTGGTAACCGCGCTCGTCAACCGCGAACGGACCGAACACGGTCTCGGTTTCCAGGCTCAGCAATTC
Organism: Wenzhouxiangella sp. AB-CW3; assembly: GCF_014725735.1. Taxonomy (NCBI): domain Bacteria; kingdom Pseudomonadati; phylum Pseudomonadota; class Gammaproteobacteria; order Chromatiales; family Wenzhouxiangellaceae; genus Wenzhouxiangella; species Wenzhouxiangella sp. AB-CW3. Next base: position 3,782,533 of record NZ_CP061368.1, read on the forward strand.
CTCTCGAATGGCGTCCTGATCCAGGCTGCCGGCCCGAGTCACGGCTTCGACAAACAACTGGCAACTGCCATAGGCGCCGGCGGCGTGAAAACTCGGAGCCCGGCCGTAGGACTGCTCGTAGGCGGCGACAAACTCATCGCTGCCGGGGTTGGGCAGGCCCGGCTCCCAGGCCGACAAGCCGTACACGTATTCGGCGTCTTCACCCAGCGCCTGCTGATACTCCGTGACCGCACCCGAGGTGCCGAACATCTTCACATTGACGTTCATTGCCTTCATCTGGCCGGTCACATCGATGAAGTTGTCCAGCGCCGACGCGGCCATGGCCAGCACCTGCACATCTCCCTCGTCCACGGCCTGAATCAGTGTCGAGAAATCCTCGATGCCGGAGGGATAGGTCTCGTGGAAGACGACGGTCATGCCGCGCTGGTCGGCCAGTTCAGCCGCACCGTCAGCCGCGGCGCGCGGAAACAACTGATCCTCGGCAATCACCGCCACGCGCTCGAGGCCATGCCCATCGGCCATGTCGATCAGGCCGGCCAGAAACAGCTCAGCCGGCGGCAGCACCATGAACAGGTACTCGCGGCCCTGCTCCCAGATCGAGGTGGTCGCGGCCAACGGCGAAATCTGCACCATGTCGTGGCGCTCAGTCACCGGGGCGACCGCTTCGGTCAGCGTCGATCCATACGGTCCCATCACCGCATCGACCAGGCCGTCTGCCAGCATCTCCTCGTAATGGGCAATCGCGGTATCGGTATCCGACTGGTCATCGCGAATGACAAACTCGATATCGCGCCCGAGCAGACCGCCGGCGGCATTGACATCCTTCGCGCACAGAAGATATCCGTCGCGGGCCGGTACGCCCTGGGTGGCGTAGGCCCCGGTCTCGGACATGGTCGCGCCGATGCGGATGGGCTCCTCGTGCTGTCCGGCCACGGACAGACCCATGGCAAGAACAAGCGACAGCGTGACAGGCATGGTAAATCGGCTTTTCATGGACTGACTCCCGGGTTGCGACATTCAACAGGCAACCAGCATAAGCGAAGCAGCCCGCTGGCTGCACACCGCGGGCTGCTCAAAAGTGGGGCCTGGCCTCTGCCGGAATGCAGATTGCCAATGCGACTTACGGCTCACCGACACCGGCATAGGCCACGCCGGACAAGCGCGCCATATCCCGATGCCAGGTAGCGAGATCGTCGCGATTGAACTCGGCCAGCGCGGAATGCCCGCAGGCCCGTGCCATGACTAGCATCAGCCCAACGGAGGTATCGAAGAAGTTTTTCAGACGGCCGGCGGCATGGTCCACGTCCAGCCGCTCGCGCAGGTCCTCGCGCTGGGTGGCAATGCCGGCCGGGCAGTTGTTGCTGTTGCAGATGCGCGCGCCGACGCAACCGATGGCCTGCATGGCGCTGTTGGCCAGGGCAATGCCGTCGGCGCCCAGCGCCATGGCCTTGACGAAATCAATCGGCATGCGCAAACCGCCGGTAATGATCAGCGTCACCCGGCCGCTGGCATTCTGCTCATCCAGGTAGCGTCGTGCTCGGGCCAGCGCAGGAATGGTCGGCACACTGATGTGATTGCGAAAGATCTCCGGTGCCGAGCCGGTGCCACCGCCGCGCCCGTCGAGAATGATGTAGTCGGCACCGGCATCCAGCGCGAACTGGATATCGCGCTCGACGTGGTTGGCGCTCAACTTGAAACCCACCGGCACGCCACCGCTGATCTCGCGCACGCGGTCGGCAAACTTGCGAAAGTCGGCCACGCTGGAAAGATCCTCGAAGGTCGGTGGCGAAATCGCCGGCTCGCCCTCGGGGATGCCACGCACCTCGGAAATCTTCTTCGTGTTCTTGCTACCCGGAAGGTGGCCGCCGGTGCCGGTCTTGGCACCCTGCCCGCCCTTGAAGTGAAATGCCTGAATATCGGCCAGCAAATCTTCGGAGTAACCGAACCGGGCGCTGGCCAGCTCGAAGAAGTAGCGACTGTTGGCGTCCTTCTCCTCGGGCAGCATGCCGCCCTCGCCCGAGCAAATCCCGGTGCCGGCAAGCTCCGCGCCGCGAGCCATGGCGACCTTGGCCTCCGGCGACAGCGCGCCGAAGCTCATGTCGGAGACAAACAGCGGAATATCGAGCACGAGCGGTTTCTTCGCCTCCGGCCCGATTACCAACCGGGTGTCGACCTCAGCATCCTCCATCAGCGGCTTGGTCGCCATCTGGGCAACCATGAGCTGAATCTGGTCCCAGTGTGGCAGCTCGTTTCGGGGTACGCCCATGGCCACCATCGGCCCGTGTTCGCCGATCTTCTCCGGGCCTTCCTCGGCCATGCGATGAATGATCTCGACCGTAGGCTCTTCCCGGGTCGCCTTCGGCTTCGGCGGCTTGTTGCCATTATCGTCACGACCCGAGCCTTCCGGCGCCTCCTTGCCGACATCCTCTCGATCGAACTTGTTGTGCGTGCCGTCGCAGTAGGGCGTATCGGCCGTCTGCTTGCACTGACAGAGCACGGCATCACCGTCTTCATTTGCGGTAAACATCTTCGGCTCAATGCCGGTACCGGAATGCGAACCATCGCAAAACGGCTGATCCTTCGACCGCCCGCAGCGGCAGAAGGCATACTCCTTGCCCTTCTCAAGTGTGACCTTGACCGGCTTATTGTCGGCAATTACGGGTTGGCTCATCGAGTATCTCCGGTTCTTGCAAGAAGTGACGCATGCAGCGCCAGCGGTACGGACTGTATCAGCCGTTCTCGTCACGGCCCCTTCTGGCCTGGTCGCCGATACTGTCGGGTCGATGGCGCGGCGGGGGCGCGTGTTCATCCGGCTGCGACGCGGCCAGACGCAGCACCATGGCCTTCAAACGCATAAAGAACAGGGGAAGCAGAGCGAAGAATGCCACAACCAGCGCGCCCCACAGCGCCTGCTCAAGCAACGAGACCGGATCCGAGGAAGGGACCAGCGCCAGGGCAAGCAGCGAAACGAGGAACACCAGAGCCCCGAAGCCGGCAAGATAAACCGCCCAGCCCGGGTAACGACGGGTACTCATTGTCTTTCTCTCCTTCTGCTGCGAAGTCTCAGCACACGGGTGACACGAATTTTCGATTGTAAGGTCAACGCCGTCACCGTGGCCAGGATCAGCCCCATGCCCACAAGCTGCAAGGCGCTCATACGCTCATCCAACCAGACCACACCGAACAACGAAGCCGTCACCGGCTCTACCATGGCCGCGATGGAAGCCATGGCCGGGGCAGCATATCGCAAGCCCAGGATATAGAGAATGAATGACAGGCCGGCACCGATCACACCAAGCACCAGGAACAGCGGCCAACTTGACGTGCTCAGCACCGCCACGGCCTGCTCCCGGTCAGCCAACAGCACAAGAATCAACGCCAGAACGGCGAAGGCAATGACCAGGATGGCCTGCGGACTGCCATGCGGTGCGGCATACTTGAAACCGAAGATGAACAACGCATAAGACATCCCGGAAGCCAGGCCTGCACTAATGGCCAATAAGCTGATGTCGCTGGCATCGATATCGTAAACGCCGGTCAGCAGCACCACACCGCCCATGACCAGAATAATCGACACCCACTTGAAGGGGGTCGGATATTCCACTCTCAGAGCAAAGGAAACCAGGTAAATGAAAACGGGTGCGCAATACATCAGCGTCGCGGCAACGGCCACACTGCCCTCGGCAATACTGATGAAATAGAACGCAAAGTTTCCGGACACACCCAGGCCGGCAATGATCGACCAGAACCACAGCCTTGGGCTGCCCAGACCGCTGCCGCTCGGCTGCAGAACAAGCCAGGCCAGCACCAACACCCAGCCGACAGCTCCCCGGTAAAACGACACCATGACCGGATCCCAGCCATCGCCCGTGAGCACACCGCCAATGCCCCCGGACAAGCCCCAGCAGAATGCCGCCAGCACGACAAATAAGAGGCTGAAGGCCCGCATCCTGCTTGTTGCAACGAGTTGCACCATTGAATGTCATGACAACCGGACGGGTCACGCGTTCAGAGTGCAGCACGACAGCGGAGATCTATGCAACAGCCGGGCTAAGCGACTCGGCTGCAAGATCTCCGGCCTTCTTTATCGAAATAGCTGACTGAACCCGTTGAGAGGGCAACGGCTAAAAGTCGTCTCGGAGCAGGGCCATGAGAGTGGGAGGCTCTGCCTCTGAAATGGCAATTCGCTCCGGCAGAGACTGCCTCAAGAAGTCTATGACTCTCGATTCAAGCCTGCGCCCATAAAAGGGCCTGAACTCTTCCTCTGAGCCGTCCTTATGGATAGTTCTGAAGCGTCGGTCTCCTTTAGGTCCCGCAATTCGTATTTCCTTGATCGAACTGAGCTGCTTCCTTTGGGTTTTTGTTGGAATGTAAAAGAAAGACTTCCAAACCGGTTCAGTGTTTGTCACTTCCACAAGAGCAGGGCCCACAAACGGACCATTCAAAATTCGTGCAATTGCGGTGCCTGCAGCAACTGCAACAACGATCAACGCCGTCGTCCAAGCACCCGCAAGGGCACGCTCAACCAACAGGATAATAAGCGGGAGCAAAACGAGAACAAACAGAATGTCAGCAGTCCAGCGCACATTATTGTAGAGGCGCTTATTCGTCATGAGTCTAATCGCCTGTTGTAAGTCGCGTCTCCGCGAGAATTAGCGGACCTTGTCGGCCCGTTGCCTTCTGATTCCCGGTTGAACCCATCTTTCGACGCATCAGCCGGCAGATAGGGGATTCGTCCAAACAGGATCTTGGCCAACGAAAACGGAACCGTGATACTGGCAGCAGTAACGAACACCCCAACCAATGTGTTCCCGAATGAAAAGATCGTAGCACCCACAATGGCACCTGCTAGTGCGACGATAAACGCAATCGCCGTTATCCATCTTGCCTGCATACTCAGCTCAAGTGGATGTTCACATTCAGGACAGAATATCTTTGACTGTTGCCACTTGTACCACGAAGCTTGTTGCGGTTCCAAATTGACTCTCGGCTTCTGTGAATCAAACGCTGAGTTGCAGATCGGGCAAATGGCCTTCATGTTAAGAACCTACGGTAGGATCGCGAGTTGGCGCAGGACTGGGGTGTTTAGCAGTTAGCAAGCACCGAACATAATGATCGACAACTCAAGCCTTCTTGACCTTCTCTGGATGAACCGGTTCACGAGTGACTCTGAAGATCCATTGCTGGAGGAAAATGCACGAAAAGACATACATGCCGGATACCTCATGAAACCCGTCAACAACATGTTCAAGCCCTCCAAATGCGGCTACAAGCCATATGAATCCAAGCAGCCCTGAAAGAATTTGATACGGCCATGTTTGCCTACTGCCGATTCTAACTACGGATAGTGCCTTGTAGTTTGCCAAGCTCATCGCCAGTATCGTTAGGCCTAAGGAAACTCTGAATAACTCCCGAATTTTGAGATAATAGCGCCACCTGATCAGAAACGGAATTCATCAATGGACCAGATGAGCTTTGCTGAAGCCGAGTACCAGAACAAGAAGCGTAAAACCCGACGGGAGAAGTTTCTGGAACGCGTTGATTCATTGATTCCGTGGCCTCGGTTGGTCAAGAAGCTCAAAAGGCACTATCACAAGGGCCGGACAGGTCGTCCACCGTATCCGCTGGAAACGATGCTGCGGATTCACTGCATGCAGCTTTTCTATAATCTCAGTGATCCTGGGATGGAGGATGCACTCTACGAGATCGAGAGCATGCGGCGGTTTGCCGGGCTCAGGCTCTCGGATCGCCTGCCGGACGAGACCACCATTCTTAATTTCCGCCGGTTTCTGGAGCAGCGCAAACTGGGCAAAAAGCTGTTTGATGAAATCAACGGCTATCTGAATGAGCATGAGTTGATGCTGCGCGAGGGCAGCATTGTCGATGCCAGTATTGTTGCGGCACCGAGCTCGACCAAGAACCAAAAGAAGGAACGCGATCCGGAAATGCACCAGACGAGAAAGGGCAACCAGTGGCATTTCGGGATGAAGGTTCATATTGGTGTGGACGATGAAATCGGTCTGATCCATAGCCTGGAGACGACGCCGGCCAACACCCATGACCTCGAAGTTGCTGAGAAGTTGTTACACGGCCAGGAGCAACGGGTGTTCGGCGATGCCGGATATCGAGGTATCGAAAAACGCGAAGCGCACCAGGAAAGAGAAGTTGACTGGTATATCGCCGAGCGTCCAGGAAAAAGAAAGATGATGGATCCGGATAGTTGGGAAGCCAAGGCAGAAAAGCTCAAGAGTCAGATCCGGGCCAAGGTTGAACATCCCTTTCGATACATGAAGCAGGTGTTCGGCTATAACAAGGTGCGCTACCGTGGTCAGGATAAGAATCGCAATCGGTTCCAGGTAATGGCTGGACTGACGAACCTGCTGATCGCAGAGAAATTGATCCCGACATAGGGTTATTCCGTCCGATTTCTGCCTGATCGGTGGAAATTGGTCAACAAATGATCAAAATCGAACATCAAACGGGGCCAAATCATGCCCGATAGACAAAACGAAGGAAGTTGGCTGAAAATCATGCGTTGTTCAGAGCTTCCCTAAAGGAGCCGTCATTGCGATTGCTTGCTCATTCGTAAATTCCATGGCTGAGTAGAATAGCTAATGCTTGGCTAAAATGAAGACGATCTCTCCATTACTGCTGGAGAGGCAACTGCGTACATTGCGAAGTGAACTTATCTCGCCTATATGAGTCGGACAAACAGCGCGGCATTCGCTAATACTCGCGATGAGACCTTTCCAGGCGACCGTAAGTTTCACGAACTATCCCTCCTAATGAATTGCCGCGTAACTGACATGGTGAAAACTATTTGAAGCCTCCATACGCGAAGGCATCCTGATTCTCACCGGCTGTAGCGTATAACATTCGACTCGTCCACTACGGGCTTTGCTAGCGTCCGGGTTAAAGCTGCTTTTAGAAGAACTCCGACGCTTGCCGCCTGGCACAAACCAACCGAAGAAAATTGTTTCCAGAACTATCCGAAGCTTTGAGCTTCCAGAAAGATTCGATGAAGCCGGATCAAAATCCTTTCGAACCTCTTCGATTACTTCTACTGCCCGCTTAACATCTGAAGCATACACTCGAACCGGCCGTTCATTGAAGATGGGAAGCTGGACTCCAGGATACAGGCTGCCAAATCCATCACCAACAACCAAGTATGGGATTCCCTCCGCCTCAAGTGCCATACGGATAAAGAGCAACTCCATATCGTCTGTTGGGTGCGCGATCGTGATCATCGTTCTTCTAAGGTCAAAGGATCCTCTGAATTCCTCTGCGCAGCGGCGCAGAGGAATTCACGGTTCCCTAGTTCTCCAATCGCATAACACCTGCCATAAACCGCCGAGTGAAACGAGGTTCAACGGCCATAGTGCCCGTATTTGATCGCTTGGTTATGCATCAAGCTCAGACCATACAGCATACTCATTTCCATTTGGATCAGTGAAGTGAAACCTACGGCCACCTGGAAAATCGAAAATATCCTGAACTACCTTGCCACCTGACAATCTGACTTTCTTGAGTGTGTTCTCAAGATCCGAGCTATAAAGAACCACCAGCACACTACCACCCTCAGGTGAGCATATTTTGTCAGATTTGTAAAAACCGCCATCTATACCGGCATCCTCGATAGCCACATACTTGGGGCCATAGTCGATGAACGACCATCCAAAAGCCGAAGCAAAGAACGCCTTCGTTGCTTCAATATTCGTTGAAGGCATTTCGACATAGTTGATTTTTCCGGTCTCCTTCATGAAGTTCTCCTGTATGCATAATGTTTGGGCTAACCAGCGCCGTCACTGGGCCGCCCGGCTTTGCCGACCCGGAGTTTTCGGGGCTCCGGCTGAACCCTTCGTTAGAGCTCAAGTTCTCGATCTCTCTATCTTACTAATCTTTGACCCCTGCTCTGCACCGCAGTGCGCAGCGTAATCAGGCTGGTTTTCGCCTCGAGAAGACCCCTCGAACCAACAGGATTGCAAGAACCAGGACGCTCCAGGAAATCAGGATTGAGGAAGCCGATAGAACAAACTGTGGCGTCGCGAATATCCAGGAGCCGGCAGGCAAGGCAAACCCGATTTGTACGACCAGCGCCAGGAGAGCAAAAGAGGGAGCAATAAATGGGAAGCTCCAGAACGGACCTGGCGCAAAGATCAATGCAAGCAGGCCGGTGGGAATGAATAATCCCCGCCTGACTCTAAGGAGTGGCAAACGGTTGCGTACAGCCAAATACACTGAAGTACCGAGAATTACATACGCAAGATGAATCAAGATCCCAAGTGCTAGGTCCTCCCGAGCTTTGGCTTCGGAAGCCGCTGAGTAGGCAAGTCTCGGATGTGTTTCCGTCGTGCACCTAACATATACCGGCGCATATGCATCCGCGTAGAAGATGCGAACTTGGTTTTGCGAAAGCACCTCGTACTGAGGATCGCCATAGATCGGAGTACTCAAGTGACCTCGAGGCTCTCTCGTGCAGCCGCCCCCTCCTGGGCCACAAAATTCTGGGTCTATCCGAATCTCGCAACGAAATTCCTGACATTGCCCGCCTGATTTGAGAGGTCATGGGGCGTCCTGTAAAGTTTTGTTTTTGCGAACAAACAACACAGGAGGTTCGCCCCATGACCACGTCCAAGCTTATCGGAAAGCTGCTCAAGTTCAAAGGGTTTCGCTGTGTCGGCCTGGCTTTTCGACGCGGTAATCGCCTTGATGTGCTGGTCAAGCCGTTCAAGAACGGCTGTCGGTGTCCGGATTGTGGCCGGCGCGGCACGATTGTCCGACAGCGACCTGAGCCCCGCTACTGTCGCGACATTCCGGTCGGGCCCTGGTCGATCTGGTTGATGTACTGGCCGCGCGAGATCCACTGCGTCACCCACGGCCGAGCCAACCCGGCGAAGCCGGCCAGGAGCTTACCCCGCGTCCGGTTGAACCCTTAGTTATGGCACGGGGGTTGGTGAATTTCGATGGATTCCAGGGCACCTGACTATTGCCGTTGTTTTGAGGCCGAAGCCTCTGGGAACGCAATATTCCCGGAGGCCGGCCGAAGGGGCCGGACTGGAGCGAAGGCACTGGCCGGAGCGAAGCCCTGGACGAGGTTTGCCGAAAGTGCAGCTCACTGAAACCACCACAACCTGAAGCGCCACCGATCCTCATGCCCCGATTTTGCCAGTTTGGCAACCAACTTTCCATTCGAAGCCGGTGAACAAGAAGCCAAAGCAGCCCGCCCCTGCCGTGTGGTTTGAAAAGGCACCGAATCTTGCCGTTTGAAGCTGCTACTGACTTGCTGCCCATAGGGAGCCAGACGGACCGACTTCTCGACGTTTGGCAACCAACCGGCTACTGGAAAGCACAAGTGCGATAATCGGGATAGGGAGGCACCTCACGATGCCTCTCCTCCCACACCACCGGGCATACGGATCACGTACCACGGCGGTTCGATGAACATCACTACCGCGCCACCAGGCTCGGTAGTCCCAAGTCAGCAAAATACCTCGCGGGCAGAGCCCGGTATAGCGCCGGGGTGTGCGACAGCCGCCACGGCCCGTGGGCCGATTTGGATGTCTGCCAGGCATCCCGCACGCTCACGCCACGACGGCGAAGCTGGCGGTAGCCCGAGCGGCCCCATTGCTTCCAGAGATAACAGCGTAATCGTCGCCGCAGCCATTTGTCGATCTCGCGCAGTGGGCTCGGTACTTCGGCAATCCCGAAGTACGCTTTCCATCCAAGCAGGTAGTCTCTCCAGTCTGCCACGACATCGGCCAAACGGTGGCCTCTCGTGCGGCGGGTCAGGACCCGCAAGCGGGTTTTCAGCCGGTCCAGCGCCTTGGGCGACACTTTCAGCCGGTGATCCCCACGGGTGACCGTAAACCCCAAAAACTGGCGGTACCACGGTCGGTCGACCGCGCTTTTGCGTGTATTCACTTCGAGCCGGAGTGAGTCTTCGACAAAGCGCTTGATGCTGTTCATCACCCGCTCGCCGGCACGTTGACTCCGCACCAGTATCTGGCAGTCGTCAGCATATCGGACGAAGCGGTGGCCGCGCCGCTCGAGCTCCCAATCCAGCTCATCCAGCACCACGTTGGCCAGGACCGGTGACAGCGGGCCGCCTTTGCGGCACACCGGCATTCGTCGGGCTCCAGTGGTCTCCATCCATCACCCCGGCGGTCAGAAAACGGTTGATCAATCGCAGCAGACGACGATCCGGGACATGATCCTTGAGCCGGCGCATCAACCGGTCGTGGTTGACCCGGTCGAAGAACGCCGCCAGGTCCAGGTCTACCGTCCACTGGCCGCCCGCCCGAATGTCGGCTTGCAGGCGCTTGAGAGCCTGGTGCGCCGACTTGCCCGGCCGGAAGCCATAGCTGCGGGGATGGAAGTGGGGGTCCCATTGCGCCGATACCACCTGCGCAACGGCTTGCTGGATGAAGCGGTCCAGAACCGTCGGGATGCCCAGCAGGCGTTCCCGTCCGTCGGCCTTGGGGATACGGACCCGCCGGACCGGTTGCGGGCGATACTGCCCCGCTTCCAGTTGATCGCGGATCGCAGGCCAGTTCTGGCGAAGGAAGTCCGGTAGTGCATCAACGCTCATCCCGTCAATGCCCGGCGCGCCCTTGTTCTGGCGTACTTGCTTGACTGCCCGCTGCAGGTTGCTGCGTTCCAGCACCTTCTCCCACAGCAAGACAGTGGATGTCGAGGCCGGATCGGTCCTTTCCCCAGTCACCGATTCCTCCCGTGCACGGGGCACGGCCGACTCGCGTCGATTCTCTGAGGCGGTCCGGTCACTCATACTCGGTCGATCATCCTCGTTCATCGTTCGGGCCTTCAGTGACGCCAATCACCTACTATGCCCTCGGCTGACTTCTCCCAGGCGGTCAGCGCCAATTGCTCAGCGCTCAGCTTCGCAAAGCGAAGCACCGGGGAGACCTCCCGGGGTAAGACACGAAACTGTCACGGCGTAGACGCTGGATTTATAAAACGCAGACCGATTGCAGATGGAGGGCTTCATGGTCACGTGCCCACTGGCCCCGTCTACGTCACACCTCATATCCAGTTCCTGTTCGTCGCCCCGCCGCTTTGGATTGGGCTTCCTCCAGACCCCACCTCACGATGACGCCCTTGCCCTTCTCCTAACCTTCGGCTCTGCGAATACCTGGTAAGAGGACTTACACCTCTCTAGTCTCGTGCCATGCCCGGCACACACGCCTAAGCTAAGCGGCGCGGCGTTAGCCGCGTCCGGTGGAGCGCGAAGTGCGGAACGAACTTGAGCGTTTTGTTATGCATTTTGCGGATGCTCAGAGATTTACGCTAACTCCCAAAACATAATCAGCGAATGGTGGCTTGGGGAATACACGACTACGTGCCTTTTCCTCAATGCACTGTGCAGCCTCAGATTCTGGAACGACCGTAGCCTGTGAAACTTCGCCATTTTCATTAATTACAACATAGATTGAGAATCTCTGCTTCTCACTACGCCCGGGCGGAGCACAGTCAAACACGATGTCGAAGTCACCCCACAATATACCCAGGGCATCTCCAGAATAGGAGCCTTCGTCGTCAAAGAGCGCACAATCTCGGCTTCGCTCACGAAGCTCCTCTAATGAAAGCTCATCCGCCAACAGCGTTCCACTCAATAGAACTGCTACGGTGATACCGATACAGTATTTGTTCATGCGAATTAACTCTGGTAATGCATAATCGGGATAGGGAGGCACCTCACGATGCCTCTCCTCCCACACCACCGGGCATACGGATCACGTACCACGGCGGTTCGATGAACATCACTACCGCGCCACCAGGCTCGGTAGTCCCAAGTCAGCAAAATACCTCGCGGGCAGAGCCCGGTATAGCGCCGGGGTGTGCGACAGCCGCCACGGCCCGTGGGCCGATTTGGATGTCTGCCAGGCATCCCGCACGCTCACGCCACGACGGCGAAGCTGGCGGTAGCCCGAGCGGCCCCATTGCTTCCAGAGATAACAGCGTAATCGTCGCCGCAGCCATTTGTCGATCTCGCGCAGTGGGCTCGGTACTTCGGCAATCCCGAAGTACGCTTTCCATCCAAGCAGGTAGTCTCTCCAGTCTGCCACGACATCGGCCAAACGGTGGCCTCTCGTGCGGCGGGTCAGGACCCGCAAGCGGGTTTTCAGCCGGTCCAGCGCCTTGGGCGACACTTTCAGCCGGTGATCCCCACGGGTGACCGTAAACCCCAAAAACTGGCGGTACCACGGTCGGTCGACCGCGCTTTTGCGTGTATTCACTTCGAGCCGGAGTGAGTCTTCGACAAAGCGCTTGATGCTGTTCATCACCCGCTCGCCGGCACGTTGACTCCGCACCAGTATCTGGCAGTCGTCAGCATATCGGACGAAGCGGTGGCCGCGCCGCTCGAGCTCCCAATCCAGCTCATCCAGCACCACGTTGGCCAGGACCGGTGACAGCGGGCCGCTTTGCGGCACACCGGCATTCGTCGGGCTCCAGTGGTCTCCATCCATCACCCCGGCGGTCAGAAAACGGTTGATCAATCGCAGCAGACGACGATCCGGGACATGATCCTTGAGCCGGCGCATCAACCGGTCGTGGTTGACCCGGTCGAAGAACGCCGCCAGGTCCAGGTCTACCGTCCACTGGCCGCCCGCCCGAATGTCGGCTTGCAGGCGCTTGAGAGCCTGGTGCGCCGACTTGCCCGGCCGGAAGCCATAGCTGCGGGGATGGAAGTGGGGGTCCCATTGCGCCGATACCACCTGCGCAACGGCTTGCTGGATGAAGCGGTCCAGAACCGTCGGGATGCCCAGCAGGCGTTCCCGTCCGTCGGCCTTGGGGATACGGACCCGCCGGACCGGTTGCGGGCGATACTGCCCCGCTTCCAGTTGATCGCGGATCGCAGGCCAGTTCTGGCGAAGGAAGTCCGGTAGTGCATCAACGCTCATCCCGTCAATGCCCGGCGCGCCCTTGTTCTGGCGTACTTGCTTGACTGCCCGCTGCAGGTTGCTGCGTTCCAGCACCTTCTCCCACAGCAAGACAGTGGATGTCGAGGCCGGATCGGTCCTTTCCCCAGTCACCGATTCCTCCCGTGCACGGGGCACGGCCGACTCGCGTCGATTCTCTGAGGCGGTCCGGTCACTCATACTCGGTCGATCATCCTCGTTCATCGTTCGGGCCTTCAGTGACGCCAATCACCTACTATGCCCTCGGCTGACTTCTCCCAGGCGGTCAGCGCCAATTGCTCAGCGCTCAGCTTCGCAAAGCGAAGCACCGGGGAGACCTCCCGGGGTAAGACACGAAACTGTCACGGCGTAGACGCTGGATTTATAAAACGCAGACCGATTGCAGATGGAGGGCTTCATGGTCACGTGCCCACTGGCCCCGTCTACGTCACACCTCATATCCAGTTCCTGTTCGTCGCCCCGCCGCTTTGGATTGGGCTTCCTCCAGACCCCACCTCACGATGACGCCCTTGCCCTTCTCCTAACCTTCGGCTCTGCGAATACCTGGTAAGAGGACTTACACCTCTCTAGTCTCGTGCCATGCCCGGCACACACGCCTAAGCTAAGCGGCGCGGCGTTAGCCGCGTCCGGTGGAGCGCGAAGTGCGGAACGAACTTGAGCGTTTTGTTATGCATTTTGCGGATGCTCAGAGATTTACGCTAACTCCCAAAACATAATCAGCGAATGGTGGCTTGGGGAATACACGACTACGTGCCTTTTCCTCAATGCACTGTGCAGCCTCAGATTCTGGAACGACCGTAGCCTGTGAAACTTCGCCATTTTCATTAATTACAACATAGATTGAGAATCTCTGCTTCTCACTACGCCCGGGCGGAGCACAGTCAAACACGATGTCGAAGTCACCCCACAATATACCCAGGGCATCTCCAGAATAGGAGCCTTCGTCGTCAAAGAGCGCACAATCTCGGCTTCGCTCACGAAGCTCCTCTAATGAAAGCTCATCCGCCAACAGCGTTCCACTCAATAGAACTGCTACGGTGATACCGATACAGTATTTGTTCATGCGAATTAACTCTGGTAATGCATAATCGGGATAGGGAGGCACCTCACGATGCCTCTCCTCCCACACCACCGGGCATACGGATCACGTACCACGGCGGTTCGATGAACATCACTACCGCGCCACCAGGCTCGGTAGTCCCAAGTCAGCAAAATACCTCGCGGGCAGAGCCCGGTATAGCGCCGGGGTGTGCGACAGCCGCCACGGCCCGTGGGCCGATTTGGATGTCTGCCAGGCATCCCGCACGCTCACGCCACGACGGCGAAGCTGGCGGTAGCCCGAGCGGCCCCATTGCTTCCAGAGATAACAGCGTAATCGTCGCCGCAGCCATTTGTCGATCTCGCGCAGTGGGCTCGGTACTTCGGCAATCCCGAAGTACGCTTTCCATCCAAGCAGGTAGTCTCTCCAGTCTGCCACGACATCGGCCAAACGGTGGCCTCTCGTGCGGCGGGTCAGGACCCGCAAGCGGGTTTTCAGCCGGTCCAGCGCCTTGGGCGACACTTTCAGCCGGTGATCCCCACGGGTGACCGTAAACCCCAAAAACTGGCGGTACCACGGTCGGTCGACCGCGCTTTTGCGTGTATTCACTTCGAGCCGGAGTGAGTCTTCGACAAAGCGCTTGATGCTGTTCATCACCCGCTCGCCGGCACGTTGACTCCGCACCAGTATCTGGCAGTCGTCAGCATATCGGACGAAGCGGTGGCCGCGCCGCTCGAGCTCCCAATCCAGCTCATCCAGCACCACGTTGGCCAGGACCGGTGACAGCGGGCCGCCTTGCGGCACACCGGCATTCGTCGGGCTCCAGTGGTCTCCATCCATCACCCCGGCGGTCAGAAAACGGTTGATCAATCGCAGCAGACGACGATCCGGGACATGATCCTTGAGCCGGCGCATCAACCGGTCGTGGTTGACCCGGTCGAAGAACGCCGCCAGGTCCAGGTCTACCGTCCACTGGCCGCCCGCCCGAATGTCGGCTTGCAGGCGCTTGAGAGCCTGGTGCGCCGACTTGCCCGGCCGGAAGCCATAGCTGCGGGGATGGAAGTGGGGGTCCCATTGCGCCGATACCACCTGCGCAACGGCTTGCTGGATGAAGCGGTCCAGAACCGTCGGGATGCCCAGCAGGCGTTCCCGTCCGTCGGCCTTGGGGATACGGACCCGCCGGACCGGTTGCGGGCGATACTGCCCCGCTTCCAGTTGATCGCGGATCGCAGGCCAGTTCTGGCGAAGGAAGTCCGGTAGTGCATCAACGCTCATCCCGTCAATGCCCGGCGCGCCCTTGTTCTGGCGTACTTGCTTGACTGCCCGCTGCAGGTTGCTGCGTTCCAGCACCTTCTCCCACAGCAAGACAGTGGATGTCGAGGCCGGATCGGTCCTTTCCCCAGTCACCGATTCCTCCCGTGCACGGGGCACGGCCGACTCGCGTCGATTCTCTGAGGCGGTCCGGTCACTCATACTCGGTCGATCATCCTCGTTCATCGTTCGGGCCTTCAGTGACGCCAATCACCTACTATGCCCTCGGCTGACTTCTCCCAGGCGGTCAGCGCCAATTGCTCAGCGCTCAGCTTCGCAAAGCGAAGCACCGGGGAGACCTCCCGGGGTAAGACACGAAACTGTCACGGCGTAGACGCTGGATTTATAAAACGCAGACCGATTGCAGATGGAGGGCTTCATGGTCACGTGCCCACTGGCCCCGTCTACGTCACACCTCATATCCAGTTCCTGTTCGTCGCCCCGCCGCTTTGGATTGGGCTTCCTCCAGACCCCACCTCACGATGACGCCCTTGCCCTTCTCCTAACCTTCGGCTCTGCGAATACCTGGTAAGAGGACTTACACCTCTCTAGTCTCGTGCCATGCCCGGCACACACGCTGGACATAACCGGCGCCCGCGAAGCGGGCGTCCGAGTTGATGGATCTGTTAGGCTCGAAGGTACTCACAGCACGCCCAGTGCCTTCAGACTTGCCATGCCTAGTTGGACACGTTTACCAGCATCAGATGGTTGATGAATATCCATGTTCATCGCAAAGGTGAACAAGCTATCCTCTTTCTCGACCCAGCCAACCCACCACCCGATGCCAGGTTCCGGCGCGTTTTCCCAGCCCGTCTTGCCATAGAGCTTCCAGCCCTCCCCCTGCTCAAGGAGCACGATTTCTCGGACGGCAGACTGAAGCTTTGCGGAGATTGGGAGCTGATTCCGCGCCAATCGCAGCAGAAACTCGGTTTGTTCGATGGCACTGATCTCAAGGGGGCCATCTAGCCAGAACCTATCGACACTAGCGCCAATATCGTTGTTGCCGAAATCCAGACTGGCGAGATTCTTGCGCATTGACTCGGTGCCGATGCGCCGGGCCAGCTCCTGATACACGGGGACATTGGAAGCGGTGATGGCCTCCCTCAGCCCCATGTCCTTTTCCCACGCCTTGATGACCTGTGGCTGGCCGCCGTATGGTAGCACTTCGTCCACACTTTCAACGGCTCCGACGGAAAGCCCGATAAGACTGTTGGGAATCTTGAAAGTGGAGGCAGGCACAAAGCGTGTTTTGGCTCTTGACTGGTTATAGCCCGAGAAACTGCCGGTAGCTGCGTCAAGTAGGACAAAGGTACCCGTGACTTCGGCGTCTCGGAACAAGCCTTCAATCTCCGTGCTTTCCTTCCAGCTGGAGGAACAGCCAGAAAGTCCAATGGAGAAGATTAGTGCGGCGAGTAGAGGCTTCATAGTTATTGAGCCTAACGTTTGGGTTAACCGGCGCGGCCACTGTGCCAACCCGGCGAAGCCGGCCCGGAGCTTACCCCACGTCCGGTTGAACCCATTGTTATGTTGATAGTGCCCTCAGTTTGCCACAAAGTCTGAAGAAGGGTGTTTTCCACTTTCGCGCCCTACAGGATTACGACGACCAGGACTACAAGCAACACAACAAGGGTTGCCCCCAGAAAGAAAATGCCGATTACATTTGCAAGGCCCGCGCAATCATGGCACAGGTCTCGCTCCATGATCGGCGGACGAAACAGGAGCAACGGGGCTAGTCTTGCAAAGAACAGAACATTCCCTCTCGTGGCACCTTCAGCCCCGCACCTTTCACAGTCCATAGGTTTCAATCCGTAGTATGGGCATCAACATAATCGGGATAGGGAGGCACCTCACGATGCCTCTCCTCCCACACCACCGGGCATACGGATCACGTACCACGGCGGTTCGATGAACACCACTACCGCGCCACCAGGCTCGGTAGTCCCAAGTCAGCAAAATACCTCGCGGGCAGAGCCCGGTATAGCGCCGGGGTGTGCGACAGCCGCCACGGCCCGTGGGCCGATTTGGATGTCTGCCAGGCATCCCGCACGCTCACGCCACGACGGCGAAGCTGGCGGTAGCCCGAGCGGCCCCATTGCTTCCAGAGATAACAGCGTAATCGTCGCCGCAGCCATTTGTCGATCTCGCGCAGTGGGCTCGGTACTTCGGCAATCCCAAAGTACGCTTTCCATCCAAGCAGGTAGTCTCTCCAGTCTGCCACGACATCGGCCAAACGGTGGCCTCTCGTGCGGCGGGTCAGGACCCGCAAGTGGGTTTTCAACCGGGCCAGTGCCTTGGGCGACACTTTCAGCCGGTGATCCCCACGGGTGACCGTAAACCCCAAAAACTGGCGGTACCACGGTCGGTCGACCGCGCTTTTGCGTGTATTCACTTCGAGCCGGAGTGAGTCTTCGACAAAGCGCTTGATGCTGTTCATCACCCGCTCGCCGGCACGTTGACTCCGCACCAGTATCTGGCAGTCGTCAGCATATCGGACGAAGCGGTGGCCGCGCCGCTCGAGCTCCCAGTCCAGCTCATCCAGCACCACGTTGGCCAGGACCGGTGACAGCGGACCGCCTTGCGGCACACCGGCATTCGTCGGGCTCCAGTGGTCTCCATCCATCACCCCGGCGGTCAGAAAACGGTTGATCAATCGCAGCAGACGACGATCCGGGACATGATCCTTGAGCCGGCGCATCAACCGGTCGTGGTTGACCCGGTCGAAGAACGCCGCCAGGTCCAGGTCTACCGTCCACTGGCCGCCCGCCCGAATGTCGGCTTGCAGGCGCTTGAGAGCCTGGTGCGCCGACTTGCCCGGCCGGAAGCCATAGCTGCGGGGATGGAAGTGGGGGTCCCATTGCGCCGATACCACCTGCGCAACGGCTTGCTGGATGAAGCGGTCCAGAACCGTCGGGATCCCCAGCAGGCGTTCCCGTCCGTCGGCCTTGGGGATACGGACCCGCCGGACCGGTTGCGGGCGATACTGCCCCGCTTCCAGTTGATCGCGGATCGCAGGCCAGTTCTGGCGAAGGAAGTCCGGTAGTGCATCAACGCTCATCCCGTCAATGCCCGGCGCGCCCTTGTTCTGGCGTACTTGCTTGACTGCCCGCTGCAGATTGCTGCGTTCCAGCACCTTCTCCCACAGCGAGACAGTGGATGTCGAGGCCGGATCGGTCCTTTCCCCAGTCACCGATTCCTCCCGTGCACGGGGCACGGCCGACTCCTGTCGATTCTCTGAGGCTGTCCGGTCACTCATACTCGGTCGATCATCCTCGTTCATCGTTCGGGCCTTCAGTGACGCCAATCACCTACTATGCCCTCGGCTGACTTCTCCCAGGCGGTCAGCGCCAATTGCTCAGCGCTCAGCTTCGCAAAGCGAAGCACCGGGGAGACCTCCCGGGGTAAGACACGAAACTGTCACGGCGTAGACGCTGGATTTATAAAACGCAGACCCGTTGCAGATGGAGGGCTTCATGGTCACGTGCCCACTGGCCCCGTCTACGTCACACCTCATATCCAGTTCCTGTTCGTCGCCCCGCCGCTTTGGATTGGGCTTCCTCCAGACCCCACCTCACGATGACGCCCTTGCCCTTCTCCTAACCTTCGGCTCTGCGAATACCTGGTAAGAGGACTTACACCTCTCTAGTCTCGTGCCATGCCCGGCACACACGTTTGGGTTAACCGGCGCCGCCACTGTGCTTGCCCGGCTTTGCCGCCGCGGAGCTTACCGGCGTCCGGTTGAACCCATGGTTATGCGGCATTTACCTGGACCACATCGCTATGCGAATGAGGCTCTGGAATAGCGTCGCCGGCCTCTTTCATTCCTTCCAGATGAAACTCAATGGCCTCCCGGATCAACTCCAAGGCTTCCTCGCGAGTTTCCCCTGCCGCCACACATCCCGGGAGGTCCGGAACGTAGGCACCCCAGCTCTCGGGGCCTTCTTCGAGAATGACTACATACTGCATAATCTCACCTACTTCTTGAGTCCAGCTTGCTTCAGGGCGTTGTTGAGCGTGCCCGGCGGCATATCTACGTTAGGCTTCCCGGATACGGTTACAGTTCCCGATTTTACTGGATGTCGGAATTGGCGGTGACTTCCCCGCTGACGGGCCTGGTACCAGCCATCCTGTTTCAGCAACTTGATGAGTTCCTTAACCTTCATTCAGACTCGGACGTAGAAACTACCTGCCGCATAACGTCTAGGCTAAGCGGCGCGGGCACGTAGCAAGCCCGGCGAAGCCGGCCCGGAGCTTACCCCGCGTCCGCTTGAGCTATTTGTTAGTTGCATAAGCCCTCCGACAACGTATGCTTTACAAGATAGGCTTTTAAGGAAACGAATACTATTATCAGCACTGCTATCGATGAAAACGACAAAGCGATATACACTGGTTGTTCCTCGTTCGCTGCCGCGCTACCAATTGTTTCATAAACGTAGTTCGCAACTATCGAACTACATATCAGTGCAATAATTGCCGAAAACAAGCCTATAGATCGCTTAGACCAGTATTTAAGAACACAAACCGCATTCAAGATTAGGAGTGCTTGGGCTGCCACAAAAGCTAAAAGGAGAAGGCTCTCGGCAAACTCCCCCTTGCTAATGCTCGGAACGAAAAGCCAAGCCATGAACAGCATAATTACCAGGCCACACTAGTGTCCGGTTTAAAAGCCGAATAGATTCAATTGGTTACCGTCTTTGATCTGATCCAGATCGCTTCGGTCGATCGTAACCGCCTGTTTCAACTGTGTTTTTTCAAATACAGTTATGGAGATAATCTGTAGCATTGCGTGCAGCGAAATATCGAGGTCCAAACGCTTTTTGATGATGGCGATCAGCACATAGGTCGACACAGCAATCCAAATTTGTGTCTTGACTGCGTTCTCCGATCGGCCGAAGAAGCACTTGATACGGAGATTTTGCTTGATCCACTTGAAGAACAGCTCGACCTGCCACCGGCTTTTGTACAACGCGCAGATCGTAAGAGCCGGGAGTTGGAACTGATTGGTGAGAAATACCAGGGTCTTTCCGGTTTCCGGGTCCTTGAAGCGAATGCGTCTCAAGTGTTGAGGATAGTACTTGCTTGGACGCTGGCCGCAGAGCGCAATAGTTTGGTCGCAGATCAGCCCAGCTTGCCGATCTGTAGCAGCAGAATAGACCCGCCGGAAGTCCAGGTTTGATTTGGCCCGGATTACAAAGAAGGCGCCGGCCTGGGCCAGATTGAATAGTCGAGCATAGTCCAGGTAGGCCCGATCCATCACGTAAAACGAACCTGCCTCCGGAATCAGCAAGTCTAGAACATTGACGTCGTGCAGCTTGCCGTCGGAGATATGAATGAAGCTGGGAATCGATCCGCGCAGATCCAGCAGGGTATGAAGTTTGACTGCCGCTTTTGCCGTGCGAAATGGTGCCCATGGGAACATCGACAGACATAGGTCGATGGTGGTTGAGTCGAGTGCGTAAACCGTATCGGGAAGACCCGAGCTTATGGATTCGTCGACATAGAGGCTTCTCGCTTGTGCAATCAGATGCTGGGCATAGTCGCCGTAAATTCTCCAATCTCGCGACTCGTTTGCATCGGCAAGAGTTGCTCGACGAATCGGCTGGCGAAAGCCCATGTGGTAAAGCTTTGCAGACTGAACCTGGAGACAGGCTTCGATGTCCCGCAGGCTCTCGCGGTAGGTCAGCTGGGCAAAGGCCATACAGCGGAACTGTTCGGCGCAGCTCAGAGTTCGCACTCGCCGGTTGCCGTCGTATCGGTCGACGGTGCGGTGGAAAGTCTTCCAGGGAAGGAAATCCATAATCTGAGCAAAAAGCGTCTTGCCGATGTTCATTTGCCACTCCGGAGGGCACGGTATCGGCTTGGTTATACACCGCGAACTCCGCGTTCAAATCGGGGACACCTTTTTCCGCTTGTAATGTGCTGTAAAACATGCGATTTTCGGGATTCAGAGCACTTTTAACCGGACACTAGTGACCAGGCCAAATATCCCAATGACCAAGGATATACTCTTTACAATAATCTTTAACGCTTGAGCTTTCTTCATCGCGTCGAGTCTCATTTCTCTGCAACTAATCGGGATAGGGAGGCACCTCACGATGCCTCTCCTCCCACACCACCGGGCATACGGATCACGTACCACGGCGGTTCGATGAACACCACTACCGCGCCACCAGGCTCGGTAGTCCCAAGTCAGCAAAATACCTCGCGGGCAGAGCCCGGTATAGCGCCGGGGTGTGCGACAGCCGCCACGGCCCGTGGGCCGATTTGGATGTCTGCCAGGCATCCCGCACGCTCACGCCACGACGGCGAAGCTGGCGGTAGCCCGAGCGGCCCCATTGCTTCCAGAGATAACAGCGTAATCGTCGCCGCAGCCATTTGTCGATCTCGCGCAGTGGGCTCGGTACTTCGGCAATCCCAAAGTACGCTTTCCATCCAAGCAGGTAGTCTCTCCAGTCTGCCACGACATCGGCCAAACGGTGGCCTCTCGTGCGGCGGGTCAGGACCCGCAAGTGGGTTTTCAACCGGGCCAGTGCCTTGGGCGACACTTTCAGCCGGTGATCCCCACGGGTGACCGTAAACCCCAAAAACTGGCGGTACCACGGTCGGTCGACCGCGCTTTTGCGTGTATTCACTTCGAGCCGGAGTGAGTCTTCGACAAAGCGCTTGATGCTGTTCATCACCCGCTCGCCGGCACGTTGACTCCGCACCAGTATCTGGCAGTCGTCAGCATATCGGACGAAGCGGTGGCCGCGCCGCTCGAGCTCCCAGTCCAGCTCATCCAGCACCACGTTGGCCAGGACCGGTGACAGCGGGCCGCCTTGCGGCACACCGGCATTCGTCGGGCTCCAGTGGTCACCATCCATCACCCCGGCGGTCAGAAAACGGTTGATCAATCGCAGCAGACGACGATCCGGGACATGATCCTTGAGCCGGCGCATCAACCGGTCGTGGTTGACCCGGTCGAAGAACGCCGCCAGGTCCAGGTCTACCGTCCACTGGCCGCCCGCCCGAATGTCGGCTTGCAGGCGCTTGAGAGCCTGGTGCGCCGACTTGCCCGGCCGGAAGCCATAGCTGCGGGGATGGAAGTGGGGGTCCCATTGCGCCGATACCACCTGCGCAACGGCTTGCTGGATGAAGCGGTCCAGAACCGTCGGGATGCCCAGCAGGCGTTCCCGTCCGTCGGCCTTGGGGATACGGACCCGCCGGACCGGTTGCGGGCGATACTGCCCCGCTTCCAGTTGATCGCGGATCGCAGGCCAGTTCTGGCGAAGGAAGTCCGGTAGTGCATCAACGCTCATCCCGTCAATGCCCGGCGCGCCCTTGTTCTCTGCCGGGCATGGGCAATCTGCCCGATGCGGTCAAGTCCGCTCATCCCGTCAATGCCCGGCGCGCCCTTGTTCTGGCGTACTTGCTTGACTGCCCGCTGCAGGTTGCTGCGTTCCAGCACCTTCTCCCACAGCAAGACAGTGGATGTCGAGGCCAGATCGGTCCTTTCCCCAGTCACCGATTCCTCCCGTGCACGGGGCACGGCCGACTCCTGTCGATTCTCTGAGGCTGTCCGGTCACTCATACTCGGTCGATCATCCTCGTTCATCGTTCGGGCCTTCAGTGACGCCAATCACCTACTATGCCCTCGGCTGACTTCTCCCAGGCGGTCAGCGCCAATTGCTCAGCGCTCAGCTTCGCAAAGCGAAGCACCGGGGAGACCTCCCGGGGTAAGACACGAAACTGTCACGGCGTAGACGCTGGATTTATAAAACGCAGACCGATTGCAGATGGAGGGCTTCATGGTCACGTGCCCACTGGCCCCGTCTACGTCACACCTCATATCCAGTTCCTGTTCGTCGCCCCGCCGCTTTGGATTGGGCTTCCTCCAGACCCCACCTCGCGATGACGCCCTTGCCCTTCTCCTAACCTTCGGCTCTGCGAATACCTGGTAAGAGGACTTACACCTCTCTAGTCTCGTGCCATGCCCGGCACACACGTCTAGCTTAACCGGCGCGGCCACCGAACTTACCCGGCTTTGCCGGCCCGGAGCTTACCCCGCGTCCGGTTGAAGCTTTTGTTAGGGAAACTCTGAATAACTCCCGAATTTTGAGATAATAGCGCCACCTGATCAGAAACGGAATTCATCAATGGACCAGATGAGCTTTGCTGAAGCCGAGTACCAGAACAAGAAGCGTAAAACCCGACGGGAGAAGTTTCTGGAACGCGTTGATTCATTGATTCCGTGGCCTCGGTTGGTCAAGAAGCTCAAAAGGCACTATCACAAGGGCCGGACAGGTCGTCCACCGTATCCGCTGGAAACGATGCTGCGGATTCACTGCATGCAGCTTTTCTATAATCTCAGTGATCCTGGGATGGAGGATGCACTCTACGAGATCGAGAGCATGCGGCGGTTTGCCGGGCTCAGGCTCTCGGATCGCCTGCCGGACGAGACCACCATTCTTAATTTCCGCCGGTTTCTGGAGCAGCGCAAACTGGGCAAAAAGCTGTTTGATGAAATCAACGGCTATCTGAATGAGCATGAGTTGATGCTGCGCGAGGGCAGCATTGTCGATGCCAGTATTGTTGCGGCACCGAGCTCGACCAAGAACCAAAAGAAGGAACGCGATCCGGAAATGCACCAGACGAGAAAGGGCAACCAGTGGCATTTCGGGATGAAGGTTCATATTGGTGTGGACGATGAAATCGGTCTGATCCATAGCCTGGAGACGACGCCGGCCAACACCCATGACCTCGAAGTTGCTGAGAAGTTGTTACACGGCCAGGAGCAACGGGTGTTCGGCGATGCCGGATATCGAGGTATCGAAAAACGCGAAGCGCACCAGGAAAGAGAAGTTGACTGGTATATCGCCGAGCGTCCAGGAAAAAGAAAGATGATGGATCCGGATAGTTGGGAAGCCAAGGCAGAAAAGCTCAAGAGTCAGATCCGGGCCAAGGTTGAACATCCCTTTCGATACATGAAGCAGGTGTTCGGCTATAACAAGGTGCGCTACCGTGGTCAGGATAAGAATCGCAATCGGTTCCAGGTAATGGCTGGACTGACGAACCTGCTGATCGCAGAGAAATTGATCCCGACATAGGGTTATTCCGTCCGATTTCTGCCTGATCGGTGGAAATTGGTCAACAAATGATCAAAATCGAACATCAAACGGGGCCAAATCATGCCCGATAGACAAAACGAAGGAAGTTGGCTGAAAATCATGCGTTGTTCAGAGCTTCCTTAGGCGAATGAGCCAACTTACAACTAGTGCGCCAAGCAATGCGCCCGGAACGAACATTAGAAGATAACCTTCGTAAACTAAGCGCTTTAGGAGGGTTGGAGGAAACATATATGTGGATGTGCTGAAATGAAACGTTACCACTGTAGCTAAAACGGACATAATTAGTGCCCAAACCAAGGGGCGGCCCCGATAGGTGAGGATTGCAAGAATCCCTCCAGCAATTACTCCTAATACCAATCTCACTGCAAAAAATGGGAGCTGCGACAGAGCGAGCCCGGCTCTTCCAGAAAACGTACGGTACTCGACATACTTCAGAAACACCTCCCAGGTAACAATGAACCCGGCCACGACCAAGAGTGCCGCAAGCACTACCGCAACCACGATTTTGGTGAGTGTCTGCACTTTTCGCCTAACATCCGGGTTAACCGGCCCCGCCACTGAGCCAGCCCGGCTTTGCCGCCGCGAAGCTTACCGGGGTCCGGTTGAACCCATTGTTATGCATGGAGGTCGGGTTGGGCACTAACATTTCTTTGCTTCCCAACTGCTGAAATCAAAGTGTACAGTTTCTGGATCCTTGCCCCGAATGTCCCCAAGAAATTTACCGCAATAGGGGCAATGCGAAATTTCGGCCACAGTGCACCAGATAGTTTCGCCTACTTCCTCCAGATAGTGATTCTCCTCGAGATCTTTCTCTGTGGCTGATCTCGTGACAACCAGCACCCAGTTTTCCATATTTCGGGCTCCTCCGCAGAATTCGTGGGTAGAAGTGCCTTGATTTCGCCTGGGCTGCGGACCCAGAGAGCGTTGCAGCCGCCTAGATAGAGCATCCCGGCCCGTTCTCTGAGAAGATGGAAGTGTCAAGCAACCATCGCTCAGAGGAAGGAGGCCGGGATGCAACTGAAGACTATCCTGAACCGCGTCCAGAAATTCAAGTCTTTTGTGTATTCGAACGCGCGCTGGACCGGCAATACCGAGTCGCCGGATCTGGAAGTCGAGGTGACCGAACGAGCCAATGGTCGGCCTGTTTGCTCCGGCTGTGCTCAGCCGAGGCCAGGCTATGATCGGTTGCCGAGCCGACGCTTTGAGTTCGTGCCGCTGTGGGGCATCAAGGTGTTTCTCGTTTACGCTCCGCGACGGGTGGCCTGCCCGGATTGTGGAGTGCGTGTCGAGTGGCTGCCGTGGTCCTCGGGCAAGCACCACCTGACCCATGCCTACGCCTGGTTTCTGGCTCGCTGGGCGCGGCGGCTTTCCTGGAAGGAAGTGGCCGAGGTATTTCGAACATCCTGGGATAGCGTTTTCCGGTCGGTGGAGATGGCGGTTGAATGGGGCCGAGCTCACCAGGATCTGTCGGGCATTGAGTCCATTGGGATCGATGAGATCTCGCGCCAGCGCGGGCACCGCTACCTGACGCTGGTCTACCAGATCGATACGCACCGCAAGCGCCTGCTGTGGGTGGGGCGGGACCGCAAGGTCAGGACCCTGTTGGGCTTTTTCCGCTGGCTTGGCCCGGAGCGCAGTGCTGGGCTGAAATACATCTGCAGCGACATGTGGCGACCGTATCTGAAAGTCATCGCCAAGAAAGCCGGCAAAGCCGTGCATGTGCTGGACCGCTTCCACATCATGGCCCATTTTGGCAAGGCGCTCGACGAAGTACGTGCCGGTGAAGCCCGTGCGCTCAAAGTCAAAGGCTACGAGCCGGTGCTGAGCAAGACCCGCTGGTTGCTGCTCAAACGCCCTGAGAACCTCACTGACAAGCAGGAAACTCGGCTGGCCGAACTTCTTCAGTACAATCTCAAATCGATTCGGGCTTATCTGCTGAAGGAGGAGTTCCAATTGTTCTGGACCTATGTCTCGCCGTACTGGGCCGGGCAGTTTCTGGATCGATGGTGTACCAAGACCATGCGTTCGAAGATCGAGCCGATGAAGCGGGTTGCCAAAATGTTGCGTAGGCACAGGCCGCTGTTGCTCAATTGGTTCCGGGCCAAGGGCCAGCTTTCCAGCGGCGTTGTGGAGGGTTTTAACGCCAAAGCAAAACTGACCTCCAGAAAATCCTTCGGTTTTAGGACCTTTCGCGGCGCTGAAATCGCCCTGTATCATTCACTTGGTGCTCTACCTGAGCGAGAATTTACCCACAGATTCTGCTGACGAGCCATATTTCGAAAATAGCCACCGCCTCTCTCTATACAGACGGACTCAGGTAGGGCTTCGCAGTGGTGGATTCGCTCTTCCATCCTTTCAATAACGGAATGCATAACGTCTGAGTTAACCGGCGCCACCACCGAACTCGCCCGGCTTTGCCGCCGCAGAGCCTATCGGGGTCCGGTTGAACCCATTGTTAGGGGCGGCGAGGGGCGGTAGAATCTCCATGATAGCTATTTCTGGAGGCCCCATGACTGCTGAGCCCCTGCAGCGCCTACGTTCTGAAATTCTGGCACTCTCCGAGGCCGAACGGGCTGAATTGGCCCATGACCTTATCCAAAGCCTCGATGCGCCCCGGGAAAATGGAGTTGAAGATGCCTGGGAGCGGGAAATTTCCCGGCGAATCGGTGAGATCGATGCCGGACAGGCTGAACTAGTTGAGCGGACAGAGTTTCGGAAACAGATTCGCGCAAAGCTAGAGCGACGATAGACTTGAAAGTACGACTTCTTCGCCAGGCTGCTGAGGAGGCTGAAGCAGCGGCGGCTTGGTATGAGCAAGAACGCCCGGGCCTTGGGGCCGAGTTCTTTGAGGCCATCGAGGCTGGCCTTGATGTTATAGAGGATGGTTTCCTTCCCCTCTCTCCGATGCCTGGAATCTCTGGCAACCAAGGAGCAAAACGCCTCATTCTCCGCCGCTTCCCATACGATATTGTTGTCGTCGATCGCGGCGATGAACGGCTCGTTGTGGCGTTTGCTCATCATTCTCGGAAACCTGGCTATTGGCGAGATCGTACTAGCCCCTAACACCGGAGTTAAGCGGCATTTGGGCCGCGCCCAGCATGGTACAACATTGGGACCATGCTGGGTGCGGCCCAAATGTCCGCTTGAACGATTGGTTAGGCGCGCAATGGCCTGACGTAACAGTGCTGAGTCTTTTGCAGGGCGTAGCCGCGGCCAGCATAGAACGAATGGGCCTCAGGACGAACCACGTTGGAGCGCACACGTAGTGAGCTTGCGCCATGAGACAGTGCCCATGCCTCCGCCGCCGCGACGAGGGCCGAACCGACGCCGGCGCGCCGGGCACTGGCTGAGACGACTAGGCCAGTAAGTTCGTAGGAAGTGCCGGACTCGATGGTGAGACGCCTTTCGGCATTGACGAGCCCGATCAGGCCGCCGGATGACTCGGCCGCGACGACAACGAAGTAGCGATCGCTGCCGACGAGCTGCGAAAGCCGCGCCTCGATGTCGCCCGGGCTCGCCGGATAGCCGAGCTCACCGACGAGTGCGGCGATGGCCGAGCTGTCATCAATGGACGCGGGTCGTAGCGAAACGTGCATTGCGCGCCTAATCGGGATAGGGAGGCACCTCACGATGCCTCTCCTCCCACACCACCGGGCATACGGATCACGTACCACGGCGGTTCGATGAACACCACTACCGCGCCACCAGGC
Organism: Wenzhouxiangella sp. AB-CW3; assembly: GCF_014725735.1. Taxonomy (NCBI): domain Bacteria; kingdom Pseudomonadati; phylum Pseudomonadota; class Gammaproteobacteria; order Chromatiales; family Wenzhouxiangellaceae; genus Wenzhouxiangella; species Wenzhouxiangella sp. AB-CW3. The sequence continues at coordinate 3,810,635 of NZ_CP061368.1, forward strand.
TCGGTAGTCCCAAGTCAGCAAAATACCTCGCGGGCAGAGCCCGGTATAGCGCCGGGGTGTGCGACAGCCGCCACGGCCCGTGGGCCGATTTGGATGTCTGCCAGGCATCCCGCACGCTCACGCCACGACGGCGAAGCTGGCGGTAGCCCGAGCGGCCCCATTGCTTCCAGAGATAACAGCGTAATCGTCGCCGCAGCCATTTGTCGATCTCGCGCAGTGGGCTCGGTACTTCGGCAATCCCGAAGTACGCTTTCCATCCAAGCAGGTAGTCTCTCAAGTCTGCCACGACATCGGCCAAACGGTGGCCTCTCGTGCGGCGGGTCAGGACCCGCAAGTGGGTTTTCAACCGGGCCAGTGCCTTGGGCGACACTTTCAGCCGGTGATCCCCACGGGTGACCGTAAACCCCAAAAACTGGCGGTACCACGGTCGGTCGACCGCGCTTTTGCGTGTATTCACTTCGAGCCGGAGTGAGTCTTCGACAAAGCGCTTGATGCTGTTCATCACCCGCTCGCCGGCACGTTGACTCCGCACCAGTATCTGGCAGTCGTCAGCATATCGGACGAAGCGGTGGCCGCGCCGCTCGAGCTCCCAATCCAGCTCATCCAGCACCACGTTGGCCAGGACCGGTGACAGCGGGCCGCCTTGCGGCACACCGGCATTCGTCGGGCTCCAGTGGTCTCCATCCATCACCCCGGCGGTCAGAAAACGGTTGATCAGTCGCAGCAGACGACGATCCGGGACATGATCCTTGAGCCGGCGCATCAACCGGTCGTGGTTGACCCGGTCGAAGAACGCCGCCAGGTCCAGGTCTACCGTCCACTGGCCGCCCGCCCGAATGTCGGCTTGCAGGCGCTTGAGAGCCTGGTGCGCCGACTTGCCCGGCCGGAAGCCATAGCTGCGGGGATGGAAGTGGGGGTCCCATTGCGCCGATACCACCTGCGCAACGGCTTGCTGGATGAAGCGGTCCAGAACCGTCGGGATGCCCAGCAGGCGTTCCCGTCCGTCGGCCTTGGGGATGCGGACCCGCCGGACCGGTTGCGGGCGATACTGCCCCGCTTCCAGTTGATCGCGGATCGCAGGCCAGTTCTGGCGAAGGAAGTCCGGTAGTGCATCAACGCTCATCCCGTCAATGCCCGGCGCGCCCTTGTTCTGGCGTACTTGCTTGACTGCCCGCTGCAGGTTGCTGCGTTCCAGCACCTTCTCCCACAGCGAGACAGTGGATGTCGAGGCCGGATCGGTCCTTTCCCCAGTCACCGATTCCTCCCGTGCACGGGGCACGGCCGACTCCTGTCGATTCTCTGAGGCTGTCCGGTCACTCATACTCGGTCGATCATCCTCGTTCATCGTTCGGGCCTTCAGTGACGCCAATCACCTACTATGCCCTCGGCTGACTTCTCCCAGGCGGTCAGCGCCAATTGCTCAGCGCTCAGCTTCGCAAAGCGAAGCACCGGGGAGACCTCCCGGGGTAAGGCACGAAACTGTCACGGCGTAGACGCTGGATTTATAAAACGCAGACCGATTGCAGATGGAGGGCTTCATGGTCACGTGCCCACTGGCCCCGTCTACGTCACACCTCATATCCAGTTCCTGTTCGTCGCCCCGCCGCTTTGGATTGGGCTTCCTCCCCCTCTGTCAGGATAGTTGTCGTCTCCTCTAAAATAGTCTCCAAGAGGGGGCGGACAGGAGCTGACAGTGAAGTATTCAGAAGAACGCAGAAAATCAGTGCTGGCCAAATTGTGCCCACCACATAATCGAACGGTCCGAGAAGTCGCCGCTGAGGAAGGCATTTCTGAGCCGACGGTGTACTTGTGGCGCAAGCAGGCTCGGGAGCGCGGAGAGCTGTACCCCGATGCCGGATCTGACGCCCAGGGCTGGAGTGCTCGGGACAAGTTCGCGGCCGTGATTGAAACGGCTTCGATGAACGAGTCTGAGCGCTCGGAATACTGCCGCAAGCGCGGCCTGTATCCGGAGCAGCTGGCCACCTGGCGCCGGGCCTGCGAACAGGCCAACGACTGGGCCGAGGAGCGCAGTGCCAGCCAGGTCAAAACTGATCGTGAGCAGCGTCGCAAGATGCGCGAACTCGAGCGCGATCTGGCACGCAAGGAAAAGGCCCTGGCAGAGACGGCTGCCTTGCTTACCTTGTCAAAAAAAGCCCGGGCGATCTGGGGGGACGGAGAGGACGAATGATCAGCACCCCGGATCGCCAGAAAGCTGTTGAGCTGATCGACGAGGCCAGAACCGCTGGCGCCCGTCTCAGGCCCGCCTGCCAGGTGCTGGGCATCACGGCACGCACTTATCAGCGCTGGACGGCTGATGGCGGCGTGCGCGCCGACAAACGGCCTGAGGCAGTGCGCCCGTTGCCTTCTCACGCGCTCAAGCCTGAAGAACGGCAAGCGATTGTAACGGTCTGCAACGAGCCCGAGCACGCTTCCATGCCGCCGGGCCAGATCGTGCCGAAGTTGGCCGACGAGGGCCGCTACCTGGCCTCTGAGTCGAGCTTTTACCGCGTACTGAATGACGAGGACCAGCAGCACCATCGCGGTCGTGCCCGCAAGCCTGCAGCGGCCCGGCCGCCAGCGACGCACTGTGCCGATGCGCCCAACACCGTTTGGTGTTGGGACATCACCTGGTTGCCGGCCGATATCCGTGGGCGCTTCTTCTTCCTGTACCTGATCATGGATCTGTTCAGCCGCAAGATCGTAGGCTGGGAAGTGCATGATAGCGAGAGTGCCGTGCTGTCCAGTGAGCTGGTGCAGCAGACGGTCTGGCGGGAAGGCTGCGTCGATCAACCGCTGGTCCTCCATGGTGATAACGGCAGCCCGATCAAAGGTCAGACCGTCCAGGTCATGCTCGGCAAGCTGGGTATCACGGCCTCGTTCAGCCGACCGCGGGTCAGTGATGACAATGCCTTCGTCGAATCGTTGTTCCGAACCTGCAAGTATGTGCCGGACTTCCCGAAGACTGGCTTTGCCTCGCTGGAAGCGGCACGCGAGTGGGTCGCGCGCTTTGTCGAGTGGTACAACCATCAGCACAAGCATCGCGGGATCAACTACGTCACCCCGCACCAGCGCCACACTGGACAGGACATTGAGATCCTGGCCAAACGCCATGCCGTCTATCAAGCGGCGCGGGACAAGCATCCACAGCGCTGGAGTGGGGATACCCGCAACTGGTCTCCGGCAGGAGCCGTGTGGTTGAACCCGGAAAAGGAAAAGCAGCCGGAAAGTCAGGCTGCATGAGTATGGAAAAGGCGACTTCTATCTTGACAACCACCGTCCTCCAGACCCCACCTCACGATGACGCCCTTGCCCTTTTCCTAACCTTCGGCTCTGCGAATACCTGGTAAGAGGACTTACACCTCTCTAGTCTCGTGCCATGCCCGGCACACACGATTTAGCTAAGCGGCGCGGCTATGCCGCGTCCGGTGGAGCGCGAAGCGCGGAACGAACTTGAGCGCTTTGTTAGGGGCTGACATTGGTGAAATATGGATCATTAACACCGAGATATCTCAGATAAGCGGCAGACCTTCCCCTAATTAGAAGCGCTTGAGACAGTGTTTCTATATCGTGGCTATTGGACTCTGAACTTCGATTCGCGACAAAAGCATCTACGGTGAGCATGTATTCAGAAGGGTCAAAATCGTACTTCTCAATACCTGGCAACAGGTTAATCAGTTCATCGGATCGATCTATATCGGTCCGGATTAGATATGCGATATCTGTATAGCTGAATTCCCATACGGATAAACCTTGGGTGGCAACCTTTTCTAGCCATTCATTCGCAGACTGTCCACGCCGCTCCACCCATTGCCCTTGATCTGTCTGCTTTAAAGATTTGTCTTTTTCGATTAGTTCAAGAATTTCGTTCAGGGGGCCTAGATAATCACCTATGCCGGTCACCCCATAATGCGCTTTAGACCATGGCATCAATCTACGGGCAAGCGTTTCATGCCCCACCCAAGCGCTCAACTCAACCTCATATATTCGATTGGTATCTGGATGATAAAGGAACCCAATTTCTGTATTGAGAGTTGCTCGATACGAGTGCAGTACATAGAGGAATGTTATTGCAAAGAGTGCAAGAACAAACACACAAATTCGGCATCGATAGCGATTCATAGAGTCCCTAACGTTTGGGTTAACCGGCGCCGCCACTGGGCTCGCCCGGCTTTGCCGCCGCGAAGCTTACCGGGGTCCGGTTGAACCCTTTGTTAGGCGCGACTTCGATGTTTTGGCAATTGCCATACGAGCATGCAGATACCTGCAGCAAATAGAAAGAGGCCTGGAAACATTAAGTTTATGAGCAAAAAAGTAAGCGGTGTGGATTGTGATGAAAAGAAAAACAAAACTACGCGACCTAGTAGAAAGAGGGTTCCGCCAACAGCAATTAGTGAGCCAGGGACTCTAAATCCTTTGTATGTAGCGATAACTCCAGCGATTGCAATGAAAGCTGCTGAAACCTCTGCCAGGTAGTCGAATAATCCTATGATGCGGGTTAATGATTCCATATGCCTATTTGAAGTAGTCTTGGATGATTGACCTTAGCGCCTAACGTTTGGGTTAACCGGCGCCGCCACCGGACTCGCCCGGCTATGCCGGCCCGGAGCTTTCCGGCGTCCGGTTGATCCCTTTGTTAGGTGCCGGTGCGCCTCGAAGGAGGCCTTCCGTACTGAGGTCTTCGTCGATGTCCGGCCAGTGGATCCCGTAACCACCCCCACAGATTTGCCAATTGGAGAGTTCTGCCGCCGAAGCGTGGGCAAGCCGCGGATACCACTCTATTGGCACCGAAATTCGACGGCCATCCTTTAGGCCAACTACCAGGAATTCCTCGGTAAATTCAACCGAGTCAACACGCTCATCGGCGTTAAGCGCCAAAGTACCCATTCCAGGCCTCCAGAAGTAACAGTTGATTAGATTCTACAATACCGCGGATTTTCCGTAGTTCGTGCGCTGGGAAGCCCATATTCCGAGCCAGACCAACCGGCTCCAGCCAGAACTTGGCGGAACAGTTGTCGCGATCCACATGCACATGTGGTGGTTCGCCTGGTGCATGGCTATACCAAAAAAACCGATATGGCCCCTCTCTGAGAACTGTTGCCACCAAAACCTCCCTATTCGTGCACCTAATCGGGATAGGGAGGCACCTCACGATGCCTCTCCTCCCACACCACCGGGCATACGGATCACGTACCACGGCGGTTCGATGAACACCACTACCGCGCCACCAGCGGTGGTTGTCAAGATAGAAGTCGCCTTTTCCATACTCATGCAGCCTGACTTTCCGGCTGCTTTTCCTTTTCCGGGTTCAACCACACGGCTCCTGCCGGAGACCAGTTGCGGGTATCCCCACTCCAGCGCTGTGGATGCTTGTCCCGCGCCGCTTGATAGACGGCATGGCGTTTGGCCAGGATCTCAATGTCCTGTCCAGTGTGGCGCTGGTGCGGGGTGACGTAGTTGATCCCGCGATGCTTGTGCTGATGGTTGTACCACTCGACAAAGCGCGCGACCCACTCGCGTGCCGCTTCCAGCGAGGCAAAGCCAGTCTTCGGGAAGTCCGGCACATACTTGCAGGTTCGGAACAACGATTCGACGAAGGCATTGTCATCACTGACCCGCGGTCGGCTGAACGAGGCCGTGATACCCAGCTTGCCGAGCATGACCTGGACGGTCTGACCTTTGATCGGGCTGCCGTTATCACCATGGAGGACCAGCGGTTGATCGACGCAGCCTTCCCGCCAGACCGTCTGCTGCACCAGCTCACTGGACAGCACGGCACTCTCGCTATCATGCACTTCCCAGCCTACGATCTTGCGGCTGAACAGATCCATGATCAGGTACAGGAAGAAGAAGCGCCCACGGATATCGGCCGGCAACCAGGTGATGTCCCAACACCAAACGGTGTTGGGCGCATCGGCACAGTGCGTCGCTGGCGGCCGGGCCGCTGCAGGCTTGCGGGCACGACCGCGATGGTGCTGCTGGTCCTCGTCATTCAGTACGCGGTAAAAGCTCGACTCAGAGGCCAGGTAGCGGCCCTCGTCGGCCAACTTCGGCACGATCTGGCCCGGCGGCATGGAAGCGTGCTCGGGCTCGTTGCAGACCGTTACAATCGCTTGCCGTTCTTCAGGCTTGAGCGCGTGAGAAGGCAACGGGCGCACTGCCTCAGGCCGTTTGTCGGCGCGCACGCCGCCATCAGCCGTCCAGCGCTGATAAGTGCGTGCCGTGATGCCCAGCACCTGGCAGGCGGGCCTGAGACGGGCGCCAGCGGTTCTGGCCTCGTCGATCAGCTCAACAGCTTTCTGGCGATCCGGGGTGCTGATCATTCGTCCTCTCCGTCCCCCCAGATCGCCCGGGCTTTTTTTGACAAGGTAAGCAAGGCAGCCGTCTCCGCCAGGGCCTTTTCCTTGCGTGCCAGATCGCGCTCGAGTTCGCGCATCTTCCGGCGTTGTTCCCGGTCAGCCTTCACTTGGCTGGCGGTGCGTTCCTCGGCCCAGTCGTTGGCCTGCTCGCAGGCCCGACGCCAAGCAGCCAGCTGCTCAGGATACAGGCCGCGCTTGCGGCAGTATTCCGAGCGCTCAGACTCGTTCATCGAAGCCGTTTCAATCACGGCCGCGAACTTGTCCCGAGCACTCCAGCCCTGGGCGTCAGATCCGGCATCGGGGTACAGCTCTCCGCGCTCCCGAGCCTGCTTGCGCCACAAGTACACCGTCGGCTCAGAAATGCCTTCCTCAGCGGCGACTTCTCGGACCGTTCGATTATGTGGTGGGCACAATTTGGCCAGCACTGATTTTCTGCGTTCTTCTGAATACTTCACTGTCAGCTCCTGTCCGCCCCCTCTTGGAGACTATTTTAGAGGAGACGACAACTATCCTGACAGAGGGGGCCAGGCTCGGTAGTCCCAAGTCAGCAAAATACCTCGCGGGCAGAGCCCGGTATAGCGCCGGGGTGTGCGACAGCCGCCACGGCCCGTGGGCCGATTTGGATGTCTGCCAGGCATCCCGCACGCTCACGCCACGACGGCGAAGCTGGCGGTAGCCCGAGCGGCCCCATTGCTTCCAGAGATAACAGCGTAATCGTCGCCGCAGCCATTTGTCGATCTCGCGCAGTGGGCTCGGTACTTCGGCAATCCCGAAGTACGCTTTCCATCCAAGCAGGTAGTCTCTCAAGTCTGCCACGACATCGGCCAAACGGTGGCCTCTCGTGCGGCGGGTCAGGACCCGCAAGTGGGTTTTCAACCGGGCCAGTGCCTTGGGCGACACTTTCAGCCGGTGATCCCCACGGGTGACCGTAAACCCCAAAAACTGGCGGTACCACGGTCGGTCGACCGCGCTTTTGCGTGTATTCACTTCGAGCCGGAGTGAGTCTTCGACAAAGCGCTTGATGCTGTTCATCACCCGCTCGCCGGCACGTTGACTCCGCACCAGTATCTGGCAGTCGTCAGCATATCGGACGAAGCGGTGGCCGCGCCGCTCGAGCTCCCAGTCCAGCTCATCCAGCACCACGTTGGCCAGGACCGGTGACAGCGGGCCGCCTTGCGGCACACCGGCATTCGTCGGGCTCCAGTGGTCTCCATCCATCACCCCGGCGGTCAGAAAACGGTTGATCAGTCGCAGCAGACGACGATCCGGGACATGATCCTTGAGCCGGCGCATCAACCGGTCGTGGTTGTGTTAATGGCCAACTAAACTGACCCACTATTGGCCAACAATTTTGACCCACCCCGGGTGGCTTTGGCCACAAAACACTGTAGCGTCCCGTGCCAGACAAATAAGCCGGGACAGATCATTGAAGGAGTGGGTTGTGATTCACAAAATCAAAGCATTACACGATCAGGGGCGGGGCCTATCGGTCCGGGCGATCAGCCGGGAACTGGGCATTGCCCGTAACACGGTTCGCAAGTACCTGAGACTGAACGAGATGGCGATCAGCCAAGCCCAGGAGGATCCCTCGCGTAGCAAGCGTCTGGACGAGTATCGAGATTTCCTCATCCATCAGCTCAAGACGTATCCCCGGCTGAGCGCCATCAAGCTGGCTCGGCGACTTCGTGAGAAAGTGGGCGAGTTGCCAGCCTCTGAGCGTAGCCTGCGCCGCTACGTGCGAGCGCTCAAGGAGCAAATCGCCAACGGCCAGACTCGTTATTACGAGCCGGTGGTTGACGCCGTACCCGGCGTTCAGTGCCAGGTTGACCCCGGCGAGCTGCGCGGAGTGATGATCGCAGGGGTGGAGCGGGTGGTCTACTTCGTGGTCTTCGTTCTGGCCTGTTCACGGCTGATGTACGTGGGGGTGCGATTCCAGCCTCTGGACACCGAGGCGTTCATCCAGCTTCACGACGAAGCCTTCCGCTACTTTGGTGGTGTGCCTGAGGAGTGTGTATACGATCAGACCAAGCTCGTGGTGATCCACGAGCGGTACCGAGAGCTGACGCTCAATCAACGCTTTCACCAGTACGCCACGACTGCCGGCTACCGGATCCATGCCTGCGAGGGCTATGATCCCGAGAGCAAGGGCAAGGTGGAGGCCGGGGTCAAGTACGTCAAGCAGGACGCCCTTTACGGGGAGTGCTTCGAGAGCGAGACGGCGCTGTGCCAGCACCTGCAAGGCTGGTTGGAGGCCGTGGCCAATGTTCGCAAGCACGGCGCCACCGGTCGCCAGCCGCGGGCCCACTTCGAGGCCGACGAGCGCGCACACCTGCGTCCCTACATTGTGGCGCAAAGCCTGCTTCAGGCTCGCCCTGACCACGAGACCCGCCGGGCCGACAAAACCGGGCTGATCTCGTGGAAAGCCAACCAGTACTCAGTGCCCCTGCGCTGGCAGCGGGCCCAGGTGGGTGTCTGTGAACAGGAGGGTCACCTGCATATCCACGACCTGGAGAGCGGCGAGCGCATTGCTGGGCATGTTCTGTGTCTGGAGAAAGGCCGCACGATCAAGAACAACCACCACTACCGGGATCCGGCCCAGCGCATCGCGGATCTGGAAGCGGCCATCTGCCAACAGCTGCCCGACGGTCAGGGCGAGACGCTGTGCCACCTGCTCAAGGTGACCTCGCCGAGGATCTACAAGGACCAACTGGCAGGCCTGCGTGATCTGCTCAACCGGCATGGACCCGTCGACGCCGAACTGCTGCAGACACTGACTCAGCAGCCCCGGTTGACCGCCAGCACCGTGCAACGCTACCTGGAGGCGTGGCAGCAAGCTCGAGACCGCGGGCGAGCCCCCGATACCAACACAACGCCTGATCCTGAGGACCGAATGCCTGTCTCGGCCCTGCAAGCCTATGCTCAGGTTGGCCGCTCCAGTGGCCAGGAGGTGACCCATGAGTCGGCTTGAACAGACCCAGTCCCAGTACCGCAGCCTGCGCCTGAGCGCCACCGCCGGGCACCTGGGTGAGCTGCTGGCCCAAGCCGAAGCCAACGAGCTGTCCTATCTGGAGTTTGCCCGGCAGATCGCCGAGCACGAGCTGGCCGAGCGCACCCGCCGCCGCATCGATCGGCACCTGAAACAGGCACAGCTGCCGGCGCACAAGCCGCTAGAAGCGTTCGACTACCGCCACCAGACCACCATCACCAAGCGTCAGGTCAGCGCCCTGCTGGACTTCGGCTTCATCGATGAGCGCCAAAACCTGGTGTTCATCGGTCCGCCCGGGGTGGGCAAAACGCACTTGGCCATCGGCATTGCTCTGAAGGCCATTGAAGCCGGCTACAAGGTGCTGTTCCGCACGGCACTGGCGCTGGTCGAAGACCTGGAGCTGGCCGAGATGAAAGGTGAACTGAAAAAACGGCTGAGACAGTTGGGTAAGTACGATGTGCTGGTGATCGATGAGCTGGGCTACCTGCCCATGACCCGGCAAGCCCGCTACAACCTGTTCCAGCTGATCAATAGCCTGTATGAGTACCGCTCAATCATCCTGACCACCAACAAGGACTTCAGCAACTGGGGAGCCTTCTTCCACGATGACGCCGTGGCGGTACCGATCATTGACCGCGTCATCCACCACTCACACATCTTCATGCTGGGAGGAGAGAGCTATCGCTTGAAACAGAAAACCACGAGCTAGACGACACACGGTGGGTCAAAATAAATGGCCAAAAGTGGGTCAAAATAGATGGCCATTGACAGGTTGACCCGGTCGAAGAACGCCGCCAGGTCCAGGTCTACCGTCCACTGGCCGCCCGCCCGAATGTCGGCTTGCAGGCGCTTGAGAGCCTGGTGCGCCGACTTGCCCGGCCGGAAGCCATAGCTGCGGGGATGGAAGTGGGGGTCCCATTGCGCCGATACCACCTGCGCAACGGCTTGCTGGATGAAGCGGTCCAGAACCGTCGGGATCCCCAGCAGGCGTTCCCGTCCGTCGGCCTTGGGGATACGGACCCGCCGGACCGGTTGCGGGCGATACTGCCCCGCTTCCAGTTGATCGCGGATCGCAGGCCAGTTCTGGCGAAGGAAGTCCGGTAGTGCATCAACGCTCATCCCGTCAATGCCCGGCGCGCCCTTGTTCTGGCGTACTTGCTTGACTGCCCGCTGCAGGTTGCTGCGTTCCAGCACCTTCTCCCACAGCGAGACAGTGGATGTCGAGGCCAGATCGGTCCTTTCCCCAGTCACCGATTCCTCCCGTGCTCCAGGCACGGCCGACTCGCGTCGATTCTCTGAGGCGGTCCGGTCACTCATACTCGGTCGATCATCCTCGTTCATCGTTCGGGCCTTCAGTGACGCCAATCACCTACTATGCCCTCGGCTGACTTCTCCCAGGCGGTCAGCGCCAATTGCTCAGCGCTCAGCTTCGCAAAGCGAAGCACCGGGGAGACCTCCCGGGGTAAGACACGAAACTGTCACGGCGTAGACGCTGGATTTATAAAACGCAGACCGATTGCAGATGGAGGGCTTCATGGTCACGTGCCCACTGGCCCCGTCTACGTCACACCTCATATCCAGTTCCTGTTCGTCGCCCCGCCGCTTTGGATTGGGCTTCCTCCAGACCCCACCTCACGATGACGCCCTTGCCCTTCTCCTAACCTTCGGCTCTGCGAATACCTGGTAAGAGGACTTACACCTCTCTAGTCTCGTGCCATGCCCGGCACACACGTCTGAGCTAAGCGGCGCGGCTTTAGCCGCGTCCGGTGGAGGCCGAAGGCCGGAACGAACTTGAGCGACTTGTTATGTGCCAGTCTTTCGGATATGATACGGCTCGATACGGATCGCTACCTAGAACATGACTTCATGAGACTAACAAAAGCGGCGCAAGAAATCGGGGTTTCGCCCATCACACTGAAACGCTGGTTACTCAGCGGGAAAGTCGAGGATGTTGCACGCGACAAAAACAACTGGCGACATTTCCGAGAAGAAGACATCTATCGCATCAAAGCCTACCACTTAAGTGGCACTAGCGAAGCGCTTGAGATTCGCGAGCCTGGACCATTTGACCACAAAGTGGCCTCCTTTTTTTCCGGCATCGGAGGGTTCGAGATTGGCTTTGAAAAAGCCGGGTTTACTACTTCTATGCAGTGCGAAATTGAACCTTTTTGCCGTGAAATTTTGACGAAACACTGGCCAGATACCCCTAAATTTGAGGACATCCGTGAATTAAATGGAAACGATATACCAACTTCAACTGTTTGGGTCGGAGGCTTCCCATGCCAAGACTTATCACTTGCTCGAATGGGCAAACGAGCAGGACTTAAAGGAAGTCGGTCTGGACTCTTTCATGAGTTTGCTCGATTGGTTGGAGAAAGTAAGCCCCGAATTCTTGTTATCGAAAACGTTGCAGGCCTCCTTAGCTCCCACAAAGGAGAAGATTTCGCAGTCCTGCTCAGCACGTTGGCCGAACTCGGGTATGCTGTTGGGTGGCGTACTTTTAACAGCAAAAACTTCGGAGTCCCCCAGTCGCGTCAAAGAGTCTACATTGTCGGATGTTATCGAGACGGGTGCGGTCCATCAGAAATACTTTTTGAGCCCCAACGCAGCCCGAGGGATTCTGCGAAGGGCGGACAGAATGGGAAGAAACCTAAAACCGCATTTCAGGAAGTCATTGGAGATCCTTGCGGCGACGGACCAGTAATTCAGTCAATTGCCTATTGCCTTTACGCTACATCTGCTCGGCACACTGGCACGGATTGGAGCCGCAACTATGTATGTTACCCGAAGATTGGAATGGTACGCCGGCTGGTTCCCTCAGAGTGCGAAGGTGTGATGGCCTTTCCTCGAGGATGGACCATCCCGCCAAGCCATAGACTTGAAGGCGACGACCTCGATTCAGCCCGATACCACGCACTCGGAAATGCCGTTACTCCCCCGGTTGCTGAGTGGCTGGCATATAGAATTAGGAACTATCTAGAGGGGAAATCAGCCTGGCAGTGAGTCGTTATATTGCTCGAGGTATGAAGGATCAGGCCAAAGGTGCCGGTCTAATGGGAAACGACTCTCCGGCAGGGCACCTACCAAGCCTTTAAAGCCATCAAGACGAATTAGTCCTTCCTTTTCAGCTTCTAACGCTCGGCTACCTAGCGATAGCATGTACTCTTGGGTCGATTTTATGAAATCAAGACGAAGAACTCCTTGATCAAAAGCCCAATGGCAGAGCTTGTTTAAGCAAAGGCCGTTGTTCACTGAATTTAAGTCGAATTGCGCCCAAGGCAGAATATGCGCTGAGTCAACCCCTGGGCTTGAAACATAGTCTGACTTGGGTAAAAAATCTCCAGTGAACAAACAGGTATTGCGATAGGCCTCCTTCACGTGTGCACTAAACTTCCTTCCTTCAGGACCACGACTTGCTTGTAAGCGCCATTCACGAATTCTTTTCTCAATTGCTGTAGCCGGTGGAGTAGGATCATGGTCGTACACATCATGCAGCGATGCCGCGTGTATTCCAGCCCAGTATGTAAATTGATCTAGGAGACTCAAATCCCTAAGGGCTTCGCGCAATGGGTCACCATTCTCATACTTTCCTCGAATTCTAGAAGCTGTTGCTTTAATTTTTGCAAGATCTCCAGCTTTGACAGCTTCCGAGTGTTGACGCAAATATTGACTCAGATCGTCTCCTCGCCCACTGGCACTCGACCAAACATCCAAAATGATTCGGAGTCTTTCCAAAACATCTAGCCTTGCCAAATTGGCTGACGAGTTTGAAATCATCACGTTCGTTGGCTGAATCGTGACATTGCCATCCCGAATGCTAACAACATCAAACTGAACCGATGATATAGAGTAATTATCATCCGTAAGCTGGACCTTTCCACCAGGAGTTTTTGAAAGTTCACGTTTTGGTTTCGGCAACAATAGAACATCGGCCAAGACCAGATAGATATGGCGCAAACCAACATCATCTCCTAGACGAATTCTTGGCTTACCGTCGCGTCGACGAACAAAATTTCCTGTGGAAATAACAATGTTTGGGAAAATTTGAATTGCGATTTCATTGTCAATGACATCTGAAACTGAGATGGCACCGTGCGAGCCTGCGAGCTCGTACTCACCTCTACCTCCACTTGTTCTAAGTGCTATTCTCATGTCGTCATTGGATCACAATTCGGCACCTGGCACATAACGTCTATGCTAAGCGGCGCGGCCACAGAGCTAGCCCGGCTTTGCCGGCCCGAAAGTTGCCCCGCGTCCGCTTGAGCATTTTGTTGGGTGTAAGTGCAATCAGGCGTGAAGTTTTTTCTATATGCGCTCTTATCGATCTTCTCAAGTAAATAGCGAATTTGATTAAGGTGCATTGAGTAGGCCGCGAGATTGAACTTGGCGAAGAAGAATGGAACGGTAAAAATGGGGGTAATGGCTATCATGTTTGGGATACCCGGAGCAAGGCTTAGTGCTGTAAGCAGGGCTAAAGCGGCGATTGCGCCATTAAATAAATGACTGCGACTCTCATTGTTCAGAATAAGCAGGTCGCAGTGCTCTATCCAATATCTCGGATTTGACTCAACGCCTTGGCCTTTATGTAAGGACTCATTGAGTACGTGAATTAGTTCTTGGTGCCGCTTGATCTCTAGATGTCTGATTCGTCCAAATTTAGTTGAAGGGCCCCACAAACACCGCCAAAAGAATGAGATATTAAACCTCTTCATTGATTGGTGCGCTTCCTGCGTCTCGATTGCTTTCTGAATCAGGTCCATTACTGGCAACTCCTTACTCATTACACCCAACGTTTGGGTTAACCGGCGCCGCCACTGAGTTCGCCCGGCTTCGCCGCCGTGAAGCTTACCGGCGTCCGGTTGAACCCTTGGTTATGTTTCATTTGCGAGACTTGGCCATAGCTAGGTACTCGGCCCCCTTAGCGAGTTCTTCAGCTCTGGATAGGCCCCGCAAATCAGGAGAAAACATCTCTGCAACCTCCTTAAATTGTATGGACTCAGGGTCATCCTTGAGCAAGTGGGAATTCTTTCCAATAAACCAGTACTTCAAAACTCGCATCTCCGGTGTTAGATCATTGCCTAGTGTTGCATATAGCTCAGTGACAAAATGCAATATCGCGTCATTTGTTTTTTCGTCGATATTCTCTTTGACTGCGTCGGGATCGCGATCAGCATGCTTGAGAAAGTTTGAAAAAGACTGAAGCCCTCCCCAGAATCTGCGCTCTTCGCCTGGCCTTATTAGAGACCTCGTGTCCATTAAAAATGAATTGTCTCCTTGGTGTTCGGCTAAGTCCCGAAGGATCCTAAAGCTTGCCATCGCGAGTGTATGAATTGAAACCGGGTCTTCTCCAGAAAAAAGCATGCGAACCGCCGTATCCGCTTGGCGCTGTGCCGCTTCTGTTTTCGTAACTCGAATCTTCATAATGTCGGGTTGTGAAACATAACGTTTGGGTTAACCGGCGCCGCCACTGCGCTTGCCCGGCATTGCCGGCCCGGAGCTTACCGGCGTCCGGTTGAACCCTTTGTTGGGCGGCTTGTGCCGGTGACCGACTGACGCGCTTCTAACCATGACCATCCCCGGCAAATAGCCGTTTTTTCATCACCGAGACTGGAAAGCCAAAATAGTCCGCACGCTCAATGAGCTTCCAGCCTTTGCGAGTATAGAATTCCTCCTGACTCTCTGTGAAGAGATAGAGCGTTTCTACGCAAAGAGAGATTGCCACCTCCTCAGCATATGAAATAAGCATGGAAGCAATGCCGCTTCTCCTACACTCCGGCTTGACATAGACAGCAGCGAGCCAAGGCGACAACTCTGGCCGGTTTTTCATATCATTATCTACTAATGCCACTGATCCAATAAGAAATGAACCGTCAACGGCAACAAAGACAGTCGGGATCTCGGACCTTCCCGACGCTTCGGTCAGCCGAGTCGTTCTTGTAGCCAGGTCAACATGCGGTGAAAGGTGCCCCCATTCACTGTGATGAAGCCTGGACAGTTCTTCAACGTGATGAATTTGATCAGCAAGGTTGATGATGTTGACTGTCATGACGCCCAACGCCTTGGCTTTGCGGCGCGCCGAAGCGCTAGCGTAGGCGCGTCCGACAACAGCCATTTGTTACACATACGCTGAGTCAGTGCGCGCATTAATAATCTCAATCTGCGGATCAAGTTTCTCTACAAGCTCAGTAATAAATCCTTTATCCTGGGTACTCATCCGGCTACCACAGATGATCTTGTGCACCGAGACATCCACGAAATGTTTCCCCTTAGTAAAAACCCTCTCCTCTTCTTCGTACTGCCAAACATCAAGCTTATGGCTAAGAACGTCAATTGCAGATCCGTTGTGGAAATTATCTAGCCCAACCCTATGAAGACCATCGTACTCTATCGCACGCACTTCATATTTCGCGCGGTCAATTTCTATACCAACAACGACGCCCCTGTGTCCCTCGGAGTAATGTGACCACATCAGCTCATTATTCGGATCCCGCGATAAGGCGCAGATACGCAGCTTCTCCTTCTCGCCTTTCAGGAGCCTTCGCATATCTTCATCAAGTGACCCTCCACTTTGGCTATAGAGGTATTTTCCTTCCATTGGGTCGTTAAGGTCGAAGTACGGCGCCGCGTATAGGCGACTTTTCAGAATTATGTCTGTAAAAAAACGGAAGTCCTTTATTCCTCTGTACTTGTATAGCAACCTCAAAAGCCTCCTGAGTATGTGTAACAGTTAGTAGATGGCGTATCGCGGTGTTTTAACACGGCGATGGGGCTTCTATCCAGTTTCAATGACTTCGGGCGGTTTCTTGTTCGGGAGCTGCAAATGCCCTTGACTCCTGATTATTGCAGGTTGCTTCTGGCGTAGCGCCCTGAGCTTTTTGTAGGGGATAGGCTGCGGGATCATTTTCCTGGGGTTGCACGACCTCTCAAGACCTCGTAATGTATATAAAAATACAGTTTGGGGATCACAATGCGCGTTCGAAGCAACGGAAGTCGGTTTCTTGACCGTGTTCGGGAGGCGATTCGAGTTCGCCACTACAGTATTCGTACTGAACAGGCTTATGTGGCCTGGACGAGGCGTTTCATTCTTTTTCACAACAAGCGCCATCCGGAAACGATGGGTGAGGCAGAGGTCAGGTCCTTTCTGACCCACCTTGCAGTCAGGAGGAATGTGGCGGTCAATACTCAGAATCAGGCACTTAATGCTCTGGTTTTCCTGTATCGGCATGTGCTGGAGCGCCCGTTGGAGCAACTGGGGGATGTGGTTAGGCCCAAAAGGCCCGCCAAGCTTCCAGTGGTGCTTACGGTTGAGGAAGTTCGTCGGGTGCTTTTGCGGTTGCGCGGCGAGAAGTGGTTGGTTGCCTGCCTGCAGTATGGTTCCGGTTTGCGCTTGCTGGAAAGTCTCCGGATTCGCGTCAAGGATCTGGATTTTGATCGTCGGGCCATTTTCGTGCGTGACGGCAAAGGCGGCAAGGATCGTGTTGTGACCCTGGCCGACGAGCTCATCGAGCCGCTCAAGAGCCACTTGGGGCCGCGAAAATCGCTGTTCGAGCGGGATTTGTCGGCGGGCCATGGCTCTGTATTCCTTCCAAACGCCTTGGCGCGCAAGTACCCGAACGCTGCCCAGTCGTGGGGCTGGCAGTATGTTTTCGTGTCTGGCTCCTTGAGTCGTGACCCGCGAAGCGGTGAAATGCGACGTCACCATCTCAACGCATCCATCGTTCAGCGGGCGGTTGCCGGAGCGATACGGGAGGCGGGGGTTTCCAAGCCAGCCAGTTGCCATTCGCTGCGCCATTCGTTTGCCACTCACCTGCTGGAACGCGGTGCGGACATTCGAACCGTGCAAGAGCAATTGGGGCACAGCGATATTCGAACGACCCAGATCTACACCCACGTCTTGCAGCGCGGAGGGCGGGCTGTGCTGAGTCCTTTGGGTTCGGTTCTTTAATGGGATTTCGGCAGACACGCTACCGCCGAAGCCGTGCACAAACGTCAACCGCCCTGTTCTTAGGTTACATCATCTGCGGCCATTTTCTCCAGTGCGTGGCGGGCCCGGTTGACGGTTTCTCGGATGTCGGTTTCCGTGTGGGCGCTGGATACGAAGCCGGCTTCGAAGGCCGAGGGTGCGAAATACACGCCTTCGGCGAGCATGCGGGTGAAGAAGGTCTTGAACTGCTCGATGTTGCAGGCCGCGGCCTGCTCGAAGTCGCTGACCTTGCTCTCGGCCGTGAAGAAATAGCCGAACATGCCGCCCACGGCCACGGTGGTCATGGGGATGCCGGCTGAAGCGGCGGCTTGCTTGAGGCCGTCGGCCAGGTGCCGGGTGTGGCTGGCCAGGTGGTCGTAAAAATCCGGCGCTCGCAGCAGTTCCAGGTTGGCGATGCCGGCGGCCATGGCCACGGGGTTGCCCGACAGGGTGCCGGCCTGGTAGACCGGGCCTTCGGGTGCGACCAGTTTCATGTATTCGTGCTTGCCGCCGAAGGCGCCGACGGGCATGCCGGCACCGATGACCTTGCCGAAGGTGGTCAGGTCCGGGGTGACGTCGAACAGGCCCTGGGCGCCGGTGGGGCCGACCCGAAAACCGGTCATGACTTCGTCGAAGATCAGGACTGCGCCATACTCGTCGCAGATCTGGCGCAGGCCTTGCAGAAAGCCCGGTTCGGGCAACACGCAATTCATATTGCCGGCAATGGGCTCGACGATGATGCAGGCGATGTCGTCGGGGTGTTGTTCGAACAGTTCGCGGACGCTGTCGAGGTCGTTGAAGCGGGCGTTGAGGGTGAGCTCGGCCAGCGCTTCGGGCACGCCGGGCGAGGTGGGCACGCCCAGGGTCTGGGCGCCGCTGCCGGCCTTGACCAGGAAGGAATCGCCGTGGCCGTGATAGTTGCCCTCGAACTTGAGGATGCGATCGCGTTGGGTGGCCGCGCGCGCCACACGGATGGCGCTCATGGTCGCTTCGGTACCGGAGTTGACCATGCGCACACGCTCCAGTGACGGGATCAGCTCACATAGCATCTCGGCCATGGTGACCTCGCCGGGAGCGGGCGCGCCGAAACTCAGGCCGTTGGCGGCGGCCTTCTGTACGGCTTCGACG
Organism: Wenzhouxiangella sp. AB-CW3; assembly: GCF_014725735.1. Lineage (NCBI taxonomy): Bacteria > Pseudomonadati > Pseudomonadota > Gammaproteobacteria > Chromatiales > Wenzhouxiangellaceae > Wenzhouxiangella > Wenzhouxiangella sp. AB-CW3. Next base: position 3,829,068 of record NZ_CP061368.1, read on the forward strand.
ATGTAGGGGTGGGCGTGGCCGCAGATCATCGGGCCCCAGGAACCGACATAGTCGATGTAGCGCTGCCCGTCGACATCGAACAGGTAGGCGCCGTCGGCCCGGTCGAAGAACACGGGTTCGCCACCCACGGCGGCAAAAGCACGCACCGGCGAATTGACGCCACCGGGGATGCGGGCACGGGCACGTTCGAACAGATCGTGAGATTGGCTCATGATGAAAACAGCTCCTGGAATTGTCGGGCGCGTTGTTCGATGTTGTCGGCGTCAAACAGGTCGGTGATCACGGCCAGCAGGTCGGCGCCGGCGTCGATGACGGTCGGGGCGTTATCCAGAGTGATGCCCCCGATGGCGGTTACCGGCAGGCCCAGGTCACGGGCGGCAGTGATCACGTCGGGCGGACAGTTTACGGCATCGGGCTTGGTCGGTGAGGCAAACACGCTGCCGAAGGCCAGGTAGTCGGGTTCGGCGGCCAGCATCTCGCGGGCGCGATCAAGATCGTTGTAGCAGCTCACGCCGATGATGGCGTCTGGGCCCAGCGCTTCGCGGGCGCGTTCCGGGCGGGCGTCGTCTCGGCCCAGGTGCACACCATGGGCATCGAGTATGGCGGCCAGTTCGATATCGTCGTTAATGATCAGGGCCGCCCCATTGCGGCGGCAGAGTTTGAGGAGTTCGCGCGCAACGTCCGGATCCGGACGGGGCTTGGCCCGGTACTGCAGCAGACGCACACCGCCGGCAAGTGCCGCTTCGGCATCCGGCAGCAACTGCGCCGGGGCGCGGTTGGCCGGGGTGACGGCATACAGTCCGCGCTTGAGAAAATCTCGTTTGTCGTTCATTTAGAATACGGGCCGAATATTTTGAATCAGGGAATCTTAACCCGTGAGCGAAGAGCAACCTTACAAGCAGTGGATGTGCATTGTCTGTGGCCTGATCTACGACGAAGAGGAAGGATGGCCTGACGATGGCATACCGCCGGGCACGCGCTGGGAAGATGTGCCCGAGGACTGGGTCTGCCCGGATTGCGGCGCCGGCAAGGAAGACTTCGAAATGGTGGAGATGTAGTTTCCTTTCCACCGCCCCGTGATCAGGCGCGGCGGGTACCTGATTCCCAGCGCCCGTCGGGCCAAAGCCGAAACCAGCGCAGGCCCGGACCGGCCTGATCGAGCTTGAAGCGCGGTGTATCCCGTTCACTGTTGGCCACGGTGGAAGGCGCCGACAAACAGGCGATGCCATTGTGGCTGCCTTCGTAGACCTGGTGAACGTGACCGAAGGCGACGGCCCGGACTGTGCGGCTGTCGAGCCGTTGCCACAGGCGATGGTTCTCGATCAGCGGGTACTTGTCGATCCACGGCGAATTCACGGCAACGGGCTGGTGGTGCACGAACACCAGGGCCGGCCGGTCGGGCTGGAGTTCGTCCAGCGGGGCCAGGCGGGCGTCGTTGAGTTCGCCTTCGGGCCGGTCATGCCAGGCAGAATCCAGCAACACCACCTGCCAGCCGCCGAACTGGCAGACGGGCCCGGCGATGAAACCGGGCCGGTCCAGCGCCTCTTCCATCACCGCCCGCTCATCGTGATTGCCCGGCAACCAGGCCACCGGCCGGGCCCAGGTCTCAACCTGGTCGGCGACGTGTCGATACGACTCGGCCGACCCGTCTTCGGAAACATCGCCGCTGAGCACAATGGCGTCGGGCTTGAGTTCCTGCACCAGCGCTTCGAGCGTGCGCAGCTCGCGCAGCGGGTTGCAGCCGCGATAATCGGTTTCGGGGTCGGCGGAAACGTGGCAGTCAGTCAACTGCACCAGCATGAAAGATTGATCACTCATTTTTTCATTGTGCCAGACAGGGCCGGTCGGGCTTGAGGCACCGATTCCGGCAATTCACTCCAGGTGGGGCACATTGCCGGCACTCAACTGATCGCCACGTTGCAGTTCCAGCGACCGCGCGAATCCGGCATTGACTTCCAGCACGTACATGGCCGGGCCTTCGCTGGGATAGCTGGGGCAACGACCGCTTCGGGTACGGCAGGGGCGCGCGTTGTGAACAATGGAAACCACACGCAAGTCGCGGTCGAGGTAGATGATGTCGAGCGGTATGCGGGTGTTGCGCATCCAGAAACTGCGCGGCGCTTCCTGCCGGAAGATGAATAACATGCCGCGATTGTCGGCCAGCTCGTCACGAAACATCAGCCCCCGCGCCCGGCTTTCATCATCATCGGCAATCTCGACATAAAACCGCTTGCCCTTGACCTCCACCCAGGGTTCGTTGGCATGGCAGGCGACCAGTGCGGCGACGGTGATGGTGGCGACCAGGAGCTTGAGGATGATCGGACGCATGGGGGGATTGTATGTCGGTTGGACGGGAGGCGGAAGACGGAAGATGGGAGATGGGAGATGGGAGAATAATAGGTTGTCCGTCATCCCGGAATCGCCGCAGGCGATATCCGGGATCTCGCACGTGGAGGGATCTGCATGGCATACAGCTCCTGATTCAACCGCCGTGCTCGCATGACCGTGCGAGGCCCCGGCTCTTCGGCCGGGGCGACTTTTGCTTGCCTTCTTTCAGCCCTCCAGCATTGCCTTCAGCGCCGCAATCTGATCCTTCGCATCCTCGGCACTTGGCTTTTCACTGGCCCGTCGGGCCGGCCAGCGGGTGTGTTCTTCGGGCAGCTCGTCGAGGAAGCGGCTGGGGGTGGTTTCGACCTGTTCTCCGCCGCGACGGCGCTTGTTGACATAGCTGATGGCCAGCTTGCGTTCGGCGCGGGTGATGCCGACATACATCAGGCGGCGTTCTTCCTCGATCTGGCCATCGTCGATGGAACGGGTGTGCGGCAGCAGACCTTCCTCGCAACCGGGCAGCCATACGCGCGAGAACTCCAGCCCTTTGGCCGCGTGCAGGGTCATCATGCGGACCAGATCGGCGCCGTCGTGGCGGTCGTCGTCGGGGCCGGCGGCCAGGGAGACGCGCGCGATCAGTTCCTCGCCGGAGCTCACGCTGTCGGCCAGCCGCCCGATCCAGCCGATCAGGTCGTCCATGCTCTTGCGGCGGCGCTCGCGCTTGCGCGGGTCGACTTCGGATTCGCAGATGAAATCGAAATAGCCGATGTGTTCGGTCAGTTCGCGGAACAATTCGCCCAGTTCGTTCATTTCTCCGCGCTCGAAGCGGTCGTTGAATTCGATCAGCAGGTTGGTGAACGATCGCAGGCCGCGTTGTGCCGGGGTGGGCAATTCGGCCTGGAAGCGGGCATCGGCGGCCGCTTCGAGCAGGCTGGCATGAATGGCATCGGCGTAGGTGGTCAGGCGCGACATCGCGCCGGAACCCAGTCCGCGCCGGGGCACGTTGGCCACGCGCATGAAAGCCGGGTTGTCTTCGGGGTTGATCAACAGCCGCAGGTAGGCGAGCAGATCGCGGATCTCGCGCGCGTCGAACCAGCTCGGGCCACCGGAGACCACGTAGGGAATGCCGTATTCGCGCAATTGCTGCTCGATGGCGCGGGCCTGGTAGTTGGATCGATACAGCACGGCACAATCGCCAAAGCGCTGGCGGTTGCCGTGGACTTCGGACAGAATGCCGCGGGCAATGCCTTCGGCCTCGTCGGCTTCGTCGACGTATTCGACGATCTCGATGGGATCGCCGGGTCCGTGTTGGCTCCACAGCTTCTTTTCGAAATCGTGCGGGTTGCAGGCAATGACCGCGTTGGCCGCCGACAGGATGCGGCCGGTGGAGCGGTAGTTCTGCTCGAGCTTGATGACGGTGAGGTTGGGCCAGTCGGTCTTCAGGCTGGCGAGGTTTTCCGGCCGCGCGCCGCGCCAGCCGTAGATCGACTGGTCGTCGTCGCCCACGGCGGTGAACGCACCGGTGCTCTCGGTCAACTGGCTGAGCAGGCGGTACTGCGCCTCGCTGGTGTCCTGGTATTCATCGACCAGCAGGTACTGCAAGCGCCGACGCCAGCGAGTGCGGATTTCGGGGTCCTCGAGCAGGCGCGCGGGGATGGTGATCAGATCGTCGAAATCAACCGCGTTGAGGGCCACCAGGCGTTCGCTGTAACCGGCATAGATCTCGGCGGCACGGGCGTCATTCTCGTCATCGGCCAGGGCCAGTGCGCGATCGGGCGGAATGCCGGCATCCTTGTAGCGGCCGATGCCGGCCTGTACTGCCCACACCATGTCGTTGGGTGCGCCCGAGGGCAATAGTTCGCGAACCAGGTCGCCGCCGGTATGCTGGTCGAGAATGCTCATGCCCTTTCTGCGCCCGGCGGCTTCCGGCTCGGACTTGAGGATCTGCCAGCCCAGCGAGTGGAATGTGGAGATGGTCAGCCCCTCGACCGCCTTGCGACCCAGGCGCTTGCCGATACGACTGCGCATCTCGCGCGCGGCCTTGTTGGTGAAGGTAATCGCGGCGATGTGCCGCGCCGGAAAATGATCGCGATCGATCAACCAGGCGATCTTTTCGGTGATCACGCGTGTCTTGCCCGAGCCGGCACCGGCCAGCACCAGCAGCGGCGAATCGATATGCACGACCGCGGCGCGTTGCTGGGGGTTGAGGGTGTCGAGTGGCCGGGTCATGGGGTGCGAGATTGTAGCCGATGACACCCGGGGAATGACAGCACGATATACTTTGTCCCCATGCGATATCTCATGCTTGTCTTCTCCATCGTTCTGTTTGCACCGGTCTCGGCCGAAGTCGATGATCTCGTGGCCGAACGTATCGACCTGTTTCAGCGCCAGTCGGTGATCATCGATCATGAGCGCCTGGTCGGCAATGTCCGTGCCCAGGCACGGCGCGAAGGCGTGATTGTGCGGGTGCCCCAGTTGTTCATCTACCTCTATGACCATTCCGGTTCCTGGCATCTCGACGGTTTTCGGCGGGGCTTCGAGCGCGAACTCAACCTCACGGTGAAGCGGGAGCGCCGCGCCCGTACCATGGTGCGTCTCGACCGCCTGCTCGGGAATGTCACCGATCCGGCCGGAGACGACATCGAGATCGCCGACCTGCCCGCGGGCGACGTCTTCATCCTGCTCTACCGACGCCAGGGCTGTGATGAATGCGAGCGGGTGGAGCAGGCCGTGGGGCAATGGCTAAGCGAAGCGACTGACCTGTCACCGGTGTGGATTGACGTGTGGATGGACCGCCGGCCGGAAGGCTGATCCGTGCTGAAGCCAAGCCGGGTTTGACAAGCCGGTCGGCCACGGTTCAGCATGGAACAATACTTCCGATCTCTGCCCGGAGCCCGAACATGCGTCGCATCATTTCTCTTCTGCTCATTGCCCGCCTGGTACAACGGTTGTTCAATGGTGGCCGGCGCTCGCCTCGTCGACGCCATCATCCATTGCCAGGCAATCAGGGCGCTCGGCCCACCGAGCCACCACAGGGCCGGAGCCAGTCACAGTCTGCGCGGCCGCCCGAAGACGGGCCGGGCCGGAACCAGTAACCTCGGCGCGTCGTCGATCACCAGCCTGAACGCGCGGCCTGTTCCTCCAACCATGCGGCCAGTGCCCGAATAGCAGCTTCGTTGCGACGGCTGGTCTTGTAAGCCAGGTGGAACTCATCGCCGGTGGCCATGGGAGGCACGGGCAGACGCACCAGGTCGGGATCGGCGGCGGTATCGATCATGTAATCGTTGGCCAGCGCAATGCCCTGATCGTGTCGGGCTGCTTCGTGGGCCAGCAGCATGTGACTGAAGTGATGCAGTCTGGCATCTGTCGGCAGTTCGGCACCGGCGGCGGCAAACCAGCGGCGCCAATCTTCCCCCGGCCGGTCGAACAGGCTGGCCGCCGATAGCAGGCGATACCGGAGCAGCCATCCCGGATCCAGCGAACGCGGCTCGTCATCGGCCAGCAGTTTCTCTTCTCTCAGGCGCTTCTGCATCTGCTGCCAGTAAGGCCGCGAGCAGATCGCGAACAACTGCTCGACGTAGAGACGCTGCGACTGATAACCGCGCTGACGGTATCGCACCGTCAGAAAGCAATCGGCAATGCGATCGGACATATGCGGCATGTCCGAAAGCATCTCCAGGTCGATCTCGATTCCCGGGTGCTGGCGCTGGAACTGGGGCAGCCGTGGAATCAGCCAGCACACCGCCAGCGAACTGGGGACGGCCAGGCGCAGGCGTTCATCGCTGCTGCCGCGAAGTCTGACCGCGGCTCGTTCGATCTGCGCCAGCGCCGGTGCCACCGCTTCCAGGAATTGTTCGCCGGCTTCGGTCAGCGACAGCTTGCGCCCGGCGCGCACGAACAACTCCTCGCCCAGGCTGTCTTCCAGGGCGCGGATCTGGTGGCTGATGGCGCTCTGGGTCAGGTTCATTTCGCCGGCGGCGAGCGAAAAGCTGTTGAGCCGGGCAACGGCCTCGAAGGCGGGAAGGGTCTTCAGTGGGGGCAGGCTCACTATGAATATGCTTCATATCGAGTGAATATTCATCATTTTACATCATGGTTCGGCTACACCAGAATCATGGCTCCGATTCCTGCCAGCCCTGGAGCAGAGCATGTCCGGCAAGACCATCAACAGCGCCATCGGTCTCCTGGTGATCGGCAATCTGCTGGCCATTATTTCCGATGTGATCATCAAGTGGGTCAGCGGTGATGTGGCACTGTTTCAGTTCATTGCCCTGCGCCTGGTGGTGACGCTGGCCATGCTGCTGCCGTTTATCGGAATGATCGATCGCAGCCGTTTTTTCGAAGGCACGCGAATTCACCTGGTGCGTGCCCATATCGGCCTGGCGGGCATTGTCTGTATGGTCATCGCCCTGGGCGCGCTGCCCCTGGCGACGGCCAATGCCATCTTTTATGCCGCACCCGTACTGGTCATGCTGTTCGGGGTGCTGCTGTTTGGCGAAAAGCTGCGCCGGTCCAGTCTGTTGACGGTGATCAGCGGCCTGATCGGTGTGCTGGTCATCCTGCGGCCCAGCGAGCTGAACTGGGCCGGTCTGGCCGCGCTGGGTCTGGCCGTGGCGCTGGCCATCAACGCGGTACTGGTTCGAAAGCTGCCGCGCAAACAACCGGTTGTACACAGCCTGTTGCTGAACTACCTGCTGGCAATGCCGGCGGCCGTCACGCTGGCCGTGATCGAGGGGGCGCCGCTGGACTTCTCCGCGCTCAGCGCCGCCTTTGGCTCGGCGCTGTTCATCCTGGGCTACAACATGACGGTCATATTGGCCTATCGCCACGTGGACGCCAGCCGGGTGACGGCCAGTGAATACACCGGACTGGTGTGGGCGTTCATCCTGGGCTGGCTGGTGTTTGCCGAAGTACCGGATGCCTGGTTCTGGATGGGCGCGACGCTGATTGTCGGTCCGCTGCTCATTCAGGCGCTGCGTCAGCAGCGCCCCGGAGTACGTCGGCGTCTGCCGGTGGCGGTGGGCGGATCACGCCGCGCCACCGATTATCCGGCCGGGCAGACGCTGGACAGCCACGATGATGACCTGCCGACTAGTCGGCGGGCAGGCGCGCGCGATCGTGCTTGCGATGAAAATCCAGCGCCGGACCCATCGGCACGATGTAGTGCGGATTGATGGTGTCATGGCTGCCGTAATAGTGCAGCTTGATGGCATGCACATCGACGGTTTCCGACACCCCGGGCATCTGGTAGAGCTCGAGCAGGTAGTTCGAGAGGTTGTGATAGTCGGCAATGCGGCGGATGTTGCACTTGAAGTGACCCACGTATACGGCGTCGAAGCGAACCAGCGTGGTGAACAGTCGCCAGTCGGCCTCGGTCAGGCGCGATCCGCACAGGTAGCGGTTCTCGTCGAGTCGCTGTTCAAGTTGATCGAGGGTTTCGAACAACGGCACGACTGCCTCGTCGTAGGCTTCCTGCGTGGTGGCGAAACCTGACTTGTAAACGCCGTTGTTGACGTTGTCATAGACCAGCTCATTGACCGCATCGATTTCCTCGCGCAGGTCTTCGGGATAGAAATCCCCGTCCCTTGCACCGACTCCGTCGAAGGCCGAGTTAAGCATGCGAATGATGTCGGCCGATTCGTTGGACACGATGGTGTTTTCCTGCTTGTCCCAGATCACCGGCACCGTCACCCGGCCGGAGTAGTCGGGATTGGCCGCGGTGTAGACCTGGTGCATGAACTCGGCATCGTGAATCGGGTCGCGTCGCACCCGGTAGCCATCGCGAAACGTCCAGCCGTGTTCGCGCATGATGGGATTGACGATGGACAGGCTGATCATGTCTTCCAGCCCCTTGAGCTTGCGGAAGATCAGGGTGCGGTGCGCCCAGGGACAAGCCAGGGCAACATAGAGGTGGTAGCGACCGGCTTCGGCCTTGAACCCGCCCTTGCCGTCGGGGCCCGGGGATCCGTCGGCGGTAATCCAGTTGCGAAAGGCCGCGGCCGAGCGCTCGAAACGCCCGCCGGTGGAGTCGGTGTCGTACCACTTGTCGTGCCATTGCCCATCAATGAGCAGTCCCATGCTGGTCTCCTTCGTTTGCAGGCGGCCAATGGTAACGTCAGGACGCGCCGCTCACAATGCGCTGGCAAAGCCGGCGGGCCGAAGCCGGATAGCCACCGCCGAAGAGATTGGCATGGTTGAGCACGTGGTAAAGCGTGTAGAAATTGGCGCGAGATTCATGCCCCGGATGCAACGGCCAGGCCGATTCGTAGGCCTCGTAGAATGCATCTGAAAAACCATTGAACAGGCGGGTCATGGCGAGATCGGTTTCACGGTCGGCATAGTGGACGGCCGGGTCAAAAACCACGGGCCGCCGGCCACCGATGGCCGAGGCGTTGCCTTGCCACAGGTCACCGTGAACCAGCGCCGGCAGCGGATGATGATCGGCATGGTCCCTGTGCCAGGCCTCGAAGACTTGCTCCTTGAGCTGTGGCCAGTCGCCGCCGTGCTCGGCCTTTGTCAGTCGATCGAACTGAAAACCCAGGCGATGTTCGAGAAAAAAGCTCGTCCAGTCGGCTGTTTTCGGGTTGTGCTGCGGCGTCAGTCCAATGTAGTTATTGCGATGCCAGCCGAAGTGGTCGGCACTGTTGCGGTGCAGGGCGGCCAGTTCGCGGCCAAGGCGTTCGTCGGCTTCGGGTGTGCGCGGGTCCAGTTCAAGGTATTCCAGTGCCAGCCAGGCGGTTTCATCTTCGACGCCCCGGCGAATCACCCCGGGCACTCGCACCGTGCCGGTGCGGGTCAGGGCCTTGAGGCCATCGGCTTCGGCCGACAGCAGGGCGCCCTGCTGGATGGGCAACGTCTTGACGAACACCCACAGGTCGGCGGCTCGCAGCACATGCGCCTGGGCAATATCGCCACCGCGCAGGGGCGTGATTTCCAGGCCGTGCTCATCCAGCCCCATTTCACGGGCAATGGCGGCGGCATGTTCGATACTGAGACTCATTGCATCGGTCCAGGATGTCAGTAACCGCTGACGTATCGTTCGAGCTGCTCGATCAGCTTCTGCTGATCGCCGATGACCGCATCCACCAGGTCACCTATGGAGACCACCCCGAGCAGCTTGTCTCCCTCGACCACGGGCAGGTGGCGGATGCGCTTGCGCGTCATCAGCGCCAGTCCTTCCTCGGCCATGGCCTGGGGCTGAATGGTAATGACCGGAGTCGAACAGATTTCCTCGACCCGGGTTTCGCGCGAGGAGCGGCCTTCGAGCACGATCTTGCGCGCATAATCGCGCTCGGAGATCACGCCGTGAAGCTGGCCGTTGCGCATGACAAGCAGCGCACCGATGCTTTTTCGAGCCATCATGGTGACGGCATCGTAAACGGTGGAGTTCGGAGCAATCGACCAGATGTTGTCCCCCTTTTTTTCGAGAATCTGGCGGACGGTTCGCATACCTGCTCCTTAGGGTTTTACTGATTGATGTATCCCGAGTATAGGGCAGGCCATGCCAAATTGGCAGGGGCGGAAGTCTGACTATTTGCCGATGCAGAAGCTCGAAAAGATGGCCCCGAGCAGTTCGTCGGAGCTGATGTGACCGGTAATGTCGCCCAGGGCCGAGGCCGCCATCTTCAGTTCCTCGGCCAGCAGTTCGCCCGATCCGCTGGCCCGAATTTCGGCCTCACCGGCCTCGACGTGGGCCAGTGCAAGATTCAGCGCGTCAACATGGCGCTGGCGAGCGGAGAATTCACCACCGCTGGCATCGGCATTCACGCCCAGTGATTCAAGCACCCGCGATTCCAGGCGATCCAGGCCCTCGCCGGTCAGGGCCGAGACCCGAAGCGTGTCCGTGCCTTCGGGTGGCTGCCGGGTTTCCTGCCCGATCAGGTCGAGCTTGTTCTCGACCCGGATCATGGGCACAGCGGATGCCAGGTCGGGCATGGCGGGCGTGGTGGGATCACTGGCATCAACCACATGGAGGATCAGATCCGCCGACTGCATTTCACGGCGCGCCCGCCGCACGCCTTCGATTTCGACTTGGTCGTCGGTATCGCGCAAGCCGGCGGTATCCGATAGCACCACCGGCATGCCCGCCAGGGTGATGGTTTCGCGCAGCACATCCCGCGTGGTGCCGGGGATATCGGTGACAATGGCGGCATCGCGTGCGGCCAGCGCATTGAGGAGGCTGGATTTACCAGCATTGGGTGGGCCGATGATGGCGATGCGCACGCCATCGGTCAGCAGACGTCCGGTTCCGGCGCGGTCGATCAGGGCGCTCAATTGGTCCTTCAACGCAGTGGTGCGCTCTGCCACCTGGCCGTCGGCCAGAAAATCGACATCTTCATCGGGAAAATCCAGCGCCGCTTCCACCCACACGCGAAGTGCCACCAGGGCGTCATGCAGATCATCAACAGCTTTGGAAAATTCGCCTTCCAGGCTGCGATGAGCCGCGCGGGCTGCCTTTTGACTGGCCGCGGAAATCAGGTCGGCCACGGCTTCGGCCTGCGCCAAATCCATGCGATCGTTGAGAAAAGCGCGCTGGCTGAATTCGCCGGGACCCGCCCGGCGGGCTCCGGCCGCAACCGCGGCAGTCACGACCCATTCCAACACAACCGGCGAACCATGCCCCTGGATTTCGACCACATCTTCACCGGTAAACGATCGCGGGCCGGCAAACCGGATCAGCAGGCCGCTGTCGATGACCTCGCCGCTGTCATCACGAAACTGACGCAGGGCGGCTGTTCGAATCTCCGGCAGTGTTCCGGTCAGCTGTTCGGCAATCGTGAATGCCTCCGGACCGGACAGACGCACCACGCCGACACCGCCTCTCCCTGGTGGTGTGGCAATGGCAACGATGGTGTCGGACGATGGGGTCATGACAGGCGATTGTGCCATGTCTGGCCAAGTCGGTTTGAAAGGGCGCTTTGGTGTAAGGCCGGGCTTACTACTGAGGTCCATGATCAGCAGGACATTCAGCGTATCCGTGCCCGGTCAATGGCTGAGTGGTCGCAGACACCAACCTTGTTCGGTGGCCAGCAGGTGATCGGTCAGATCAAGCTGGTTGAGAAAGCGGTCGTCATGCGAGACCACCATCATCAGGCCCTGATAGCCAGACAACATGTGTTCCAGTGCCTGAACGGAAGGCAGGTCAAGATGATTGTCGGGTTCATCAAGCAGCAGCAAGGGTGGTGGGGGCTCGGCGTAAAGGACACAGGCAAGCGCAGCCTTGAGCTGTTCGCCACCGCTTAGGCGGCAGAACGGCAGGTTGATTCTGGCGGCATCCAGCCCCAGGTGCGCCAGACGCATGCATAGGTCGCTGCGGGCCGCCTGTTGATTGTTGGCTCTCAGTTGTTCAAGCACGGACTCATGCGGGTTCATGTTGTCAAAACGCTGGTCGAGAAAAGCATGGGTCGAGGGAAGCTGGCACTGACCGGCCAGAGGAGCAATCCGCCCGGCAAGCATGCGCAGCAATGTGGATTTGCCACAGCCATTGGGCCCCAGCACACCAATGCGTTGACGGCCCGAAAGGGTCATGCTGATTCGGCTGGTGGGTTCGGTCAGATAGGGCAGCACCACGTCATCGAGGTGAACCACCCGGCGCCTGACAGGTGCGGTCACTGGAAGGGAGTGCAGGGAGATTCTGTCTTCGTTGTCCACCTGACCGGCGGCCTTTTTTACTGCTTCATCGAGTTGCTCCCGACGAGCATTCTGCGTGCGGCTTAGCGAACCGGCGGTCGCTTCGCTGCGGTTTTTCTGACCATCCAGCAGAATGCGCGCCTGATTGGCCGTCTTGGCATCGCGCTGGCCGCTGGCCAGTTTTCTTTGCTGGCGTTCATGTTGCTGTTGCATGTTACGCCGGGCTTGCTGTCGCTGATGTTTGCGTTGATCGAGAAGCTGCTGGGCGCGGGAGCGTTCCTGCGCCTTGCTTTGGGCGTAGAAGTCGTAGTTGCCGCCGTAGCGAGTCAGTCCCCGGGGAGAGAGTTCCAGGATATGGTCCATGGCATTGAGCAACTGACGGTCATGACTGATGACCATCAGTCCCTTTGGCCAGCGCCTGAGCTGCTCGATCAGATGTCGTCGATTGTCGCGATCCAGATGATTGCTGGGTTCGTCAAGAATCAGGTAGTCCGCGCCGGACAGCTGGCTGCCGATCAGGGCAAGACGCATGCACTGTCCGCCACTGAGGCGGCTGATCAGAGATCTTGAATCGAGATGGCCCAGGTCGCTTTCTTCAAGCGCATGATGCAGGCGCTGGCGGATATCCCAATGTTCGTCCAGGGCATCGAAATCGCTGGCCGCCGTGCTGCCCGATTCAATGCGCTCAAGCGCGTCGAGCAAGTGGCGCAAGCCCGTCAGGTCGGCCACCGTTGCATCCGGCGGAAAGGTGACCTGCTGAGCGAGATAATGCACCGTTCCGCTTCGCAGGGAATGACCGGACGTCGGTTGGATCTGTCCGGCCAGAATTCTGGCCAGCAGTGTCTTGCCCACACCATTGCGGCCGACCAATCCGGCGGTGCCGATACCAAAGTGTTCGGTCAACCCGGAAAACAGCATCCGGCCGTTGGGCAGGACGTAAGAGACATCTTTGAGGGCGAGGCTGGCGTCGTTCATGCGCAATTCCATAAATAGAGATGTCGCGATCCCGGCCCCTTGAGGAGGGGCTGCGATACAGTCCGGCCGTCAAAACGGCGACGACATCAAGTGCGCATTGGACGAGAACCTCTTTCGGAAGTGGAAATACGTTGAATAGTTTACAGGCGACCCAGGCCACGTGGATAGGCCACGTGGCCATTTCTGGCCGGGTCGGCGGTGGCCGACCTCAAGCGGCTATCGCTTCTTGGCGGCTTCTTCCAGGTCCAGCCGACGCAGAATGTACCACTGCTGGGCCAGCGAGACACCGGCGTTGGTCGCCCAGTACAGCACGAGTCCGGCCGGGAACAGGGCGAACAGGAAGGCAAACACCACGGGCAGCGACATCATGATCTTTCGCTGCATTGGGTCCATGCCACCGGTGGGCATGAGTCGCTGCGTGACGATCATGAAGATGCCGTTGAGAATCGGCAGGATGAAGTATGGATCCGGTCGACTCAGATCGGGCACCCACAGGAACGAGGTCTGCCTGAGTTCGACCGATTCAAGCAGCACCCAGTACAGCGAGATGAAGATTGGTATCTGCACCAGGATGGGCAGACAGCCACCCAGCGGGTTGACCTTTTCTTTCTTGTATATCTCCATCATGGCCTGACCGAACTTCTGGCGGTCATCGCCATAACGCTCCTTGAGCTGCTGGATTCTCGGCTGCAGTTTCCGCAGCTTGCCCATGGATCGGAACTGGGCTTCGGTAAGCTTGTAGAACAGCAGCTTGATCAGCAGGGTCAGCACGACAATGGACCAGCCCCAGTGCTGAATGACCATGTGAATCTTGTCGAGCACCCAGAACAGCGGCTGCGAAAGAATTCGGAACCAGCGATAGTCGACGGTCAGGCGCAGGCCAGGAGCCACCTCGTCGAGGCGGTTCTGAAGTTTTGGTCCAGCATACAAGCGCGCGTTGAAACGATAACTGTCACCGTCGGGCACGCTGACCTGCGGCGAAGTGGCGGCCAGGATGAAGCGCGGCAGTCGTTCACTGGTGACATGCCGGGTCGTGTAGCGATGACGCTGGTCGGCCGGCGGAATCCAGGCGGCGACGAAGTAGTGCTGGATCATCGCGGCCCAGCCCTGATCGAAAGTGCCTTCGAACGGTCTCGACTCAATGTCGTTCCAGCTGATTTTCTTCAGGGCATCGTCGGGGTTGTAGACCGCCGCGCCGTTGTAGCTGAAACGTTCGGGATTGGTGAAGGCAAAGCCGGCATCGGAGAAGTCTGGTCGGGTGCGCTGTAACTGGACGTAGCGCGCACCGCGCCAGGTTTCGCCACTGTGGTTGATGATCTCGATATCGAGATCGACCACGTAGTCGCCCCGGTGGAAGATCCAAGTGGCCACCACTTCCAGTCCGCTGTTGTCCTGCCAGGTCAGGGGTACCTCGAGCCTGTCCTCCCCTTCGGCCAGTTCGTAGTAGTCACGCTCGAACTCCCAGCGACTGCGGTGATTGGGCGCGGGATGCTGACCACTGAGCAGGCCGGCCTGGGCAACATAGATTTCCGGCAGTTCTTCGACCAGCAGGGTAAACGGCTCGTTGGGCTGATCGACACTGACCGGGTATTGCTTCAGGCGCAGATCGACCAGGGTGCCGCCGTTGGCATCGAGGTCGACCGAGAGGACATCGGTGCTGATTTCGATCCGCCGGCTGGCGCGGATCTCGGCCTGCCGGGGCCGTTCCGGGTCGTCGGTTTCGGTCGTGTCTTCAAAATCGGGGACATCCGGCAGATCCGGGGCATCGGTCGTTTCCAGCGCGTCCGGAACATCGGTCGGTGCCCTTCGTGGCGGCTCGTCGGTTTCGGCAGGCCGGGTATCATCGGCGGGCTGGCGCGGCGGCGCGTAGTCGCTCTGCCATTCCATGTAGATCAGGAACCCGAGCAGGGCGAGGATGAGAATGAAAAATGTTCTTGTATTCATGGGTCGACGCTGAACCGCTGCCACAACTGATCGAGTGCATCACGCAGTTCGGGCGGTGTCAGCCCGGCGGCGGCTGGACGCGCCACCACTACGTAATCCATGGTCTTCAGTTGCGTTCGCTGATGACGAAAGCTTTCCCTGATCTGGCGGCGAATGCGATTACGCACCACCGCCCTGTTCGAGACCCGGCGCGACACGGCCATGCCCAGTCGGGCGAATTCGGCCGGCGCGTAGTGGATCGTGAAAAACCGGTTGCTCCGAGCCTTCCGGGTCGCGAAGACCCGGGAAAACTGGGGCCCGGTCAGCAACCGCGCCTGGCGCGGCAGACCCTGCCGGCCGGGCATCCGGTCGCTTACCGGCCGGCGGTGGAGGCCAGGCGCTTGCGACCCTTGGCACGGCGTGCGTTGATCACGGCGCGACCAGAACGCGTGGCCATGCGGGCCCGGAAACCGTGGCGACGCAGGCGCTTGATTCGACTTGGCTGAAAAGTACGTTTCATGATTGATTCCGTCAGTGCTTGAAGACGAGTAAGATGGGTCGGCGACCGGAGCTGTCCGTGGATGCGGAAAAGCTCGCGCGGCGAAACCCTAACAAAAGGCGTCAAGAATAGCGTGATATGCGCTATTCTGTCAATCAATCCGAGCTTCTCAAATGCCGTTCGCGCCGCTGCTGGATCATGCGGGCGCGGCGGGCCGGCAATTGGCCGGATGACGGGGTGATTTTAGTGCGCAACACGACTAGACTTGAGGGCTT